>JAHECP010000047.1:0-22500 GCA_024641665.1 Acidobacteriota bacterium
CGCTCCTCGCCCCCGCCCTCCTGGACCTCGGCCGGCTGGTCGGCGCGCGCCTCCACTCGCGGGGCCGGCG
Source organism: Acidobacteriota bacterium (assembly GCA_024641665.1). GTDB lineage: Bacteria > Acidobacteriota > Vicinamibacteria > Vicinamibacterales > JAHECP01 > JAHECP01. Next base: position 71 of record JAHECP010000047.1, read on the forward strand.
GCGGCACGACGACGCCCGGCTTGTACTGGACCACGCCCTCGAGGGCGCGCGCGCGGTGCTCGTCGAAGTCCAGCCGGCTCGACAGCGACTCGACCCGCATCTTGAGGTTCTTCACCTCGATGCCCAGCCGCGTCATCTCGAGCACCAGGTTGTGCATGACCTCGAAGTACATCGCGTCGAGCTCGTCGCGCCTCCGATCCCACTCGTACAGGGAGTAGAACTGCTTGTTCAGCTCCGCCTGCTTGTGCAGCACGTCGACGAGCGGGCCCGGGTTGAAGAACAGCTTGAGGACCGGCCGCAGCAGGCGGCGGACGAACCGCACGATCGCCCGGTGGGACGTGAAGAGCGTGTCCTCCTCGAAGGCGTAGCTGTCGCGCGGGGGGGGCGGCGGCTCCGGCCGGCGCAGCCGGAACTGCTCGATGAGGTCCGAGCGCACGCCGTTCGGCTCCAGGAACTTCTCCAGCCTCACGCTCGCGAGGCGGCGGATCTCGTCTTCGGTGTAGTCGACGCCGCGCTTTTCGCGGATGCGCGCCCGGATCTGGCGCATGATCTGCTCGACGTCCACTGCATCGGCGCGGATGTTGAACTCTGCCATAGGTCTCCCGGCCGTCCGCTCACGACTTGGGCGTGGCGGCGCGGCGCCGGCGGGCCGTGAATTCGGGGGCCTCCTTCAGGCACGTGCCCAGGATCCCCACCGAGCGCAAGAGCGCGCGCAGGCCCGTGCGCGGCGCGATTGCGGGTTCGGTGCCCGTCAGCGGATAGCCGTCCGCATCGGGCGTGACGTGCTCCCAGGTCCGGAACAGGCGGCCCCACGGGCTCTCCAGCGCCGCGCGCATCGCGCGCCGCGCCTTCACCGGGTACCAGAAGCTGTCGTGGTAGACGACGCTGGCCACGTACGCCCACGGCGCGAGCACCGTCTTCAGCGACCACTCGACGGGACGCTTGAGCGGGCCCCAGTAGATCTGGTGCTGCATGCGCGCGGCGAAGGTCATCCGCTCGAACGGGCCGACGAACCGCCAGTTCTCGGACGCCGCCGCGGCGTCGCCGGCGATCTCGATCTCCCTCGGGTCGGCGCAGCCGAGGCCGAGGTCGTGCGCGAGCCGTAGGTACTTGATCGACAGCGGGTCGAAGCCCATCAGCTTCGCGGCCACCGCGTCGATGGCGACCTGGTCGGCGCTGGCCAGGATCACGTTCTTCACGTGCGGCACCATGCACCGCGGGCCCGGTCCGTCGCCCGCGAACGTGCCGTCCATCACCGCGAACACGCCCCGGTGGATCCGCTGCTGGATCATCAGCAGGTCCACCAGCGTCTCGTGGATCACCGGGTGCGTCCAGTGCCGGCGCTCGTTCAGCAGGCCGCCGAACGCGTTCTTCATCGCGCCGGTCGTCGTCGTGAAAACGTGCGTCTTCACCGTCGGCAGGTGGATGATGTTCTCGCCGATGAACCGGCGCGGGATGAGGAAGCCCTTCGGGTAGACGTCGTTCAGGCAGATGAACTTGCGGGTGAGATCGCCCACCGCCTCCCGGATGTCGATCCACGCCTCGCCCGGCTCGTAGATGTGGAGGTTGCGCAGGCCGTGCGCCTCCACGACCTGCACCTGCTTGTTCTCGCGCTCGCCGAGGCGGGCGTCGATCACGACCGTCCGGTTGTGGCAGGCGTGGAGGCGCGCCGGGTCGTAGCCGTCCCGGAGCATCGCGCGGATCACCCCGTCGAGCTGCCACGGGGTGGTGGAGCTCCCCGGGAAGAAGAAGTGCCAGGAGATGTTGACCTTGAGCGCCGTTTCGGCGTCGCGGGCGACCACGTCCTGGTAGCCGGCCAGGTGCATGAGGTCGTGGTAGTCGCGCAGCGCCGTCTCCGGGCGCGTCCGCAGCAGGGCCACCGTCGCGCGTGCCATGTAAACCCTTCGAGCCTCCGCCCGCACTCAGGGCAGCGGGAGCCGCCCTGCGTAGATGATCAGGATCACCGACAGCCCCCAGAGCGCCACGCAGACGAGCAGCGGCCAGTCCGTCAGCAGCGTCTCGGAGGGGTTCCCGCCCCCGTCCTTCCGGTACACCAGGTACAGATACCGGAAAATGCCGTACACTGGAAACGGCAGCGTGAGCCCCAGCCGGCCGGTGCCGAACTTCTGGATCGTCTCCGGACTCGCGGTGTAGATCACGTACGCGATCAGCGTCACCGCCGCTACGACCGCGATCATCTGGTCGAGCAGCTGCGCGCTGTAGTCCGCCAGGATGGCCCGGTGCTCGACGGCCTGGTCCCCGAGCGTCACCAGCTCGTGCCGGCGCTTGCTGAAGCCCAGGAAGAGCGCCAGCATCAGCGTCAGCACCAGCAGCCAGTGGCTGAACGGCACGTCCACCGCCACGGCGCCGGCCACGGCCCGCAGGACGAAGCCGATCGCGATGGTCAGCACGTCCACGATCACGACACGCTTCAGCGGGCCCGAATAGAGCGCCAGGAGCGCCACGTAGATGCCCGCCACCAGGCCGAAGCTCCGGCCCAGCCAGAAGGCCGCCGCCAGGCCCGTCACGCCGATCACCAGCGCCGCCCCGAGCGCGAGCTCCGCCGGCAGGTCGCCCGCCGCGATCGGCCGCCGGCACTTCACCGGGTGCTGGCGGTCGGCCTCCCGATCGACGACGTCGTTGACCAGGTAGACGACGCCGGACAGCGCGCAGAACACCGCAAACGCGCCCATCGCCCGCCAGATGGCCACCGGATCGACGAGCCGCTGGCCGAAGATGAGCCCCGCGAAGATGATCAGGTTCTTCGTCCACTGCGGCGGACGGAGGGAGACGAGCAGGTAGTGCGCCACCGATCGGGGCGCCGCCCCGGTCTGCGGCGCCTTGCGCGGCTCTACGATGTCTGGTGCTGACCTGCGCGCCATGTAGCGCGGCGGGGAAGGGCCCGGAGGCCCCACCTAAGCGGAAAAGCTCGCGAGGGCCTCCTGCTCCGAATCGAAGGTCTCGAAGACCGTGAGCAGCTTCGTGATCGACAGCAGGTCCTGGATGCGCTTGGTCAGGTGGACCAGCTTCAGCTTGCCCCCCTGCCGGCTGACCGTCGTGTACGTGCGGACGATCTCGCCCAAGCCGGCGCTGTCGATGTACGGGACCCCTTCGAGGTTGAGCAGGATCGCCTTCCGGTCCTGCTGGACGAGCGAGTTGATCTTGTCCTTGAGCAGCTCGTCACCGTCCCCCAACGTGAGCTTGCCCTTGAGGTCGAGCACCGTCACGCTCCCGACGACCCGTTCCTCGATGTGCATACGCCGCGCTCCCTCCCACGCCCCTCTTCCGTTCGCACCTCGCGGGGACACGACTTTCTTCCTCGGCGGGGCTCGAAAAGACGGGGGAGTGTACTGCGAAAAATCCAATCGTGTCAAGGACCTGCGGGAATTCTCGACCTTCCCGCAGGCCCCTCGGTCGGGCCCGCCCGAGCGCCCCGAGGGCGCCCGGCCGGCCATGCTGGCGAGCGCTGTGCCCCGGGGCCTCAGGCCCCGCCGGCGGCGAACTTCCGCTGCTGGAAACACTCCCGGCAGAACACGGGACGCCCCTGCGTCGGCCGGAACGGCACGGTCGTCTCCTTGCCGCAGTTGGAGCAGACGGTCTTGGTTTCCACCCGTTCCCGGGTCCCCGACGGACCGGTCGCGAGCCGCTCGGCCCGCTTCGCCTTGCAGGCCCGGCAGCGCTTCGGCTCGTTCTTGAAGTTCTTGTCCGCGAAGAACGACTGTTCACCCGCGGTCCAGACGAACTCGGCTCCGCAATCCATGCACCGAAGAGTCCGGTCCTGGAACTCCATGGCTCGCCCTCGTCTTCCTACTCAGCCTCTCGGCGCTGCTTCTTGCGCGTGCGCTTCCGCGCCAGCGCCTGCTTGGCCCGACGCTTGTCTCCCGGCTTGAGATAGAAGGAGTGCTTCTTGATATCCTTGATGATATCTTCCTGCTGCACCTTGCGCTTGAAACGGCGCAGTGCACTCTCGATCGATTCGCCGTCCTGCACCTTGACTTCAGCCAACCTCGCTCCACCCCCTTACACGCGGTCCGTTCCGCTTTGTGAAGGTCCGTCCTACTCACCAGAATATGCTAGGCTATCACACGTAGACGCGGATTCTAGGCGGAATCTCGACGGTCGTCAACGAATTGTTCAGCCTGCCTAAGCGCTTTTTGCTCAACAGCATAAGCCGATTGCAATGAGGGTCCTGGTCATCGGCGGCGGCGCGCGCGAGCACGCGCTCGTCTGGAAGCTCGCGAGCGAGCCGGGGGTCGACGAGGTCGTCTGTGCGCCCGGCAACGCGGGCATCGCGCGGCTGGCCCGGACCGTCCCGGTCGACCCGACCGACCCGGAGGCGCTCCTGGCCGTTGCCGTGCAGGAGCGCGTCGACCTGACCGTCGTCGGCCCGGAACAGCCGCTCGAGCGGGGCGTCGCCGACCGGTTCGCGGCCGACGGCCGGCTGCTGCTCGGACCGACCCGGGCGGCCGCCCGGCTCGAGACCAGCAAGGTCTTCGCGAAGGAGTTCATGGCGCGCCACGGCGTGCCGACCGCGCGCTTCGCGGTCTGCGACTCGCCGGACGCGGCGCTCGACCTCGTCGCGCGCGGCACGCTCGGCCTGCCGGTCGTCGTCAAAGCTGACGGCCTCGCCGCCGGCAAGGGCGTCGTCGTCGCGCCCGATCGCCCGGCGGCCGAAGCGGCCGTCGGCGCCGCCATGGTGGATCGACGGTTCGGCGACGCCGGCCGCCGCCTCGTGCTCGAGGCCTGCCTGTCGGGCACCGAGGCGTCGTTCTTCGTGCTCGCCGACGGCACCCGCGCCCTCGAGCTGCTCTCCGCGCAGGATCACAAGCGCGCCTTCGACGACGACGAGGGCCCGAACACGGGGGGCATGGGCGCCTTCGCGCCGAGCCCGCTCGTGGACGAGACCGCCCGGCGCGCCATCGTCTCCCGCATCGTCGAGCCCGTGCTGGCGGGGCTCCGGGCCGAGGGGCACGAGTACCGCGGCTTCCTGTACGTCGGCCTCATGATGACGGCCGAGGGACCCGAGGTCATCGAGTTCAACGTGCGCTTCGGCGACCCCGAGGCGCAGGTGGTGCTCCCGATGATCGAAAGCGAGCTCGCGCCGGCGCTGGCCGCCGCGGCCGCCGGAGAGCTGCGGGGGGCCGCGTGCCGGTTCAGCGCGGAGCCGCGCGTCGGCGTCGTGCTGGCTTCGGGCGGGTACCCCGGGCGGTACGAATCGGGGAAGCCGATCGACGGGCTCGACCGCGCCGAGGCGCTCGACGGCGTGGTCGTGTTCCACGCGGGCACGGCCGAGCGGGACGGCCGGCTCGTCACCGCCGGCGGCCGCGTGGTCACCGTCGTCGGGCGCGGCGCCGACTATCGGTCGGCGATCGCGCGCGCCTACGAGGGCGTGGCGTGCGTCTCGTTCCCGGGGATGCACTATCGGCAGGACATCGGGCGGAAGGCGCTCGCGCCGGCGCGCGCGTAGCGCGGCGCGGGTCGCAGGTCGTCAATCTTCAATCTTCAATCGGCAATCGGCAATCGGCAATGAACAAGGTTCTCATCCTCATGGGGTCGGCCTCGGACGCGCCGGTGATGCAGGGGGCGGTCGAGGTCTTGAAGGAGTTCGGCATTCCGTGCGAGACGACGGTGGCCTCGGCGCACCGGTCGCCCGCGCGCGTGCAGCGTCTCGTGGAGGAGGCGCCCGCCCGGGGCGTCGGCGTGTTCATCGTCGGCGCGGGGGCCGCGGCGCACCTGGCGGGCGTGGTGGCGGCGCACACCACCCGGCCCGTGATCGGCGTGCCGATCGACTCCTCGGCGCTCAAGGGGCTGGACGCGCTGCTCGCCACGGTGCAGATGCCGGCGGGCGTGCCCGTGGCCACGATGGCGGTCGGCAGGCCCGGCGCGACCAACGCCGGCATCCTGGCCGCCCAGATCCTGGCCGTGGGCGACGCCGCGCTCGCCGCGAAGCTCGACGCCTACAAGCAGAAGCTCGCCGAGAAGGTCGAGCAGGCCGCGGCGGAGGTCGAGGCCCGCCACAAGTAGGCGCTGGGCGCTGGTTTACCCGCCGTAGCGCGAAGCGCGAAGGTGGGGCCGCATGAAGTACGCCATCCTCACGTTCGGCTGCCGCGTGAATCAGGCCGACTCGCTGCGCCTGGAGGAAGGGCTGCTCGCCCGCGGTGCCGAGCCCGGTCGGAGCGACACGGCCGACCTCGTCATCGTCAACAGCTGCTCGGTGACGGCGACGGCGGACCAGGGCGTCCGCCAGACCGTGCGCCGCGTCGCCCGGCTGAACGCGTCGGCCCGCATCGTCGTCACCGGCTGCTACGCCACCCGGCGGCCCGACGAGGTCGCGGCGCTCCCGAACCTGCTGCGCGTCGTGCCCAACGACGCCAAGGACGGTCTGGCCACCGATCTCGCCGACGAGCTCGATCTGACGACGGCCGCGCGCTTCGGGGCGGGCGAGGGCCCGTGCGGCGCGGGGCTCGAGGGCAGCGGTGCGCGCGAGCACGCCCTCGCGTGGACGCTCGTCCCGGGCGTCGCGGGGCGGACTGCCTACACCCTGCGCGTCCAGACCGGCTGCGAGGAGCGCTGCGCCTACTGCATCATCCCCGCGACGCGAGGCCCTTCCCGCAGCGTGCCGCGCGAGCAGGTGCACGCCGAGGTGGCGCGCGCGGAGGCGGCCGGCTTCGCGGAGGTGGCGCTCACGGGCGTGCATCTGGGCGGCTACGGCCGCGACCTGACGCCGGCGACCTCGCTCGCCGCCTTGCTCGGCGCGCTCGCGGCGCGACCGGGCGGCGTGAAGTTCCGCATCAGCTCCCTCGAGCCGATGGACTGCACGCCGGCGATCGTGGATCGCGTCTCGGACGGGGACCGCTTCGCCCCGCACTTTCACCTGCCGCTGCAGCACGCGAGCGACCGGGTGCTGGCCGCGATGCAGCGGCCCTACACCCTCGACGGCTACCGCCGCCTCGTCGATCGCATCCGCGCGCGCCTGCCGCACGCGGCGATCGGGTCGGATCTCATCGTCGGCTTCCCGGGCGAGACCGACGAGGATTTCGCGGCCAACGAGCGCTACCTGCCGGCGTCTCCGCTCACCCATCTCCACGTGTTCCCCTACTCGGACCGCCCGGGCACCAGCGCGGCGTCGCTTCCCGGCAAGGTGCACGGCGCGACGGTGCGTGCCCGTGCCCGGCGGCTCCGCGAGATCGGCGGCGCGCTGGCGGCCCGGTTCCGCCTCGCGCACCTCGGCGCCGTCAGACCCGGCCTCACCCTCGAGGACGGCACGCTGGTGGGCACGGACAACTATCTGAAAGTGCGGATCGGGGAAGGGCTGAGACGCAACGTCCGCGTGCGCGTCCGAATCGACGAGGTCGAGCCCGTCATCCGCGGCCACGTCGTCTGAGCGGTGGCACAGGTCTCTGGACTGTGCATCTACGCCGCCGCCGACGCCTTCCGGCGCGGCCGGCCGGGGGCCTCCCGCCGCGAGTCGACCCACCGGTGCCGGATCGCGAGGAGCGGGTGCCGCAGCAGCATGCGAGGCCCGGCGTAGCGCATCACGACCCTGACCTGCTCGCGCATCTCCGCCCGGTAGCAGTGCACCTCGCAGTTCACGCAGGTGGGCTTGTCGTGCTCGAACGGGCAGTGGACGAGACGTTGCTCGGCATAGGCCCGCAGCCCGTCGCACCCGGCGCAGAGCCCGCGTCGCCGGCCGTGATGGTCGCGGCAGTAGATGGCGATCATCGCCTCGATTGTCCGCTGTTCCCGCGCGAGCCGTCCGACCAGGGCGTTTAGCGGCATCGGAGTTCCTGCTCCCATTGAACTCCCAAGGCCCGGGCCATGCGTATGACGGGGGTCATACGGGGAGATTCTTGTCCGTTCAGGGAACTGACGCTTGTCCGTTCACGGTGAATCCCTGTCCGTTCACGGTGAATCCCTGTCCGTTCACGAGGATCCTTGTCCGTTCGGGAGCGATCCTTGTCCGTTCGGGACTGTTCCGCTGAACGATCCGCGTCAGTCCCTGAACGGACAAGCGTCAGTCCCTGAACGGACAAGCGTCAGTCCCTGAACGGACAAGCGTCAGTCCCTGAACGGACAAGCGTCAGTCCCTGAACGGACAAGCGTCAGTCCCTGAACGGACAAGCGTCAGTCCCTGAACGGACAAGCGTCAGTTCCGTGAACGGACCCGCGTCAGTTCCGTGAACGGACAAGCGTCAGTTCCCGTTCATGAGTCCCGCGAGCCGCTGGGCGGGGGACTTCTCGGGGCCCTCCACGATGAGCTGGCCGCAGGCGGCGCGGATGTCGCGGCCGCGGCTCTTGCGCACCATCACGGTGAGGTGGTGGTCGGTCAGGATCTGCGCGAAGCGGTCCACGCGCGCGTCGGACGGTCTCCCAAAGGGGATGCCCGCCGCCTCGTTGAGCGGCAGCAGGTTCACCTTCGCCTTGACGCCGGCCAGCAGCTTCACCAGGCGGCGCGCGTCGTCGTCGGTGTCGTTCACGCCGTCGAGCAGCACGTACTCGAACGTGATCCGGCTGCGCCGCTTCAGCGGGAACTTCCGGCAGGCGTCGACGAGCTCCTTCAGCCCGTACTTCCGGTTCACGGGCACGAGCCGCTCGCGCATGTCCTCGGTCGTGGCGTGCAGCGAGATCGCCAGGTTGGGCATGAGCGGCTCGGTCGCGAGCCGCTCGAGCGCGGGCAGCACGCCGACCGTCGAGAGCGTCACGCGCCGGGGCGAGACGGCCAGGCCGTGCTCGTCGGCCAGGATGCGCAGCGCCTTCATCGTCGCGTCGTAGTTGTGCAGGGGCTCGCCCATGCCCATGAGGACGATGTTGAAGGGGAGCTCGAGCAGGTCGAGCTCGCGGGCCAGCACGCGCACCTGGCCGGCAATCTCGCCGGCCGTCAGGTTGCGGGCCAGGCCCATCTTCCCGGTCAGGCAGAACGCGCACTTCATCGCGCAGCCGACCTGGGTCGAGATGCAGAAGGTCTGGCGCGGGAGATCGGGGATGTACACGGCCTCGATCCGCCGCCCGTCGCCGAGGGCCAGCGCGAACTTCGTCGTCCCGTCGGTCGAGACGTCCTTCGCGACGACCTCCGGCGTGGACACGCGGACCTGCTCGGCGAGCGTCGCGCGCAGCGTGCGCCCGAGATCGGTCATACGGTCGAACTCGACGACGCCCTTGCGGTAGACCCAGCGAAACAGCTGCCGCGCGTGAAAACGACGGGCGCCCAGCGCCTCGAGCGTCTGTTCGAGCTCGACGCGTTCCAGCTCGGCGACGTCGGGTCGGGCGGGGTCGGTCATGGTGTGGATCGTTCGAGCTCGATTGTACCCCGCGCCCGTGAGTCGGACATTGCCCCGGAAAGGGATGAGAAAAGCGCGAGCGGCCGAGCCAGGCGGGGTGCCCTGAGCATCGTCGACGGGGCAGGGGTCCCCGCCGCCGATCCAAGCGAAGCGCCGAGTTTCCGGTTGCTGGCGCCCGGTCGTGCGTGCTATCATAGGGGTTCCTAGCGTCTCGCGTAACTCCTCATCTAGCAAAGACTTGCAGACCACGCTGCCGTTTCGCGCCGCCGGCTCCCGACTTCCGAGTCCGGCCCGGCCAGCGTACGCGTGCCGCCCATGATTGCCCGAGAGGTGCTCGACAACGGCCTGCGCCTGATCACCGAGACCATGCCCCAGGTCCGGTCGGTGACGATTGGCGTGTGGCTGACCCGGGGATCGCGCCACGAAAGCGACGAGCGGAGCGGCATCGCGCACTTCGTCGAGCACATGCTCTTCAAGGGCACGGCGAGCCGGACCGCCGAGGGGCTGGCCCAGGAGATCGACTCGATCGGGGGCCACCTCGACGCCTTCACGGCGAAGGAATACGCCAGCTACTACATCAAGGTGCTCGACGAGCACCTGCCGATCGCCGTCGACCTGCTCTCCGATCTGGTGCTGAACCCGGCGCTGCGCGAGGCCGACGTCACGCGCGAGCAGAAGGTCGTCCTCGAAGAGATCAAGATGGTCGAGGACACGCCGGACGATCTCGTGCACGAGCTGTTCACCCAGCAGTTCTGGGAGGGGCACCCGCTGGGGCGGCCGATCCTCGGCTCGCGCGAGACGGTCGAGGCGCTCACCTCCGACACGCTGCGCGAGTTCTTCACCGGGGCGTACGTGGCGTCGAACCTGGTCGTCGCGGCGGCGGGGAACCTGGAGCACGCGCGCGTCCGCGAGCTGGTGGCGCGGGCCTTCGAGCGGCTGGCGGCGACGGGGGCGCCGGCCGACGACCGCCCGCCGCGCGCGCTGCCCGGCCTGGGCGTCCGCACGAAGGACCTCGAGCAGAGCCACCTCGTGATGGGCGCCAGCGCCTACCCGCAGCGCCACGACGACCGCTACGTCAGCTACATCCTGAACACGGTGCTCGGCGGATCGATGAGCTCGCGGCTCTTCCAGAACGTGCGCGAGAAGCGCGGGCTGGCCTACGCGGTCTTCAGCGGCCTGAACGCGTACCGCGACGCGGGCGCGCTGACCATCTACGCCGGCTGCGCGACCGACTCGGTCGGCCAGGTGGTGGACCTCGTCGTCGAGGAGCTGAAGGGCATGAAGGCCGCGGCGGTCGCGGGCGAGGAGCTGCGGCGCGCGAAGGACCACCTCAAGGGCAGCCTGATGCTGAACCTCGAGAACACGGCGAGCCGCATGTCGCACCTGGCGCGCCAGGAGATCTACTTCGAGCGCCAGTTCGGCCTCGACGAGACGCTCGAGGGGATCGAGGCGGTGACATCCGAGGACGTGGTGCGCGTCGCGGGCGAGCTGTTCGCGAACGGCGCGCTCGCCGCCACCCTGCTCGGCCCCGCGGTGAACGGGGGGCTCTCGCCGGAGCGGCTGGGTCTGGGCTGAGCGTGCGGAGGGTGACTCACGGAAAGAACCACGGAATGACCACGGACATGGCCACGGAATGAGCCACGGACGGTAACGGAGAGAGCGCGGAGCCGGCGTGGGGCGTGTGGGCCCCCGCGTCGGCAAACGCGCCAGGCGGGGTGCCCTGAGCAACGTCGAAGGGCAGGGGCCCCCGCCGATTCAAAACAATGATTCCCCGCTACACCAACCCCGAGATGGGCGCCATCTGGAGCGACCAGCGGCGCTACGAGACGTGGCTGCAGGTGGAACTCGCCGCGGCCGACGCGATGGCCGAGGCCGGCCTCGTGCCCGTCGAGGCCGCGCGCGACCTCCGCGAGAAAGGCGGTTTCGACGTCGCCCGCATCGAGGCGATCGAGCGGACGACGCAGCACGACGTCATCGCGTTCACGACCGCGGTGGCCGAGCAGGTGGGGCCGTCGGCCCGCTGGCTGCACTTCGGCCTGACCTCGTCGGACGTCCTCGACACCGCGCAGGCGCTGCAGATGCGCCAGGCGTCGGACCTCATCGTCGGCGACCTCGAACGACTCCTGGCCGCCGTGCGCGCGCGCGCCGAGGAGCACCGCCGCACGCCCATGATCGGCCGCACGCACGGCGTGCACGCCGAGCCGATGACGTTCGGCCTCAAGCTGGCGCTGTGGTACGCCGAGCTGCAGCGCGGTCTGGCGCGGGTCGCCCGCGCGCGCGAGACGGTGAGCGTCGGGAAGATCTCCGGCGCCGTCGGCACCTTCGCGCACCTCGACCCGTCGATCGAAGCGCGCGTCTGCGCGCGGCTGGGCCTCGCGCCCGCGCCGGTGTCGTCGCAGGTGATCCAGCGCGACCGCCACGCCGAGCTGCTGACGACGCTGGCGCTCGTGGCGGCGTCGCTCGAGAAGTTCGCGCTCGAGATTCGCGGCCTGCAGAGGACCGAGATCGGCGAGGTCGAGGAGCCGTTCGGCAAGGGCCAGAAGGGCTCGTCGGCCATGCCGCACAAGCGCAACCCGATCGGCTGCGAGCAGATCACGGGCCTCGCCCGGCTGCTGCGCGGCAACGCCCTGGCGGCGATGGAGAACGTCGCGCTGTGGCACGAGCGCGACATCTCGCACTCGTCGGTCGAGCGCGTCATCCTGCCCGACAGCTTCATCGCCCTCGACCACATGCTGCGCCGCTTCACCCGCATCGTGACGGGCATGGTCGTCTACCCCGACCGGATGCTGGAGAACCTGCGGCGGTCGCGCGGCGTGGTCTTCTCGGGCACCGTGCTCCTCGAGCTGGCGCGCCGCGGCGTCTCGCGCGAGCAGGCCTACGAGTGGGTGCAGCGCAACGCCATGCGCGCCTTCCACGAGCAGCGCGACTTCGAGGCGCTCCTCCTGGCCGACGCCGAGGTGACCGCCGTCCTGCCGCCCGCCGAGATCGCGCGCGCGTTCGACCTCGACCATCAATTGCGGCACGTGGACGCGATCTTCGAGCGGGTCTTTCAGCCGTCGGGCGTCAGGGGTGAGCCGTAAGGAGGCGAGGGAGCGGCGCGGGGCTCGGGGGTCCCCGCGAGCGACCGAGCCAGGGGGGGTGCAGGGGCCCCCGCCGATTCAAGAGAAGCCCCGTCAAGCGACAGGATTCGCCGTGAAAGCACGCGTATTCGTCACGCTCAAGCCGTCGGTCTTCGATCCCCAGGGACGCACTGTGGCCGAGGCGCTGCACACGCTCGGCTACGACGCCGTCGAGGGCGTTCGTCAGGGGAAGTACTTCGAGCTCGACGTCCGGGCCGGCACCCCCGGCGAGGCGCGGGCGCTGGCCGCCGAGGTGGCCGACAAGCTGCTCGCCAACCCGGTCATCGAGAGCTACCGGATCGAGGTCGGCGAGGTGTAGGGGCGACGCGGGGCGTCGCCCGCGAGGTGGTCATGCGATTCGCCGTTGTCGTCTTTCCCGGATCGAACTGCGACCACGACGCCTACCACGCCGTGAAGCACGTCCTCGGCGCCGAGGCGGCGTTCGTCTGGCACAAGGACACCGACCTGGCCGGCGCCGACGTGGTGATCCTGCCCGGCGGGTTCTCGCACGGCGACTACCTGCGCACCGGCGCCATCGCGCGCTTCTCGCCGGTGATGGCGTCGGTCGCCGCGTTCGCCGCCGCGGGTGGCCCCGTCATCGGCATCTGCAACGGCTTCCAGATCCTGCTGGAGGCCGGGATGCTGCCGGGCGCCATGCTCCGCAACCGCGGCCTCAAGTTCCTGTGCGAGCACGTGCACCTCAGGGTCGAGCGCACCGACACGCCCTTCACCGCCCTGTGCTCCGAAGGCCAGGTGCTCCGGCTGCCCATCGCCCACGGCGACGGCAACTACTACGCGGCGCCGGCGGTGCTCGCCGCGCTCGAAGCCGAGGGGCGCGTGATCTTCCGTTACGCCGGGCCGGACGGGCGCGTCAGCGATGCGGGCAACCCCAACGGCTCGTTGAACAACATCGCCGGCATCTGCAATGAGGCCCGGAACGTCGTCGGCCTGATGCCGCATCCCGAGCGGGCCTGCGAGGCCGCGCTCGGCAGCGCCGACGGCCTCGTCGTGTTCCGGTCGGTGGTCGCGTCGCTCGCGGGCAAAGGCGCCCTGCGGGCGGTCGCGCGGGAGGCGTGAGGACCGCCATGATCTCGCCTCCAAACCCGCGGACGCTCGTCGGTCGGGTGCTCCTCGCGGCGGCGCTGGTGATGGCCGCGCTCGCCGTCGCGATCGGCACGGGCTGGCTGACCCTCCAGCCGGGCGCGCGCGGGCCGGTGGCCGGCGTGCTCGTTCTGGCGGGCATCGCCGACGCCATCGTCGGGCTGAAGTTCCTCCACGAGTGACGCGATGATCGATCTCGCCCTCCTCGAACGTCACGGCCTCACCCGGGACGAGTACGACCGCATCGTCCGGACGCTCGGCCGCGCGCCGAACGAGACCGAGCTCGGCATCTTCTCGGTGATGTGGTCGGAGCACTGCAGCTACAAGAGCTCGAAGGTGCACCTGCGGCGCCTGCCGACGCGGGGACCGCGCGTGCTCCAGGGCCCGGGCGAGAACGCGGGCGCCGTGGACATCGGCGACGGCCTGGCGGCGGTCTTCAAGATCGAGTCGCACAACCACCCCTCGTTCATCGAGCCCTACCAGGGCGCGGCCACCGGCGTCGGCGGCATCATCCGCGACATCTTCACCATGGGGGCGCGGCCGGTGGCTCTGCTCAACTCGCTGCGCTTCGGGCCGCTCGACCGCCCGCTCACGCGGCGGATTCTCGAGGGCGTCGTCGCCGGCATCGGCGGCTACGGCAACAGCATCGGCATCCCGACGATTGGCGGAGAGGTCGCCTTCGAGCCGGGCTACGCCGGCAACCCGCTCGTGAACGTGCTGTGCCTCGGCATCGCCCGGCGCGACGCGCTCGTGAAGGGGCGCGCGGCGGGCGAGGGAAACCCGGTCTACTACGTCGGCGCCGGCACGGGCCGCGACGGCATCCATGGCGCGACGATGGCGTCGGCGGAGTTCGACGAGCGGTCGGCCGAGAAGCGACCGGCGGTGCAGGTGGGCGATCCGTTCATGGAGAAGCTGCTGCTCGAGGCCTGCCTCGAGCTGATGAAGACCGACGCGCTCGTCGGCGTGCAGGACATGGGCGCCGCCGGCCTGACCTGCTCGACGAGCGAGATGGCGGCGCGGGGCGGCGCCGGCATGGAGATCGACGTGGCGCTCGTGCCGCAGCGCGAGTCCGGCATGACGCCCTACGAGATCATGCTGTCCGAGTCGCAGGAGCGCATGCTGCTCGTCGTCAAGGCGGGCCGCGAGGCCGAGGTCGCGCGGATCTTCGAGAAGTGGGACCTGCACGCCGTGAAGATCGGCGTCGTGACGGGTGGCGGCCTGTTGCGCGTGAAGGACCAGGGCGAGGACGTGGCCGTGGCGCCGACCGCCGCGCTGGTCGACGAGGCGCCCGTGTACGAGCGGCCCATGCAGGAGCCGGCCTACCTGAGGGAGGTCCAGGCGCTCGAGCCGGCCATGCTGACCGACGCCCGCCCGCCCGAGGCGGCGTTCCTCGCGCTCCTCGAGACCCCCGCCATTGCCAGCAAGCGGTGGATCTACCGCCAGTACGACCACATGGTCCGCACCAACACGATCGTGCTGGCGGGCATGGGCGCGGGGGTCGTGCGCGTGAAGGGCACCACGCGCGCGCTGGCGGTGTCGGTGGACGGCAACGGCCGCTACGGCTATCTCGACCCGGAGCGCGGCGCCATGCTGGCCGTGGCCGAGGCGGCGCGCAACGTCGCGTGCGCGGGCGCGGTGCCGATCGGCGCGACCAACTGCCTGAACTTCGGCAATCCCGAGCGGCCCGAGATCATGTGGCAGTTCGCGCGCGCCGTGGACGGCATCACGGCGGCGTGCACGGCGCTCGGGATCCCGATCACGGGCGGCAACGTCAGCTTGTACAACGAGACCGACGGCCGGCCGATCGACCCGACGCCCGTGCTCGGCGTGGTCGGGCTCATCGAGCACGCGGAGCGCGCGCTCGGCCGCGTCTTCCGCGCCGCCGGCTCCGCCATCGTGCTGCTCGGCGAGAACTTCGGCGAGCTGGGCGGCAGCGAGTACCTGAAGACCGTGCAGGGGCTGGTCCGCGGCCGGCCGCCGCGCCTGGACCTCGCGCGCGCGCGCGCGCTCCAGGGCCTCGTGGCGGCGCTGGCGGCCGACGGGTTGATCCAGTCGGCGCACGACTGCTCGGACGGCGGGTTCGCGGTGGCCCTCGCGGAGTGCGCGTTCGATTCGGGCGGCGTCGGGGCCGTGGTGGACGTCGCCGGCGCCAGCCTCGAGGCGCCCTACGACCTGGCGGCGGCGACGCTCTTCGGCGAGTCGGCATCGCGGGTGATCGTGTCGGTCGACCCGGCGCAGCTCGAGGCCACGCTCGCCTGCGCGGCCGCGGCCGGCGTGCCGGCACGTGCGATCGGCGAAACGGGTGGCGCGCACCTGATCATGGCGGTGGACGGCGTGGTCGCGATCGACTGCGCGCTCGCCGAGGCCGAGCGGCGCTGGGCCACGGGGCTGGATCGCTTCTTCGCGGGACGGGCCGCGTGAGCGCGGCGCCGCTGGCCGTGCTTGCATCCCCGTCATGTGTACGAAACGGTCACATTCTGAAAGCAAGCACGGCAGGCCGCGCACGGCGCGGCCCGCGAGGGAGCGGCGCGGGGCATCGGGGCCCCCGCGAGCGACCGAGCCGGGGTGTGGGGCGGAGCCCCACGCGGGATTGAGGCATGTTCGATAAATTCAAGGACGAGTGCGGGATTTTCGGGATCTTCGATCATCCCGAGGCGGCCAACCTGACCTACCTCGGGCTCTACGCCCTGCAGCACCGCGGCCAGGAGAGCGTGGGGATCGCCTCGAGCGACGGCACGCGGCTGAAGCTGACGCGGGCGATGGGCCACGTGGCCGACGTCTTCGACGAGAGCCAGCTCGCGGCGCTGCCCGGGCGGGCGACCATCGGGCACGTGCGCTACTCCACGGCGGGCGATTCGGGCCTGGCCAACGCGCAGCCGCTCCTGATCGACTGCGCGCACGGCCAGATCGCCATCTGCCACAACGGCAACCTCGTCAACGCGCAGGAGCTGCGCGACGCCCTGGTGGCGCGGGGGTCGATCTTCCAGACGACCAGCGACACGGAGGTCCTGCTGCACCTCTACGCGCGTTCGCGCGCGGCGACGCGCGAGGCGGCGCTCGTCGAGGCCGTGTCCCAGGTGCAGGGCGCCTTCTCGTTCATCCTGCTCACCAAGGACAGCGTGATTGCCGTGCGCGACCCGCACGGCTTTCGGCCCCTCGTCGTCGGCCGTCTGGGCGATGCCTCCATCTTCTGTTCGGAGACCTGCGCGCTCGACCTGATCGGCGCGACCTACGAGCGCGACGTCGAGCCGGGCGAGGTGCTGATTGCCGGGCCCGGCGGGACCCGGTCGATCCGGCCGTTCCCGCCGGCGCGCCTGTCACACTGCATCTTCGAGCACGTGTACTTCGCGCGGCCCGACAGTCTCGTCTTCGGTGAGAGCGTCAACGAGGTGCGCACCGCCCTGGGGCGCGTGCTCGCGCGCGAGTCGGCCGTCGAGGCGGACGTGGTCGTCCCGGTCCCCGACTCGGGCGTCTGCGCGGCGCTCGGCTACGCCGAGGAGTCGGGGATCCCGTTCAACATGGGCCTCATCCGCAACCACTACGTCGGCCGGACGTTCATCGAGCCGCGACAGTCGATCCGCCACTTCGGCGTGCGCGTGAAGCTCAACCCGGTCCGCAGCATTCTCGAGGGCAAGCGCGTCGTCCTGGTGGACGACTCGATCGTCCGCGGCACGACGAGCCGGAAGCTGGTGCGCATGGTGAAGGCCGCCGGGGCGCGCGAGGTCCACATGCGCATCAGCTGCCCGCCGACCGTGTCGCCGTGCTTCTACGGGGTCGACACGCCGCGGCGGTCCGAGCTCATCGCGGCGACGCACTCGCTCGAGGAGATCCGCACCTACCTCGACGCCGACTCGCTGGCGTACTTGAGCCTCGACGGCCTGCTGAGCACGGTCGGGGAGCGCCGAGGCTCCTACTGCACGTCCTGCTACACGGGGGAGTACCCCGTGGTGTTCCCGCGCGACGAGCAGGCCTATCTGCAGCTCGCGCTCAAGCTGTACGAATGAGCGTCTGGCCCGCCCGGGTCTGCTCGGTGGCGCTCGTGCTCGCGGCGGCGGGGCCGCCGCCTGCCGCGGACGCGCGGGCATCCTCGGCGCCGCAGGGCGCAGTGACGCCGGCCGAGCTCGGCGCGGCCATCGACGACCTCGGGCGCCTCGACTATCACACCCGGATGACGGCCGGCCGCACCGTGCGGCGCGCGCCGGCGGCCATGGCCGTGCGGGCGCTCATCGACGCCGCCACCAGCCACGTGGACGGATACGTGCGCTACCGGGCGCTCGTGCTGCTGTCGGGCTTCAACGACCCCCGCGCGCGCGACGTGATGGAGGCCTCGCTCGGCGACCGGAACGACCGGCTGCGCGCGGTCGCGTACGCCTACTTCGAGCACCATCCCGACCGCACGATCGTGCCGCTGCTCGTCGCTGCCCTCGACAAGGAGACGTCGGAGTTCGTGCGCCCCGCCCTGACGCGCGCGCTGGCGGCGTACGGGAACGAACCGGCGGCGCGGGCGGCGCTCCTGCCGCTCGTGGAACGCGGCCGGGACTTCTTCCGCTCGGCCGTGATCGAGGCCCTCGGCGACGACAAGGCGGCCTGGGCCGTGGACGCCGTCGATCGCGTGGCGCGGCTCGACGGTCCGCTCCGCACCGTCGCCGCGCTGGCGCTCGGCCGGATCGGTGATCGGCGCTCGCTCGCCACGCTGGCCGGGCTGCAGCGCGAGGTGTCGGAGGCCGAGCAGCCCGAGGTGGCGGCCGCCATCTGCCTGCTCGGCGTGAACTGCGGTTCGCACGTCGATTTCGTGGTGCGCACCCTGCGGTTCGGCATCGAGCATCCAGGGTACCAGGAGCTCGTGCGCGCCTCCGCGCACGCCCTCGGGGAGATCGCCGTGGCGGACCACCCCGACGTGGCGTCGACGCTCTTCGATCTCGGCGTGCCCGCGCGCGACCCGGCGCGCGCGCCGATCGCGCTGGCCGCCGGCACGATCGCGATCCGCAACACGCCGCTCGTCCTGAAGGTGCTCGAGCCGCGCGCGGATCTCGACGGCGCGGTGCTGCTCCTGCGCGACGCCTTCGACATGCTGGAAGAGGACTACGAGGAGGAGCGGTTCTACGCCACCGTGCGCCGGGCGTACTGGCAGGCCCCGGAGGGGTCGATGACGCGACAGGTGACCGAGGCGCTGATCCAGAGGCTGGAGTTCTAGAATCGACCCGAGCCGTGAGCCCTGGGCCGAGAGCGATCACCATGGACTACAAGCAGTCGGGCGTCGACATCGACGCGGGCAACGAGGTCGTCCGGCGCATCGCGCGCCTGGCTCGGAGCACGTTCACGCCGGGCGTGCTGTCGGACCTCGGGTCGTTCGGCGGCCTGTTCCGGTTCGACTCGTCGCGGTACGACGAGCCGGTGCTCGTCTCGAGCGCCGACGGCGTCGGCACGAAGCTGCGCGTCGCGTTCGTCACGGGGCGGCACGACACGATTGGCGCCGACCTGGTGAACCACTGCGTGAACGACATCCTCGTGCAGGGCGCCGAGCCGCTGTTCTTCCTCGACTACCTGGCGACCGGCCGGCTCGCGCCGGACGTGGCGGTGCAGGTCGTCGAGGGCCTGGCGGGCGCCTGCCGCGAGAACGGCTGCGCGCTCGTCGGCGGCGAGACCGCCGAGATGCCGGGCTTCTACGCCGACGGCGAGTACGATCTCGCCGGGTTCATCGTCGGCGTCGTGGACCGGGCGCACCTCGTGGACGGTCGCGGGATCCGGCCGGGCGACCGGCTCGTCGGCCTGCCGTCCTCGGGCCTGCACACCAACGGGTACTCCCTGGCGCGCCGCATCGTGTTCGACGAGCTCGGCCTGTCGCCGGACGTCTACCTGGCCGAGGTCGGCCGGTTCCTGGGCGACGAGCTGCTGCGCGTCCACCGCGCGTACCTGCCGCTCGTCCGGCCCCTGCTCGGCGAGCGCGCGATCAAGGGGATGGCGCACATCACCGGCGGCGGCATCACCGAGAACCTGCCGCGCGTGCTTCCCGAGGGCACCGCGGCCCGGGTGGATCGCTCGACGTGGCGGCCGTCGCCGATCTTCGAGTACCTGCAGGCCCACGGCGAGGTGCCCGACGCCGACATGTTCCGCACGTTCAACATGGGCATCGGCCTGATCCTGGTCGTGGCGCCGGCCGACGTGGATCGCGTGCTCGGGCGCCTGGCCGCCTCGGGCGAGCCGGACGCCGTGGCGATGGGCGAGATCGTCGACGGCGATCGGGTGGTACAGTACGTGTGACCGCCGGGCCGCCCCCGGTCCTGAGCCATGAACCGCACCCTCGGCGTCCTCATCTCCGGCCGCGGCAGCAACCTCCGGGCGATCATCGACGCGATTGCCGCCGGGCGCCTCGACGCGCGCATCGCGGTGGTCATCTCCAACCGTGCCGACGCGGCGGGGCTCGCGCACGCGCGCGCGGCGGGCGTCGAGACCCTGGTCCTCGATCACCGCGACAAGGCGCGGTACCCGTCGCGCGAGGATTACGACCGGGCGCTGGTGGCCGAGCTCAAGGCGCGTCACGTCGGCCTGGTCTGCCTGGCCGGCTTCATGCGCCTCCTGAGCCCGGCGTTCGTCAGCGCCTTCCCGAACGGCATCCTCAACATCCACCCGTCGCTGCTGCCGTCGTTTCCGGGCCTCGATGCGCAGGTGCAGGCCTGGGCGCACGGCGTGAAGGTGAGCGGCGCGACGGTGCACCTGGTCACGGCCGACCTCGACGCCGGACCGATCGTCCTCCAGCGACCCGTGCCGGTCGCCGACGACGACACGCCCGAGACGCTGGCGGCCCGCATTCTCGTCGAGGAGCACAAGCTCTATCCCGAAGCCATCCGCCTCGTGCTGGACGGCGGCTGGCACCTCGACGGCCGCCGCTTCCTGCGGTAGCGCCCGTCCCCTTTTCGTCAGACGTGGCCCAGCTTCTTCAGCGTGAGGACGGCGACCTCGGGCGGGCAGTTGAAGCGTACGGGGAGGTAGACCGTGCCCACGCCACGGCTGACGAAGAGGGTCGTGTTGTCGCGGCGGGCGGATCCGGCGAGGACGGGGAACTTGCGGCCGCCGGGCACGCCGAGGCCGGGGATGACGATCTGGCCGCCGTGGGTGTGGCCGCTCAGGACGAGCGGCACGTCCAGCTCGGCGGCCTCCTTCAGCCGGCGCGGGTCGTGCGCGAGGAGCACGGTCGTGGTGGCGTCGGCGCCGAGCACGCGGGCGAGATCATCGACGCGGCGCGTCCAGAACCGGATGCCGGCGAGCTGCAGGGCCTCGCCGCGCACGGCGACGCGCGTGCGCGCGTCCCTGAGCACCTCGATGCCGCGCTTCGCGAGCGCGACCGGCATGTCATGGTCGTCGTCGTGGTTGCCGAGGATGGCGAAGACGCCGAAGGGCGCGGTGAGCGGGGCGAGCGCCTCGGCGGCCGGCTCGACGAACCGGCGGTCGCCCCAGGTGACGTAGTCGCCGCCGAGCACGATCAGGTCCGGCCGCTCGTCGAGCAGGAGCCGGACGGCCGCCGCGGCGAAGTCGTGGGAGACGTCGCGGCTGCGGTGGAGGTCGGTCAGCAGGCCGAGGCGCAGCCCGTCGAGCGCGTCGGGCAGGCCCGACACCGGGAGCGTCGCGTGCGTGACGCCGAGGGCGAGGCGCTCGTGGAAGTAGCCGTAGGCGCCGACGCCGGTGACGGTGCCGACCGCGACCGCCGTGAGCCCTTTGAGCGCGGCGCGGCGGGTCATCGTGGATCCGAAGCCCTGCCACGACATTGCATCATAGTAGCAGGGCCGGTCCGGAGCCGGGTAAGATCGCGCCACGGCCCTCCCGAGGCGGCGCCGGCTTCCGCGCTATAGTGAGGGGCTGACACGGTGCCTATGAACGTCTACGAAGAGTTCCAGTGGCGGGGAATCGTCTACGACGCGACCGAGGGGTTGTCCGAGGTGCTCGCGCGCGAGGCGGTCACCGCGTACATCGGCTTCGATCCCACCGCGTCGAGCCTGCACATCGGGTCGCTGCTGCCGCTCATGGCGCTCGCGCGGCTGCAGCGGTTCGGCCATGTGCCGATCGCGATTGCGGGCGGCGGCACCGGCATGATCGGCGATCCGAGCGGCAAGGCGCAGGAGCGCGCGCTGCTGTCGCTCGAGGAGATCGAGCGCAACCTGGAGGGGATCCGGCCTCAGCTGGGGCGCTTTCTCGACTTCGAGGCGTCGGCCAATCCGGCGCGCATCGTGAACAACGCCGACTGGCTGGCGAAGCTCGATCTCCTCGGCTTCCTGCGCGACACGGGCAAGTACTTCACCGTGAACTACATGCTGCAGAAGGAGTCCGTGAACCGGCGGCTCGAGACCGAGGAGGGCATCTCCTTCACGGAGTTCAGCTACCTGCTGCTGCAGGCCTGTGACTTCCTGGAGCTCTTCGACCGTCACGGCTGCACGCTGCAGCTGGGCGGCAGCGATCAGTGGGGCAACATCACGGCCGGTATCGATCTGATCCGCAAGGTGCGCGGGAAGAAGGCGCACGGCCTGGTGATGCCGCTCATGACGACGGCGTCGGGCGCGAAGTTCGGGAAGACCGAGGCGGGCACGGTGTGGCTGGACGGGGAGCGGACCTCGCCCTTCCGCTTCTACCAGTTCTGGCTGAACACCGACGACCGCGACGTGGTGAAGTACCTCAAGTTCTTCACGTTCCTCGACCAGGCGGCCATTCGCGAGCTCGAGGCGGTCGTGGCCGTGGCCCCCGAGCGGCGCGAGGCCCAGCGCGTGCTCGCGCGCGAGGTGACACGCCTGATGCACGGCGACGAGGCGCTCGCGCGCGCCGAGCGCGCCTCGGAGGTGCTGTTCGGGCAGGGCGTGGCCGACGCGCCGATCGAGGCGCTGCTGATGGCGTACGAGGACGTGCCGTCGATCGAGATCGACGCGTCGGAGCTCGAGGCGGGGAT
>JAHECP010000047.1:27500-33750 GCA_024641665.1 Acidobacteriota bacterium
GCCCGTCAGCCGGTTCGCCCGGCGAAGCGGGTAGGAGTTGCAGTGAAGAGGCCCAGGCGACTGTTTACTAAAAACACAGGGCTCTGCTAAGTCGAACACGACGTATAGGGCCTGACGCCTGCCCGGTGCCGGAAGGTTAAAGGGAGGGGTCAGCCGCAAGGCGAAGCTCCGAGCTGAAGCCCCGGTAAACGGCGGCCGTAACTATAACGGTCCTAAGGTAGCGAAATTCCTTGTCGGGTAAGTTCCGACCTGCACGAATGGCGTAACGATCTGGGCGCTGTCTCAACGAGGGGCACTGCGAATTTGTGGTACCGGTGAAGACGCCGGTTACCCGTGGTTAGACGGAAAGACCCCGTGCACCTTTACTACAACTTAGTAGTGAATGCTGGCGCGTTATGCGCAGGATAGGTGGGAGACGGTGAACCGGGCCTCTTGGGGTCCGGGGAGTCAACGGTGAGATACCACCCTTAGCGCTCCGGCGTTCTAACCTCGACCTGTTATCCAGGTCAGGGACACTGCTAGGCGGGTAGTTTGACTGGGGCGGTCGCCTCCTAAATTGTAACGGAGGCGCGCGAAGGTTCGCTCAGGCTGTTTGGAAATCAGCCGCAGAGTGCAAAGGCAGAAGCGAGCTTGACTGCGAGACCTACAAGTCGAGCAGGTGGGAAACCAGGTCTTAGTGATCCGGTGGTTCCGCGTGGAAGGGCCATCGCTCAACGGATAAAAGGTACGCCGGGGATAACAGGCTGATCTGAGCCAAGAGTTCACATCGACGCTCAGGTTTGGCACCTCGATGTCGGCTCATCGCATCCTGGAGCTGTAGCAGGTTCCAAGGGTTCGGCTGTTCGCCGATTAAAGCGGTACGTGAGCTGGGTTTAGAACGTCGCGAGACAGTTCGGTCCCTATCTACCATGGGCGGAGGAGATTTGCGGGGGGCTGACCTTAGTACGAGAGGACCGGGTTGGACGGACCTCTAGTGTACCAGTTGTCGCGCCAGCGGCAGCGCTGGGTAGCTACGTCCGGTCATGAGAAACGCTGAAGGCATCTAAGCGTGAAACATTCCCCAAGATGAGATCTCCCAGGTCGCAAGACCTCTAAAGGCTCCTGGCAGACGACCAGGTCGATAGGTCGGGTGTGTAAGCGTGGCGACACGTTTAGCTGACCGATACTAATCAGCCGTGCGGCTTGACCATAAACCTCTGCACACCCGTGTGTGTCCGCCTTCGCTGGCTCGGCCAGCTACGGCGAGACAAGCGGTCGTGAAACTACCGTTTGCAGGATATTCAGTTGTCATCCAGCTTGCCCAAGCGGCCCCTCGGGGCCCGCGGGCACCGGCCCTCGCCGCATGTGCGGGGCTCCCGGTTCGTTCTTTGACAGACGAGTTTCCCGGTGGTCATAGGAGAGGGGTCACACCCGTTCCCATTCCGAACACGGAAGTTAAGCCCTCTACCGCCGATGGTACTGCGTGGGCGACTGCGTGGGAGAGTAGGTCACTGCCGGGATTATGAGTCGAAAGCCCGGGACCGTCAGGTCCCGGGCTTTTCCTTTGTACGCGGTCCGCGTCACCCCGGCCGGCGGCGAGTCAGGGGGCGGCTAGGTGGTGGCGCTGGGGAGACCGAGCCGGTCGAGCTCGGCGCGGGCGCGGCCGGCGAACCAGGCGAACCCGCATTCGCTCCGGAACACGTGCTGCCAGCCGGTGAGCGTCCCGGCGCTCCACATGACCGCCACGGTCAGCCGGTCGCCGTCGCGCCGGAACATCCACCGGTACTCGCCGCCCGGCTCCAGCCACAGGCACTCGCCGAGGCCGCCCGCTCGCGCGTCGGCGACCGCCGCGCGAAGCCCGTTGGCCGCGCCGGGCACGTTCGCCGCCGTGACCGTCGCCGCCGACGCCTCGTCGACCAGCTCGCAAAGCAGTCGCCCGGACGGATCGCGCTCGATGAAGAAGTCCATAGGGCCTACTTCACGCAGTCGCCCAGCCGCTTGCCCTTGTACTTCATCGTCATCTCGCCGGCCTGCATCTTCATCTTCATCCAGCCGTCGTAGGTGTCGCCCGAGTAGACGATCTCGCCGGTCCCGGTGACGGCCTGCGGCGTGGTGCACGCCAGCGTCCACGTGACCTTGTTGCCCTCGAGCTTGTAGTCGCTCACCTTGCAGTCGTTGTTCTTGTCGGGCGAACCGGAGGGTACCGCCGTGTTGGGATTCTCGGCCTGCTCCGGCGTGATGCATTGGGTGATGGTGTGCGGCGCCATCTTCATCGGCATGCCGGGCATCTCCATCTCCATGGTGATCTGCCAGTTCCCGTCCCGCCGAGGGGGCGCCTGGGCGAGCAGGGCGGCAGAGGCGAAGGTCCCGGCGACGAGGCTGGCCACGACGAGCGAGCGTGTCATGAGTGATCTCTCCTGAGCCGGCGCGTGTGGAGGCCGGCATCGGTGCAGCATACCAGGATCGCGGACGCTGCCGAAGGCCTGTCGGCGCGTCGGATCCGCCGCCCGCCGCGGAATAGGCGGCCCGACTCGCGGGTCCAACTCAGCAACGCCCCCCTGAAGGAGTCGGCCCGCCGCCGGCCCGACGCCGGCCAGGAGCATCGGCGGCCGCTCGAAAAGGACTCCGTATGCCTCGGTGCCTCGTACGGACCTCCCGCCTGGTGGCGGCCGCGCTCCTCTTGACCGCCGCGTGGCCCGGCGTGCTCCGCGCCCAGGCCGTTCCCGCGCCGCCGTGCGGCGTGCAGGGCCGGGTCGGTGCCGGCACGTTTCCGTTGCCGGGGGTCGCGGTCACGGTCGCGGCCGGCGGCCAGGTGATCCGGGCCACGTCCACGGGTCCTGACGGGAGCTACCGGGTCGCGCTTCCGGGGCCGGGATCGTACGTCGTGCGGCTCGACCTGACGGGCTTCACGCCGGCCGAGCGCGCCGTGCGCGTCGAAGCCGCGTCCTGCCGGGTGACGCTCGATATCGCCCTGACGCTGCAGTCACGCGCCGCGCCGGCCGCCCCGTCTTCAACGCCGAAGACGCCGTCGGGCGCGTCGGCCCCTCCGCCCAGGCCCAACCCTCCCGTGCGCGTCCGGGGAGCGGGCGCCGCGGCGCCGGCCTCTCCCGCCGGGCTCGACCAGGCGGGCGCCGCAGAGGACACGTCTTCCGACGAGGCCGCCAGGCTCCTGTTGCCGCCGGGCTTCTCACCCGACGCGCCCACCGAGTCGGTGACGAGCGTCGGCACCGCCGGTCAGCTCGACAACTTCCTGCTCTTCGGCGCGGGGCGCGAGACGCGCGGGCTCCCTGGCGAGGGCGGGTTCGGCGCCGGGGCGGACGGCCAGGGGCCGCTGGCGCGCGCCATCGCCGCTGGCGATTTCGGCGGATTCGGACCCGGCGGGTTCGGCGGCGGAGGGTTTGGGCGCGGCGGGTTCGGTGGGCGCCTGCGCGAGGGGAACCGACTGCGGCTGATGGCGTTCGACACGCTCGGCGGATCGGCGCTCGACGCGCAGCCGTACTCACTGAACGGCCAGCCGTCGAACAAGGCCGGCTACCTGCGGCAGCGCTTCGGTCTCACGATGGGCGGGCCCTTCAGCGTGCCGAAGCTCGTCGACGGCCAGAAGACGACCTTCTTCCTGAACTACACCGGCAACCACTCGACCAGCCAGTACGATGCCTACTCGACGGTGCCGACCGCGGCCATGCGCGCCGGCGATCTGTCCGCCCTGTCGGCGCCGGTGTACGACCCGGCCACCGGCCAGCCGTTCCCGAACAACCAGATTCCGGCCTCGCGCCTCGACCCGTCGGCGCTGGCGCTGCTCGCGCTCTATCCGCAGCCGAACCAGCCCGGCGATCGGCAGAACTACCACTACGTCACGACCTCGACGGTGCACCAGGACGACGTGAACTTCCGCCTGATCCGATCGTTTGGTGGCACGCCGGCGCGGCGCGGAGGGTTCAGGGGTGGGTTCGGCGGGCGCGGCGGCGGCTTCGGCGGTCCCGGGGGCGGCCACAGCCTGTCGGTCGGCGTGCATTTCAGCCGGTCGTCGTCGGTGCAGCCGAACCTGTTTCCTGGGCTGGGGGGCAGCAGCCTCGTGAAGGCCTGGGACGTGCCGGTTGCGTACTCCTTCACCGCGCACGGCATCGTCAACCGTCTGCAGGTGCACTTCAGCCGGCGGGCGGTGTCCTCGTCGAACCAGTTCGCGTACAGCCAGGACGTGGCGGGCGGGGCGGGGATCGCGGGCGTCGCGACCGACCCGTTCGACTGGGGCGCGCCGACGATCTCGCTGTCGAGCGTGACCGGCCTGCGGGACCCGAGCCCGTCGCGGCGCACCGACCAGACCTTCGAGCTCTCGGACATGATGGTCAAGACCCTGGGCCGGCACGCCATCCGATGGGGCGGCAACTTCGAGGCGCTGCGGACCGACACGCGCGCCGACGCCAACGCGATGGGCAGCTTCGTCTTCACCGGCCTCTACACGGCGGGCCCGCTCGCGAGTCGCTCGATCGCGGGGAGCGGCCTCGACTTCGCCGACTTCCTGCTCGGCCTGCCGCAGCAGGCGTCGATCCAGTACGGGCCGGGCCTCGAGCGGTTCCGCGGACGGTCGTGGGCGGCGTTCCTGCAGGACGACTGGCGGATCACCGGCGCGCTCACGCTGAACTACGGCCTTCGTTACGAGTATGTCTCGCCCTACACCGAGGCCGGCAATCGTCTGGTCACGCTCGACGGGGCGCCGGGGTTCACGGCGGCGGTGCCGGTGACGGCGGGCGGGATCGGGCCGTACGCGGGCGTCCTGCCCGACTCGCTGGTGAAGCCCGATCGCAACAACTTCGCGCCGCGCGTGGGTCTGGCCTGGCGGGTGCGGCCGGACACGATCGTGCGCGGGGGGTACGGCATCAACTACAACGCCGGTGTGTACGCCTCGATCGCGCAGCAGCTGGCGGCCCAGCCGCCGTTCGCGACCTCGGCGACCAGCCTGGGCACGGCGGCGGCGCCGCTCGCCCTGTCGGACCCGTTCGCCAGCATCACGAGCGAGACGACGACCAACACGTACGGGATCGATCCGTCCTATCGGCTGGGGTACGTCCAGATCTGGAACCTCGACATCCAGCGGACGATCGGGCGCACGGTGTTCGCGACGATCGGGTACACGGGCACGCGGGGATCCAGCCTCGATCTGCTGCGCGCGCCCAACCGCGGGCCGGACGGGCTGCTCGTCGCGAGCGTCCCGCCGTTTGTCTGGGAGACGTCCGGCGGGCGGTCGGTCATGCACGCGCTGACGCTGCGCCTGCGCAAGCGCCTGACGCACGGCCTCGGCGGCGGCGTCACCTACACCTGGTCGAAGTCGATGGACGACGCGTCGTCGGTCGGCGGCGGGGCGGCGGTGGTGGCGCAGAACGACCGGAATCTCGCGGCGGAATGGGGGCTGTCGAGCTTCGACCAGCCGCAACGCTTCGCGGGCGACGTCGTCTTCGAGCTGCCGTTCGGCCCCGAGCAGCGCTGGCTGAACAACGACGGCTGGGCGGCGAAGCTTCTCGGCGGGTGGCAGTGGACGGCCAACGTGACGCTCGCCTCGGGGCTCCCGTTCACGGCGCGGGTGCTCGGGGCCGTGACCGACGTCGGCGGCGGCACCAACGGCACGCTGCGCGCGGACTACTCGGGCGCGCCCATCCCGATCGCAGATCCGACCGTGCAGGAGTACTTCGACACGGCGGCGTTCTCGGTGCCGGCACCCGGCACCTTCGGCAACGCCGGGCGCAACACGATCCGGGGACCGGGGACGACCGACGTGGACATGTCGCTCGGCAAGGACATCGTGCTCGACGCGAGCGGCCGCGCGCTGAGCCTCCGCGTGCAGGCGACCAACGTGTTCAACTTGCCGCAGTTCTCGGTCATCGACACGGTGGTCAACTCGCCGACGTTCGGGCGGGTCATCGCGGCGCGCCCGATGCGCAGCGTCCAGATCGTCACGCGGTTCAGGTTCTAGGAGGTGGGTGTGCGCGGCCGACTCGCAGGATCCCTGGGGCTGCTGGCGGCCCTGATCGTCGCCGCGCCGTCGGCGGCGCCGCAGCAGGCCGCGCGGCCGGCCGGGACGGTCCTGCCGCGGTTCAAGACCGGCGTCGAGCTCGTGCTCGTGAACGTTGTCGTCCGGGATCGGAACGGGCAGATTGTCCGCGGCCTCACGCGCGACGACTTCACCGTCACCGAGGACGGGCGGCCCCAGACGATCTCGACGTTCGACTTCGAGGACCTCGGCGCAACGACCCCGGTGGCGGCGCCAGCCCCGGCC
>JAHECP010000212.1 GCA_024641665.1 Acidobacteriota bacterium
CCACATTCCCACAAGCCGATCCGTTCTCTTTCAGACGGGAAGAACGTAGAATGAACCGCCCTCAGACTGGATCACTTTCCGAGCGGCGTACTGGTCTACTTTCCGAGCGGCGCCTCCATCCGGGGATGTCGGCGATCGAGAGGCCATGGGCGTGACCAGAATCGTAGGTGTCGAGATTGAGCCGTACACGTGTGCAGTTGCACTGACGGACATCGGTCTCGCCCACATTGACGCTATTGCGGGCTCGACGGACATCGACCGACTGCTCCCTCCAGGTGTGAGCGCGGCCGAACTGCCGAGCGCTCCGCCTGACGACTGGATCTTCAGATCGGATCTTCGGGAGAGAGTCGCCGCGATGGGCTGACGCCGTCCTCGGAGACAGGACCGACAAACGGCGCTGGAAACGTAGTCTGAGGTGTGACCTGAAATGACGTCGGGCTTGCGATGTGCGACTCGTGCCGACAAACGCAGCCCAGCTGGGTGCACGTGCGCCAAGACCGCCGTGTCCCCGGTGCCTTCGAGAGCGTGGGCCGGCCACAGCCGCGATACCTGTGGCGCCGGCGCGCGGCAGCAATCTCTAGTCCGAACCGATGGGGAGCCGGCGGATTCGAATGCGGCCCTCGTAGAAGGCCACGATAGCACCACGCTGCAGTTCAGATTCGATCGCCGGTAGATTCTCGATCAGGAGCCCGGCCTGCGCCTCGGGGCGCCGAGGCGTGCCGCGGCGAAACAGGACTACCGACGGACCAGATTCCTTGCGAAGCGCCAGCAGCGCACCGAAGTCGGTGTCGGCCGAGACCACCGTTCTCGCTTCGACCGCGGCGAGCGCAAACAGCGTTTCGTCGTCAGCGCCCTGCAGATCACGATCGGGCACGTGCACAGCATCGTGACCAGCCGCCTGCAGTGAGGCGGCGACCACAGGGGAGACGGCGTTGTCGATGAGGAACTTCACAACGTCGACGCCAGAGGCAGTTCGCGCTCACGGACCGCGGCGGCGGCAAACCGCAACGCCTCCCGGACGTCGTCGTCAACGAGATCGGGATACGCTCTCAGGATCTCATTGGTCGTCATGCCTTCGGCGACCATGCCGACCACGGTTGCGACGGGAATCCTAAGACGCCGAATACAGGGCACACCGCCAAGCTGGCGAGGGTCCGCGGTGATCCGGTTGAATTCCATGGCTGCCTCGTGCGGGATGTCCAGACTCGCCGGTTCCCCTCAGTATACGCCGGTGCCCGGCCCAGTGGCTGTTGAACCGAGTCTGGATCGGGAGGCGGCGGGAAAGGAACTCGCGTCAGAAGGCACCGGGAACTGCCGCCGGAGGCGTCGCGAGCCGAGGCGATTTCTTCCGCGGATCACGCTCGACGAGACAGACCCGCCCGCGATCGGCGGGACTTGCAGGTCAGGGGGATGAGAGTGTTTGGAGGCGGCGGGAGTCGGTCTTGACACGCTTTTTGAAACTGGCCTGATTTTGAGTTTTCCTCGGAAAATCGAACCTCCCAATCCGCCGAATCCGCTCAAGACCCTGGACCAACCCCCAAATCGCCCCCAGTTCAAGCGGTGCGGGACCCCGCTCTTTTGAAACCCGACTTCCGATTTTGACTGCACACCACCAGAGGCAACTTTCCGTCTTCTTGCCCCATCCACGTTTGTGCGCCCCCGCCCCACTGGCAGAGGCTCGCAGGTTCCAGTCCGGGCGTGTGACGGTCGCCGACGCGGCGCCCGAGGGCGACTTCGCCCTCGGTTCATACTGATCGCGACGGTGAACCCGTGCATGTGTGGATATCTCGGCGACGAGCGGCGCGCGTGCCGGTGCACGCCGTTGCAGGTTCAGCGGTATCGGAGTCGGCTGTCGGGGCCGCTGCGCGTCCGAGAGCGTGAGAACCAACGCCGAGTTGACGCCTGCCTTAATGATGCACCACTGCCCTCTTGATCGCGCCGGAGAGCGGTTGATCCACGCGGCGATCAACCGCCTGGCCCTGAGCGCGCGGGCTACGACCGCATCCGCAAGGTGGCGCGCACGATCGCCGATCTCGCGGGCGCCGATGACCTCGGCGCGGATCACGTGGCCGAGGCGCTGCAGTTCCGGATGCTGGACCGGAGGTAGCCGCGGCGCGGCTATCGATCGGCGGGCAAGCGTCTCCCGGCGCCGTGAGCCGGCCTCGGACCAGATCCGCGTGTGACAACTGGCACTCGAACGCCGAGCCGTGCACGTGGCTTCCGAACCGGCGCATGATCCGCCGCACGCGTCGAACGGGACGTTTCTAGTGCGTCCAGTTTCGCAAAGGTGTTGACACCTCCGTCCACGCGTTCATGCGGGCGACCGCTGCGCCGGCGCTGGACGTGCCGGACAGAGCGCGTATAGAAGTGGCAGCCGCGTCGCGTGGCCGGGAGGGACGGCTTGACGACGCTCAGATGTTCGTAACCCGTTGGGTCGCAATCGGTTCCGCGTCGACGTGGACTGAGCTGACCGGTCTCCGCAGCTGAAAGCAGGCTGCGACGGAAAAACTCTGGGTGCGCTTGCCCGACCTGGGTGTATAAGCATACCCATTCGGGCGGCTTAATGGAACATCCCGGACCACAACGCTATCTCCTTCCAACTTGGTGAATCCGGGTCCCCGAGCCGTACACGGTTACTTGTGTTGCGTCCGCCAAGTGCGGGGTGCGCCATTGGAGGCATTTATGAGGTTGAGGCGTTACCTGGCGGGTGGGGTGGTCGTCGGCCTTGGGGTCGTCGGCGTTCTGGTGTCGCTCGCCGCGGCTGACGTACTGGCGGAGCTCGGGATCGGGGAGGCCGACGCGAAGGGGCGCGTCATCCAGTCACTTAACACCGGATACGTCAATTTCTCCCCGGCGGGCAAGGCGTTCAAGGCTGCTGCCCCGGCTGTCCGCGAGGCGCTTGTCAAAGGCGTGCTGACGTGGGCCAAGGCTTACACTGAGTCGCCAGAATTCAAGACGGCGTACGCGAAGCTCCGTGAGAACCAGAAACCAGAGGCGCCGGGGCCCCCGGGAAGTGTGGACGACCAGCTCAAGCAGCAACGGGCCAAGATGGAGCAAACGCTCGAGGAGGAGAAGAAGAATCTCGCCAATATACCCACCACCCTTCCACCAGACACACAAGAGGCCATCAAGGAGGGCATGGAAGCGGGGATCAAGATGACCACCGCGCAACTGGCCGAAATGGACACGCCCGAATACAAGGCGATGACAAAAGAGAGGCTCGACGCGCAGAATGCCACGGAGCAGCAGCAGTTTCAGAAGCGGATGAAGGAGTACGAGGCCAGCTACCCGACGGACCCGCGGTCGCTCATCGCAAAGCGCCTGAAGCGATTCTTGGACGAAAGCGCGACGGTGGACTTTGGCGCCAAGCTCGTAGCAGCCGGCGGCACGATGCGCTTTGCCGACGCAAAGTACGAGGAGAATTCACCCGAGTGGAAGCTCTGCTACCGGGCGGGCAAGGAAGCCGTCGATGCCGCGCGCGTGTTTGCGACCGCCTGGGTGGCAGAACTGGAGAAGAAGTAGACCGGGTGCCGCGCGCCCCCGCGGCCGACCTCCCAACCAGCGCTGCGCTTGACCGGCGGTCGCGTGATCCGGCCGTCCGGATTGAGGACTTGACGATCGTCCGATAAGACTCTGCCGTGCTCCGTCTGACGCGCGTGAGTGATCCTGACCTGCGGCGGCGGATCACGAACACAGACGCAGTCTGAGACTTCTTGCGGACCGTCGCCTATCCGCTGGATTGTGTTCCGTCGTCGAAGACAAACGCCAATGATGGACCTCACGGCGCCCCGTGAGGCCAATAGCTACTCTGAGGAGGCTGACGATGAGTAGGAGGCACGCTTCTCTGGTATTTCTTCTCGCCTTTGCGATGGTCCCGTTGGTGCTGGCTCAAAGCGACCTGCCCGGATCGCGAGATTACCCGGCCATTTCCCGAATGCCCGGGTACTTCATCAACAACTACAAGGAAACCGAGTTCGATTCCGTCAAATTCCCCGTCACGCAGAACGGCCAACGGACGGAACAAGAGATCGAAGGCCGCACGATCAAGATTGAGTATCGCCTGAAAGATAATGCTCCTGCGGCAAGCATGTTACAGATCATACGCAATTTCCAAGACGCAGCGCGCGCCGCTGGGGGGCAGGTACTGGACGAGTCACGAGACCCAAGTTTCTACACGACGACGCTGCGCATCAGCAAGAACGGGAAAGAGGTGTGGGTGCTGATTGGGGCCATGGATAACGGATACGATCAGTCGGTTGTCGAACGGCAGGCGATGCCGCAGGCCATTACGATGGACGCAGCGGGCATGGCCAGCGGGCTGAGCAGCAGCGGCAGCGTGGCCCTGTACGGCATCTACTTCGATTCCGCAAAGTCAGATCTGAAACCGGAGTCGGAGCCGACTCTGGCGGAAATCGCCAAGCTGCTGAAGCAACAACCCGCGCTGAAGGTCTTCATCGTCGGCCACACCGACATGGTGGGTGATCCGGCGGCCAATCTGAAACTCTCGCAGGCCCGCGCCCAGTCGGTGATCACTGCACTGGTCACCAAGTACGGGATTGCCGACTCACGGCTGACCGCATTCGGCAACGGCCCCTATGCACCCGTCGCGTCGAACAAGACGGAAGAGGGCCGGGCGAAGAACCGCCGTGTGGAACTGGTCGAGTTCGCAACCCGGTGAGGGGCAGACACTATTGACCGGGCGTCGTTCCTCGCGGAATGTACGGCGACCGAAACGCCCGAGTCCCTCGGGCGTTTCGCTTCTTCACCCGCGGCCGGCTTGGGGTCGCGTTCCTACTGACTGGTAACCCCGATGCCGATCCTGCCAACGCTGCCAGAGGTCGATTCCACGACGATCGTGTAGGTGCCGCTCGTCGCCGCCGTTGCGGTAGACAGGGTGAAGCTGCCCGCGCTGGAGGAGCCCGCCGTCAGCTCGCCGCCGTCCGGGCCGAGCAGTCTGACCCTCACGGCGCCAATCGTGTTCCCGACGGCCCGCACCGTGACCTTCTTGCCCGCCATGAGCGGCAATCCCACGCGCGCAGGTCGCCCCGGCTGGTCGATCACCATCGGGAAGACCTCGCCGTCGGGTACAACTGGCCCGGGGGCCGCGGCCGGCGTGGCGGCGCCGGCCCCGCCGACGCTGACCGAGTAATCCACCTCACGGCGCTCTACTTCGCCCGGGATACCGGCGCGGTTTCCCTGAGCGCTCGCGTGGCCGTGAGCAAAGATGCTCTTCGAGCCTGGCGCGAACGTGTATCGCAGCCGGGGGTCCCGATCGCTAAATATGTCGCCCGACTCAAGGTCAGCCAAATATCTACAGCGGTCATCTTCACAACCGCTTGCCTTTACCCGGTTGCAGGGATTTTCGGCAACATAGAGCTGCAGCCAGCCTTCGACGAGGTCGATAATCACGCGGCGATGCAGCGCCTCACCAAGGTCATCCGACGGTCCGTACGTCCACGAGTACGACATCTTCGCCAGCGGAATCTGGTACGTTCCACTTCCCTTGACCGAACCGTTGCCCTGGTGCGACACCTCCTCCAGGTCAGAAGGCTCCCCCTCCAATTTCGTGAACCGATAGACGTCTCGCTCATCGTATGTGCCGGATACCTGCTGGCGATCCACGATTTCTGGGACGTCACCCGTGGATGTGCTCGTGCATTCCTCGTGGACCGTCAGGACGACTTGGTGAGCGCCCGATCCGTTGCCCGCCGGCGGGCTCGAGCTACCCGAACCCGACGACTCGGGCCGCGCCGGTGGAACGCGCCCCGGCGGCTGCGGCGGAGACGTTCCGCGGGCCGGCGGCTCCGGTCCGGTCTTCTCCTCTCGCTTCTCTGGCTCGGACGGTCTCGGCGGTTTCGGCGGCTCGACCTTGTCGTGCGTGGTGTCTTCCCGGTGGCCAGTGAGGTGCCCCTGGCTGTCGTATTGGTCGGTGGTGGACGTCGTCGTGCGGTTGCCGTCCTTGTCGACGACAACGTCTCTCGTGTTGATGGTCCGGTTTCCATTGGGATCCCGGTAGTCGTCGGCCGTGTTGGACGCGGTGCTGCCGTCGGGCTTCGTGTCGTGAATGGACTGGTTGTCGTACGACGTCCCATCGGCGCCTTGATGAAACGTCTGGCTGTCGTCAATCTGCTCGCCTTCGCTGGAGGTCTGGTGGCTTGTGTCGTGGACAGTCTCCGTCGTCGTGGTCGTGCCGCCGCTGGTGTCAGTCGTCTGACGGCTGTCGATCGTGCTCTGAATCCGCCAGCTCGTGTCCGCGGGACTCGCAGCGTCGATGCGGCCCAGCAGCCCCATGGCCGCGCTCAGGACCGCGGTCGCGATCACGCCGGCCCCGCCTGCGCACGCACGCCGCGTCAGGGCCCGCATCACCGCACCCACCGCAAAGTCGTGCCGACCTCTTCCATCGCGCTCTTCTCGTCGGCTGTGAAGTCGGCTGTCTCCTTCACGCGCCACACCGAGCACACGGCCTCGCCGCGCACCAGCGCTGTGCGTATCTGGAATCGTTTGCCTGTCGGAAGCTGAGCGAGTTGCTGCTGGTTGGCCGGGTCGATCCCCCAGAGCGCGAAGCCGTGCGGCGGCAGCCGCCGCGGCCCGTGGGCCACTGGGCCTGTGGCCGCGCTGTCCCGCTGGAGGAAGAACTCGCGCCCGAGCTGCCAGTCTCGCGGCGTCGCTACCTGACAGGACCCGCTCGGATCGGTCGTCCGCTTCCAGGTCCAGGGAACCGACCAGGAGCAGCCGCTCGCCAGACTTGCGGCGGCCGTGAGGGCCAGAACCAAGCCCGCACGTGCGACTCGATGCATGCCGACACCCCCTTGGAGCGCGACCTGCCGACTTCCGGCGCTGTAGATTCTAGCAGCAAACGTGACACGAGTCGCAATCGAGGTTGGCCGTCAGGCCGTCCCCCTCGCGCAGGCTGGCGGCCTGCGCGCGAAGGGTTTCGAAATGATCGTGCACGATCTGGGCGATCACACTCCCGGCGGGATCCCGCGGTTCGTAACGGGCGGACGGCCGAGCCACACGCGCTGCGCCGGTGGCGGGCGGCGGGCCAGCGGACCGCCCGCCGGAATCGTCGGGTCTCGAACGGCGCCATGCGCTGGCCTGGTAGCTCTACTCGTGCGGACCCGACGCCGCCGAGCTTCGTGATGGACGTCTACGGCACGTGCCGGCGGCTTCTTCCGTGGCGGGTGGAGTTACGCAGTCGCCTGGGGCGCCCCCGCGCTTGTCGTCCTCGTCTGGGTCACCTTTGCTGTGAAGTTAGGA
This sequence comes from Acidobacteriota bacterium, assembly GCA_024641665.1. Classification (GTDB taxonomy): domain Bacteria; phylum Acidobacteriota; class Vicinamibacteria; order Vicinamibacterales; family JAHECP01; genus JAHECP01. The sequence continues at coordinate 7,258 of JAHECP010000212.1, forward strand.
CGCTGATGTGGGGACGCTGTTCGAAATCAGCGCGTGCGCAAGTACATTTCAGGGACACCAAGACCGCTCGCTTCTGGCGGAAGCAGCGGTCTTGGCGTTTCTAGTGTAGTGTCTCTTAAATAGCTTTACAATGCACGATCACCATGCTACGCTGCGGCTCATGTGGGAACCTGCGGAGAAGCTGGTGATTGACACCGAGGATCGGCGCCTGTTGGAAACCTGGACGCGCGCGCACAACGCCCCCCAAAGCGTGGCGATGCGGTGCCAGGTGGTCCTGCTGGCCGCCGACGGGTTGGCCAACCACGCGATCGCGCACACCTTGGGGATCAGTCGCCCCACGGTCTTGCTGTGGCGCGCGCGCTTCGCCGCCAGTGGCCCGCAAGCCCTGGTCCAGGATGCGCCCGGCCGTGGGCGTCGTCGGTCGATCACGGCCGCTAAGGTCAAGCAGATCGTGACCGCGACGACGCAAACCACGCCGCCGGCTGCGACGCAGTGGAGTTGTCGGACGCTCGCGCGCGCGCAGGGCGTGAGCCCCGCCACGGTGCAGCGCATTTGGGATGCGCACGGGCGGCAACCGCATCGGACCCGCACCTTCAAGCTGTCGCGGGACAAACGGTTCGTGGAGAAGCTCACCGATGTCGTGGGCCTGTACCTCCACCCGCCCGACAAAGCGGTCGTCTTGTGCGTCGACGAGAAGAGCCAGATTCAGGCGCTCGATCGCACCCAACCGGGGTTGCCGCTCAAGAAGGGCCGGTGCGGCACGATGACCCATGACTACAAGCGTCACGGGACGACGACGCTCTTTGCCGCCCTGAATGTGTTGGAAGGGAAAGTCATCGGGCAATGTCTCCCGCACCATACGAACCATGAATTCCTGCGGTTCTTGCGGCGGCTCGACCGCGAGTTCCCGAGGAACCTCACGCTGCATCTGATCCTGGATAATTACGGCACCCACACGCATCCGAATGTCACCGCGTGGTTGGCCACGCATCCGCGTTTTGTCTTGCACTTCACGCCGACCAGCGCGTCGTGGTTGAATCTCGTCGAACGATGGTTTCGCGAAATCACGACGAAGCGGATTCGGCGCGGCGTGTTCCACAGCGTGGAGGATCTGGTCACCGCCATCGACACCTATCTGCGAGACAACAACAAGAACCCGAAGCCCTTCGTCTGGACCGCGTCGGTCAAAACCATTCTCGCGAAGATCGCTCGTTGTAAAGCTACTTTTGAGACACTACACTAGCGTGTTTGGAGGCGGCGGGAGTCGGACTTGACAGGGTTTTCGGAACAGGCCGGATCTTGAGAATCCTTAGGAAGAACCACCCGCTCCTGGCGCTCGATCCGCCCGATCCGTAGCCCAACCCCCCAAA
>JAHECP010000048.1 GCA_024641665.1 Acidobacteriota bacterium
CCTTGTGCACGTGGCACCGTGTGCACCCTGGTGCACCTGGCACCATGCGGCGCTTCAAGGGAAGGGGCGGAAGGGTTGGCTCCTCAGGCTGGACTCGAACCAGCAACCCTCCGGTTAACAGTCGCGGCGGGCCGCTCTTGCACACAGTCGCACCGAGCGACTTCGCTTCGCAAAACTGGGCTCCAACCCGCTATTTGAGGCTTCCGCAGTATCGTACCGATTCGCACCTGCTTACATAAAGGAGGGGTACAGTTTTGAGTACATTGCAGCCCTTGCCCAAGCACAGATGTCACCAAGGCGAAAACTCTCCGCCTTCCTGAGCTCTTCCGGGGTTCCACATTAGACCGCTCAACCGGTCTCTCCAGAGTCCAACAGCTCAGCGCCGTCAGAATCGTCGACCGCAAGGATGATCGTTTGTGATCCCACCGGAAAGAATCCTGGCATCGCACTGACGATCCGGCCTTCCCGGATCGTATGGTGTGTCGCGCCCGGGATCGCACACGGATATAGTGCCACCTCAGCGTCTGGATTGTGATAAACGGACAGCCCCTCGCACCATGTTTCGTCCCGACCCGTCGTGTCGATCCTGGTGCTGAATGGCGTGGGTGATCTGCCCCCCTGATAGGCAAAGCCTCTTCGGAGAATCACCAGCCTACGGTCACCAAACCCCGCGAGATAGCCCAACCGCGTGAACTTCGATAGCGTGCCCCCTGGATTCGCAATGACGGCACTGATGTGCTCGGAGTCCGGCTGAGCAAAGAAACTGGAGGGGATCTCCTTGTCCTGCCATCGGTGACTTGTGATCCTCTCACTGATGGTTGTAGGGTTCCCTTCGCTGTCGACGCCGTCAGTTTGCCTGATGCCGTAAAGGTACTCGACCAACCCTGTGTTGCTCCAGATCATGGCGCCAGGAGCGTGGAAATCTTGGATCGCCAACACGAGGGGAAGTCCCTTGACATGCGCCTTTTCCCAGTACCGTTTCTTGACCTTTGAGAATAGAGCGCTACCGAACTTTATTGGCACATAGGCGTCGAAGTAGGCTTGCTCATTGGTCTCGTCCACCTCAGGAGGCAGCGGTGATGGATTCACCGTCGTGGCCTCCACAAAGAACTCGCCGAGCGGACCCACGCAATGAAGATCAGGCGCTGAGTGGCTCCGATCGAAGCCGTATCCAAGTTCAGTGAAGAGCGCGTACATGTACAACTCCCAGATCCGCGCATCAAAACCTCTGGTTTGGAACTGCTCTACGAAGTTCCCGTCGATGTCCACGAAGTGGTGCATCAATTCGCAAATAAGACCAAGGGCAGGGCTGAACTGCTTCGCGGTCCTCAGTCGCTCAAAGTCCGCGGCCAGTCTCTCGCTTGGCACGACCGGTTCAAAGAAGTCGACTGGCGCGCCCCCCTCGTCGTCCTGGTGAAATGATTCAGCAGGTTCGTCCACCAGTTCCATCAACCGGCCTCGCAACCATTTCGTTGCCTCCTGTGTTGTAGGGAAATTGATCTGGAGGCTTACGGCCCTGAAGCGGTTCATGGCGTCTCTTGCCAACACGGTCGCTACGTAGTCATTGTCCTGGATATCCATCGAGACAAGACCAAGCAGCTTCTCGTTGCCTTCCTCGTACCACGCGAGCTCTCTGGCGAGCAAGACACTCCACGGTGATCTGATGTAGCCAGCCAACGCTTCAAATCGTCGCCGAGTCACTGGTTTCATGAATGTCCAACCAGACCTCAAGATCCTACGGAGCTCACAAGGGTTTGATGGGTCCAGTGCCACGTCCGCTCTCAACGGCGGCCTCCCATCCGAACACCACGCCACTAGGGCGGCTGACCCGGGTCCCACTGCGACCCGCGGCCGTCGGTCGCCTCGTGCGAGAGCTGGATGACGCGGCGCACACCTTCCAGTCCAGAATCGTCGTAACGCTATATTTCGATGTGCCTGCGCGGTGCCGCCTGCGGCTCTCTCCGCTACCCGGTCGCGATCGCAGTCAGCTCCTTGGTCCAGTCCTCAGTAGCACGCACTCCGTCTATGTACTCCCGTCACTCACGCGCCAACCTCGTGGACGATTAGTACGATTGCCGCTGCGGTGCTTGTGAGCGCGTACTGCGCAACGTGGCGCTCAACGGCTCGTACCTTCGCGCCCCCGCCGTGAGCACTGCTCAACTTGTTACGCATCGTCGCAATGAGAGTCAACGGCTGCGCGAAGAACCCATCGAGAGAGGACTTGGCGAGCACAACCGTGAGCAGCGTTGACGCCGTCGCCTTCGTTGAATCGACTCGCCAGCCCTTTCGCGAACATACGACCTTGAGGACACTCTCGAACGAGCTGCCACACTTCGTCACGCAATCTCCGTAGTGGCCCCTACGATATTCGTCAAGTGCTTCGCGAAATTCCACATTAGCCGCCGCGAAGTGCGGTGCGGCCAAAACTGATAGCGTCGGCGCGACCGCCTCACTGTGCGTCACGTCGTCCTCGGCGCACACGACTTGCGGCCACGCCACGACGTGAATCGCTGTCCCCTGTCCAAACGGGCCACTGCTCGGCTCCTCGCGTGTCACCACGCGCGTCACCTGATAGGGAGCGTCTTCAATCCGCAGGAGTTCGTTGATTGCCTCAACCAAGTCGTTTCGATCGTTGAAGATTCGCCACGCACTGTCGACACGAAAGCTCAGTTCCACAAAATCGAAGAACTCTTCAGTGCTGCACTTGAGCACGAAGGCGACGGCGTCATCAACAAGGGTCTGCGTGGATTTCGTCGAGAGATGTGCACGGCCGTAGAGATGCTCAAGCGCATTGTGGATCTCCCTCCAGAACTCCTGAGTGTAGTTGCCGGCTGACGACCACGTGTTCGCCTGCCACTCTCCCGCGACGACATCACGATAGAGGAGTAAGATCCGACGTCGCGCCCGTTCGGAGAGCGCGTCGGCCTTGGAGATCGCGACGCGTGAGGCCGTCCGCCGCGAGAAGACGTCGAAGATGCCGGTCAGTCGTTCCTTCAGAGACATTGCGTCTGCCTGCTAGCTCGTTGAGGCCGGCGCGTGCAAGTCCCGAACCAACACTTCCTCTCAAGATCACCAACGCACGAGGGTCAGCAGCTGTCACCTGACATTGTGCGCTCACATAATGCCGGCATGCTGGATCCGATGCCACCAGTCCGACGGGTTGACGATCTCGATCGGTAGGCCCGCAAGCTTGTCCCGATGCCTCAGAATCGTGCTCCGGTCCCGAGTGCAGAACAGATCGCAGCCGTAGACGAGCGCGTCACAGACGAGTACCCGGTCACTCACGTCTGGCAGGCACGCGAGGACGCCGGACGCGAGCGTCCTTACGCGCATTTCCTCGGCCTCGAGGAAGCTCGGCAGGTCCTCGTTCCCCTGGACTGTCGACCGCCAGTACTGCCAGACTTCCTGGAACCAGCGGTCGAGGGCAGACAGCCTGACAGCGTCGCGGGTGCGGACGATCTCGAAGTACGTATGCGGCGAAATCGCAAGTTGCCACACCGCCCGCTGGCCGACGAGCCAGATCTGCCGTAGCGCTTCAACGTCTTCTCTGTCGGGGGAATCAGGCGGCTCCGCACCATCATGAATCTGTTCACCGTGGTCGAGCATGAAGTTCAAGACGCAAGTATCGAGGAACACCCGTCGACGGTGGATCGAGTCCGGAACGCGGGCCGTCTGAGCTCCATTGTGCTCCAGCGGCCCAGCGGTCCGCAGCGTCTCGCTCATGGCCCCGGAACGCTTGGACGTCGGCACCTGGTGGGAGATAATCCAACCCTCGAAACTGGCGACGTGCGCGACAGCCGGCTCCAGGCCGGACAGATCAAGTGCATCAGCAAGCAGTCCGCTCGCGTCCAGCTCGCGCACATAGGCCGTGCTCGCGAGCGCGTCCGAACTGTGATTCTGAGCCACGGTCGCACTGCGGACAGCGCTCGGATAGGGCTCGATCATAACGTGCGCACCGGCGTAAGCGGCGTCCTTGATGCTGGGGCCGTCGAACGGCCACACCGCGACCCGCACGCCCTCGGCGTCGCACGCGGCCAGCAGCTCAAGGATGGCGCCCATGCCGACCAAGCTCTGGCCACCGACCGTACCATTGTCTCCGACGCGATTGAACGGCTTCGGCGAGCCAGATCCTGACCTGGGTCGGCAGCGCTCGGTCATCCGGTACGCCGAGTCGTTGCCGTCCCGCGGATCCCGATTCGGCAGACCGTACTGACGCGCCTTGGTTGCCGAGTAGAAATACGGTGTTCGACTGCGCTCGACAAGCCACGAGTTGAACGCCGCCGCAAAGAAGCGAGGGTGCGCGAACGCCGGCCCTCCGTACGAACCAGCGTAGAGCGCCTGAAGCGCATGACGCCACGGCAGCGCGTGAACCGACAACTCCTGCGCGAGCGCGTATGGAATGCTGTACTGGTGATCCTGCCCGAAACAGATCCGTCGGCCGCTGCGACTTGCGTCCCTCAACCGGGCAAGGAGATCGGCGGACAGCTCGGCACGGGTCAGGCGCGCTTCGACGACGCTCGGCGGCTCTCCTGGCGAGGCGCGCGCGAGGCGGATCGCGCGCCGCTGTTGGTTCTCCGCAACCGCGCCGGAATAGTCGGCGAAAAGGTACTCGTCGAACAGCATTCCCGTCACCGTGAGAATTGTCCCGACTATCGCATAGGCCTCGGGTCAAGAACGCGAGCCCACCTTACATCGTCCTCCAGGTCAGCCAGAGGGATCCCTGAACGAACTACGCTGCGGGCGTGACGAAATCGTCCCGCATGCGAAAGGCCGCGGACGATCCAGTCTCGACGAGACAGTCGAGGATGAAGAGCACTGCGTCGCGCAGGCGGTCGTCCCGCTTGAGTTCGAGCGGCCGTCCGTAGACGTAACGGAGCGACAGGACTTCAAGCATGAAGACGGTGTTTGATTTGGCCAGCATCTTCTGAGGGTCACCGCGCCGAAGTGCAGCCGCGATCCGCACGAAGGCGTCGGGCAGAGAGCGCTCGCCGATGTGGTAGAGGAAGCGAACGTAGTCATCGAGCACGATCGACGTGGGCGGGAGCGCCTCGAAGAGCCCGTGCACCAGATGCGCATAACCTTCGAGGAACCGCCAGTGGCGGACGTCGTCCTTCCAATAGGAAGTGAGGAACACCGCGGAGAGCAGGTCGCTACCGTCGGGGTGGCGATCCTCGCCTAGGCGCGAGACCCACTTCGCGCCCTTGACAGCGTCAGCAATCAGCTCCCACAAGATCCAGTACTGCGGCGTCTTCGGGCTGGTATCCTGGAGGCCCGTCAATCCCTGCATGACCGACTCAAGATCGCGCGAGTGTCGGTCGATGGCGGCGAGCAGCGGCGCCAGCACGTGTTGTGCAGCTTCCGGCGATGTGCGCAGCAAGAAGTCTTGAATGCGCTGAGACACGTCGGATTCGGTCTGAAAGTGCCGGTTGCTCCCTCCCCGATTGTCGTCGTCGGAGGTCCACCAGCCAACGAGCGTGTGGCTTGCACGCGTAAACGCGGCAATCGCGAGCGGGTCCTCGGGCACGCGTCCCAGGATCACGAGCATGCGCTTGAGCGCATGAGCGCCGAAGCCGTCGGCGATGTCGACGGTGACGTGCGCGTCCTCGGCGATGGCCCCGTCTCTCCAGAAGCCAGCTCGGATGTCCGCAGTCGCCGCTGCCATGATCTCGCCCAGATCCCGGCGCTCGCGATACGGACGTCCTTCCTCGGCGTCTCGTGCTGTGTCGATGATGGCCGCTTCGGTCGCAATCGCGTTGACGCAGCGGATGGCGAGGGCTCGATCGGTGGCCCAGAGGTTCTCGTCGATGCTCCAGGTCGCAGACCATTGCACCTGCTCGACGGGGTGCGTGATGGCGGCGGTGAAGGCCGTCTGAACCTGCTCCCTGCGCGCGGGGTCGAGCAATTTGCCGAGCAATTGCGGAAGCACGAAGGCGCAAGCTCGGTCGGCGGCCATGGGGTTGTTCTGCACGCGCTCCACGTCATCTGCCCCGTCGGCGTGCCGCAGGACTTCCGCGCACACGGTATCGGCGCACCACTCTCTTTGAGCCCCCGTCATGTCGTCCCAGTGATCGCGGATGCAGACCGCGGCAACGAAACCTGGCGCGTGACGGCTGCCGTCCTTCTGGCCGGCCTCACGGTCCATGGCCCGCGCCTCGGCGAGCTTTGCCGCCCACTGTGAAGGGTCGTACTTGCCGGTCTCGCGTCTGAAGGCCTGGACACCCCACATCAACACGCCCATGCGCGCGTTCATGGTCGCCAGACGCGAGGCGCCCTCATCGACCATGGCCTGCACGTCGGCCTCGGGAGGCTTGGGGTCTAGTTGCACGTAGCGCCTGAGCGACTCGCCCGGCTTTGCGGCGGGGTCGGATATCTCGCGGCCCGGTGTGTCCGAAACAGTGTACTGACGGAAATCCATACGGTGGATCGCCAGGCGCCACAAGAGGTCATCCTTGTCCTGCTGGTCCTTCGGCGGCAACGCCGCGAGATGCTTGTCAAGGAGCGCTTGGACGCGTGGCGCAAGCGGCCCCAGCTGGAGATTGGCGACTGCCGTCTCGAGATCGTGCCGCCGGTGCGGCAAGGCATTTGCCTGCTTGCGTTCCATTTCGTAGACCTGATGGTCGGCGCGCACCGTCGGAAACATGTCGGACATCCCTGACATCTGCTGCTCGCCTACCAGACGGCTGCGATCCACGGCCATGTATTCGCGGACGCTGAGAAGCACGAGCAGAGTTTCACCGGCGGCGTGCGGACAGGCGGTCGCCACGCTTGCGACGACGGCGGCGAGTGCAGCATTGTCGCTGCGGCGCAGTATGTCGACGAGAATGCCGTCCAGCAGTTCCGGTTCTTGCTTTCCGACCTCAAGCAGCCAGCTTTCAAGCGCCATGAGCATCGACTCGAGCGGATAAGGACCGCCCGTCATGCCTCTGTAGAGACCCCACAGACGGCCGTTGATCCACTGCTTGCGCGTGCTGCCGTCGGCGAAAGTGAGCTCGGCCTCCCATGCCTTCTCCAGACGGTCGAGCACGCGCGGATGCGCGTACCAGTCGGCGCTGTGGTTGAAGACCTTGATGTAGAAATCGAGGGCCTTCCCTGTGTGATATCGCAGCAAATGGCTCCACGGCCCGCGCAGGGCGCTCGGCGGGAACGAATCGTGCCGCAGCCCCTCCTTGATCCCGAAGTGCAAGTCGATATCGAGAGGACTGCGTGCGTAACGGCGCTCGTCGTCAATATCCTCTTCGGTCGCGAGCAGGTAATCCGCCCCAACCGAGGTGACGACATCGGGCAGATCGCGGGCGGCGGGCATGCCGTCCATGCCCGCGTAGATCAACTCGCGGAAATCCTCGGCGACGACGTCGCGGCGCCTGCCCTCCTCGATATGGCCGCGCAACGCCGCTTCGAAACGCGCCGGGTCGGCCTTCGGGATCTTAGCGATGACCGCGAGGACACGTTTACGCGGCTCCTCGCCGCCGTACCCGCGCAGGCCGTCGAGGAGCCAGTGCGCGATCGCCGCGACATCTTCTGCGCCCTCAAGATCGGGCGCCCACCAGCTCACGCCGCGCACCGCGTCTTCGACTAGCCCGAGCAGGAGCGCTCGCTCGTTGTTCGCGAAGGCCGTTAGGTTGCGATGGATCAGGCGCAGCACGGCCGTCCATGCCAATCCGTCTGGCACGTTGAGGATCGATCCCTGGTGCATCAGACCTGCGAGCCAATCGGGCGTCTTCACGCAGGCCACGCGCAAAAGATGAACGATGCGCTTGACAAGCGCGCGGTCGTGCGCGAGCAACGGCGCTTCGTGCCGCGCAAGGAGGTCCGGTGCCGACGGCGCCTTCAGTAGCGAGACCAGCGTGTCGTCGCGGAACTGGACGCTGATCTCGGTCTCTGACAGCGCGGCCTGAAACAGGCGGTCAGCAGCCGCGGCATCAAGCTCGACCAGTTCGGCGACCCACCTGCGGTAAGAGCGCCGCACGGCGGGGTACATTCCGATGGCGTCGGACAGCTTCTCGAACGACGCCTCGGCGAGATGCTGCTCCTCGAGCCATCGCAGGATCGCCCAGTCCTCGAGCACGTCGTGGGCCGTCGCGACCAGCAACGGGTCATCGTCGGACGAAGTAATGAGAGAATCGCCGCGCAGCGATTCGACCGCTGCGGGATCGATCCCGGTTGCAGAAACATAGGGCGATAGTGTGCGCGCGCGGCGTACCGCGATCGTCTCAAGGGCCTCTTCGCGCAACCGTCCAATGGCAGGCGCGACGCCATGGCCGCCGCGCACGATCTCACGCCAGTAGAGAGCCCGGAATTCCCGCTCGGTCTGCGGAAGGGACTTCTCCACCGACCAAGGGATCGCGAGCGCCTTGTCGAGAACGAAGGGGTTGCGTAGGATGTTGCGCAACCTCGGGCTCTTGAGTGGAATCGCGAGCGCGGGATACTCGCCCTCAGCCTCTGCGAGTTCGGCATCCTCGAGCGGCGGCACTCGGATGACCGCGTGGTTGATGCGATGCGGCTGCAGGAAGCTGGCGCGCACCTGCTCGACAGAGTAGTCGCGGCATGTGAGCACGATGCGCACGCCGCGATCGTCCGACGCTAGCGTCATAAGGTCGGTAAAGGCGTCGCGCGTCGTTTTCTCAAGCAGGCGCTCGACGCTTTCGACCAGCACGACTTTGCGGTCCTGCGCAGCTAGAATGGCGCGGAGCTTCGCCCAGTTCGCGGGCACCTGCGCGGCAGTCAGCGTAGCGTCCAGATGCGCCTGCGCGAATTCCTCGACGCGAAAGCCGAACAGGAAATGATTCAAAGCGAGCACGCCGACCGCGTCCTTGCCGACGGCGGACTTGCCGCTGCCGGCTGGCCCCGTGACGATCACGACCTGGGCGTTCTCCAGCGCGTCGAGAACCTTCTGCACGAGTGCAGCACGCGGCAGATGAAGATCGCTTCCAAGCGTCGAGCGGATTGCGCGGAGGACCGGCTCGGTGTGATCACCGAGCACTTGAAGCACGTGCCGTTCAGTCGTCCCAATGACGCCGTGGCGCGCCAGCATCGCCGCAGGCAGGTCGTCGCGTCGTAGGCTGCGGCTGGCACCCATCGCTGCACTCGCCTCGCTGACCAGCTCGTTCCAAGAGGCGCCAGCGCTGGCAACAGGGTCTCCGTCGGCCACCGTGAGGGCGAGCATGCTCCTGATGTGCGCTTCGGTCTGTCGCGTCGAGCTGTTGAGGTCGAGGCTAAGCACGTGCAGAGCGCACAAGAAGGGCCAGATATCTGCTGCCGTAGCGGCTTTGCCTTCGACGTCGCCAACGATCGTTTGCAGCTCGTCGCAATAGCGTGCGGCAGTGTTGGAGATGAAGCCATCCGTGGCGAGCCGTTGCTCGAACTCGGCCCCGTCGCGCGCGGCGCGCGCGCAATCAAGCAGACCGACGAAGTGCTCGAGCAGCGTATTCGTGCCGCGCAGGGTTACGAGCGCGAGGCGGTCGAGCCCCTTCGACAAATGCGCGCCGTTGAAGTCTCTCCAGAAGTCGGTGACGACCCGCACGCATTCCTTGTCCGACCTGCTTACGGTGAAGCTCCGTTTCACCTGGCCGACGAGCTTCCGCGACACGCCATTCGACGTGCAGACGACCAGGAAATCGTCGGTATGCCAACCCAGACGCTCGGTCTGAAAGCTCACCTCGGTCACGGTTGCATCAATTAGCACGGGCGGAATCGCGCCGACCAGCAGCTGGGCCAGCCAATAGGCGCCGACATGTTGCTCGAAGGTCGTCCCGGAGCCGCCCGTGGAGGCCGGAGTGGATACCCGCAGAGTCCTCTCGTCAGACGCTGGAACGAGGCCGCCTCCGGCTTTGTCAGCGTCGCTGGTCTTGGCCTTCATGCTTCGAGTGCCTTCTTTGCGCAGTGCGATTCAGCAATATCTCACGCTGCCAATCTCTAGGCCAGCCTGGAACATCGCTCTGAGAGGAACTCAACTTCTCTTGCCAAGTCGTGTGCGATGGCACGAAGGAGTCGTCCAGACAGATTGTCGAAGACTCGCGTCCGGCTGGTGCGGACGCTGGCGGCCTATGGCGTCTCTCTCGCGTGCGTGTCGGTCTCGCGGCGACCATTCTGAGTTCCAGATAGTGCCCCCGACCGGTTAGCTGAGTCCTGTCTATTCTGTTTCCGTTTCTTGCGCCTGCCACCAGTCTTATCCAACACACCAACAGCCTGCCGCTGCGCAATCTGCCCGATATGCCCGTACCGTTTCGCCATCCGGGCCGTCGTCGCCGCGCTCCAACCGAGGATTGAGGCCACGACGGACAGGGGCACGCCACCTTCGAGCATCCTCGTGACGCACGTGTGCCGAAGGTCGTGGAAGCGGACGGTGACGTTCGCGCGCTCCTTGGCCGACTCCCACGACTCCTTCCACGAGTTGATCGGCTTCATGGGATCGGTATCGTGCACGCAGGGCTCGAAGTCGTTGCCAGCGGCTCCGTACCGTTCCGATGGGAACACAAAGTGTTCGGGCTTCAGGTCCGGGAACTGCTCCGCCCAGAATTGCAGTGACTTCGTGGCGCGGTCGTTCAGCGGGATGGTGCGACCGGCACCGGCCTCCGTCTTGCTCTTCCCCACGCAGACGGTGCGCCGGGTGAGATCGACCTGGCTCCAGGGAAGCAGCCGCAGCTCGGAATATCGCATCCCTGTGTTGAGGGCCAGAAGCACGGCCGGCAGCAGGCACCGCGAGCGGCTGTCGGCGCATGCGTCGAGCAGCTTCTTCTCCTCCTTCTGGCTGAGGGCCTTCCCCACCTGATCCGGCACCGGCAGCATGCGGATGTCGGGCTGGATCGTCGCCCAGAGGCGGTGCCGGCGCAGGATGGCCCGGAGCGTGCCGACCTCCAGGTTCACCGTCTTGGGTGCCGCCTTCTCCTTGAGCCGGTGCTGTTGATATCGGCTGACGTGCGTCGCGTTCAGGTCGGTCAACAGGTGCTGTCCGAGCACGGGCAGCAGGTGCCCCAGGTTGGTCTTCTCGATCAGATGGCTCTTGGGCGCCAGTGTCGGCTCCTTGCTCTCGAGCCAGGCCTCGGCTGCCATCCTCAGCGTCTGCGGCGCCTCGCGCTTCCGGAGGCCGTGGTACCCCTCCTCGAGGTCGCGCCGGCGCTTCACCTCCGCACGGCGCGCGACCTCCTTCGAGGTGCTCTTCGTCGACTCCTGGAACAGCCGCCCCGCGAACTTGAACCGGTACCACCAGACCTGACCGCGACGGTACAGCATGCTTACCGCTCCCGAACGGCCGGAACCGTGTTCTCCTCGATCACCCTGCGAATCTCGGCGGCGGGAATCCGGATGGCGCGGCCCAAGCGGATATGCGCGAGACGCCGTGCAGCGACCCACGCACGCACGGTGTGAACGGACAGTCCCAGCTCGGCTGCCGCCTCGGCAACGGTCCGCGGCTGTTCGACCAGTTGGCGGCGCCGCGGTCCGTCGGTGCGTCGTTCCCGTTCGCCGTCTGCTCGTGAGGACGGGACCTTCAGGCGATCCCGCCAGTGTGTCAGTGCTTCCTCAGTGTACGACTCTCCGCTTCCCATATGCCACTCCGTTTTCGCCAAACTGTGGCCGGCCCGGACTTCCCGGACGCCGCCCGTTCAGGCGGCGTCCGGGTACCGGGTGGTAGGCTAGGAGGCAGTCCCTTCGCCCGCCTACGCCTCGTACTCCGCGTAGGCTTGCAGCACGAGCTCGCGCACGGTGTCCTGCGCGCGGGGGTCGTCGACGGCCCGCAGCAGCGCGAAGCTGCGCCGGTCGCCGTGCACGGTGAACGTGCGGGCCGGGAACGTGACGTTCCGGCCGTTGCCGTCGCGCCGCACCCAGACGGCGAAGCCGATCAGCTTGAGGCCGTCCAGCGGGCCGCCGCTGAAGTGGAGCTCGGCGTCGGCGAGCTTGCCGGGCGGGGTGTTGCGGTCGTTCGGAAGGATCTTGACGGTCGTGTGCATGGGTCTTCTCCTTGAAGGCCCGCCCCTGGGGGGACGGGTCGGTGTTCAGCAGACGGATTCGGTCGGCGCGTCACTGGCCACCGCAGCCCTGAGGCGCTGCCAGAGCCAGTGCTGGAGGGTGTTCAGGCCGACGAGCACGGGGTCGGCCGCCGCGAACAGGTGCTGGCCTTCGCGGTACCGCGCGCGCTGCCACGCGAACTCCACGGCGTCGATGAGCACGAGCCGCGCGGGTGTGCGGGCCTGTGTGGCGTCGAACTGGATCGGGTCCGCAGCGAACCCGGAGACGTCGCTCAGGGTCGCCGCGTAGAGGGTCATCGTCGACGGCGCGTCGAGCGCGGCGGGCGCGGTGGTGACGAACGCGTGATAGAGGCGCGCCTGCCGGCCGATCGCCACCGTGATGCAGGGCGTGATCGACGTGGTCGACATGGGTCGTGTCCTTTCTGCGTGTGGCTCGAACCGGAGGCGGGCTGCGTCGCCCGTCGCGGTCCCCCCGGCCATCACGCAAGTGCCCCGTCGGGGCGCCGCCGAGGTCGCCGTCAAGCCCGCGAGCCCCGCAGGGGTCGGCGCGAAGCGACGAGGCTTGACGGGACCGAGCGGCGCCCCACCATCGCGTGACGTGATGGCCGGGGTGGTGTTGAGGCAGGTGTACGTCTGCTACCGGCTCGGAACAGGGCCGAGCCGACCGGCTTCGCGGAAGCTGTAGTACCGCTCGCCCTCGCCGACGATGAGGTGATCGAGCAGGGGCAGGTCGAGGATGTTCGCAGCCTCCTGCAGTCGCCTGGTCAGCGCCGCATCGTCCGCACTGGGCGTGGGATCGCCACTGGGATGGTTGTGCACGACGATGACGGCCGTCGTGCCGGGCGTCAGACAGGCGGGAACGAAGACGTCCGGCATCGAGACCGGCGTGGCGCTGCGCGTGCCCCGGGAGAGCACGTGCCAGGCGAGCAGCCGATGACGCGCTGACAGGCACGCCACGGCGAAGACCTCGACGGACTGGTCGGCGAGCAAAGGCGCCAGCGTCGTTGCGGCGAGGCGCGGGTTGCTGAGGACGAGCGTCGGCACGCCGATCACGCGTCCGAAGGTGTCCCGCAGTGGGCGATAGGCGCAGACGAGCTCGCGGACGCGATGTCCGCGAGCGGTCGCAGTCGGCAGACGTGGAGCGGTCGACATCACGGTCTCCTTTCACGCGCGAGGAGGCCTCGTGCCCCGAGGGCGCAGAGTCTCCCCAGCCGCGGCGGCGGTGTCCGCCGTCGCGGGGGTTGATCAACAACGTGCGTTCGGATTGGCGATGGTCGTCGCGCATGCGGCACACCTCCGGTCGAGCAACGGCCTGGCTCTGAGAGCGGAGGCAACCGCAGGCGCGACCGCGCGTGCGGGACACGAGCCGGCATGGAGCCGGCCCGTGCGCGTGAGGAAGGGGGCCGTGCGGGCTGGACCCGCACGGCCAACGGACCCGGTCAGTCGACCGTGGTCAGCAGACGACTGGCGGCGCGATCGAGCACGAAGCGGCCGTCCTGCCAAGGCGTGCGCTGGCTGAGTCGCGTCAGCCCCTGCACGTAGCCCCAGACGGAACGCGGATTCGCCTCATGCTGCTCGGCCACCTGGTACGCCTCGGCGGCCTGCTTGCGCGGCAGATCGAGCTGCTGCACGACCGCGTGGACGACGGCGTCGCGCGTCGGACCGAGCTCGACGGTGGTGGCCCGCAGGAGCACGGTGCGATCGGCGGACGGGTCGGCGTCGAGGGCCGCGCGGACGGTCTCAAGCGAGCTCGTCCACGCGTCCTGGATCGACGCGCCCACGTGCCGGCGCCGGAAGCCGGCCACGTGTTGGAAGCCCCAGATGATGTGATTCCCGCACACGGCGCGGAACAGGAAGACATCCAGGGTTAGGGCGGCGGCTCCCACGTCGCTGTTCCGGAGGATGAACCCGCGGAACAGGCCGGCCCGGGTGGGGTCGGTGGGATCGTCGAGATCGCGGTTGCCGTCCACGAGGAACAGGAACATGTCTCGGTCTCCCAGGTAGGCGCCGGACGGGACCCGCTCGGCGCCGAACACGCCGTCCTTGTGGGCGAGCGGCAGGTGCCAGGCGGGATGCCGGTCCATGAGATCCAGCACCCGGCCGGCCAGCTCGTCGTGGTGGACCCGCGCGTACCTCGGCGAGGTGATCGCGTGGACGGTCCACGGCTCGGCGCGGTCCGCGAAGAGCTGGTGCCGGTCGCGGGCCTGCCGGCGGAGCCCGTGGTTGATCGCCTCGGAGGCGATCGTCGCGGGCAGCGTCCGGAGGTACTTCGCGGGCGCGCCGGCGATGCCGGCGAGCTGCTCGAAGCTCCAGTGGGTCAGGTCCGAAGGGCGGCCGGACGCGTCGCACAGGGCGAGCGCGTCGGAGGCCACGGCGTCGGTCCTGAGGTCGATCGTGTCGATGGCGTGGGCCTCGGTGCGGGCGCGACGTTCGCGCGCCGCCTCGTAGAGGGCCTGCACGCTGGCGTGTCGCTCATCGGGCGGGCGTGACGCCCATTCCCGGTGGGCCGAGTACGCGGTGACGGCGGACACACCTGTTCCGTTCATGCGAGTGCTCCTTTCCGTGCCCTGAGGGCGAACGACGGAGGAAGCGCTCCACGTCGCTGGACGAGCGTGGAGGGGTGGCCAGGACGGCCACGAGAGAAGGGCGATAGACGAGCGTCGAACCCGATTCGCCGGCTACGCGTCCGGCGCGGCGTATTCGCGCCGCAGCAGCACCGGCCCGAGCTTCTGCGTCATCACGATGGTGAAGAACTTCAGGCGCGGCGCTTTGAGATCGCGCCGCCAGATCAGCTCGCGCACGTGAAGCTCGGCCCTCGCGTCGGGGACCGCGGCCTGCATCTCCTGGAGCAACGCCCACTGCGCCCGGCTTGCGCTGATGGCCCGGCGCCCAGGCGCGGCCAGGTCGAGGGGCGTGACCACCGCGCTGGCGTAATCCGGGAACTGCCGGAGGAACGCCTGCAGGCGTGCAACGCCGTCGTGCACGTATCGCGGTCGATCCGCCAGGGCGTCGAAGACCTCGTCCGTCATGGCCTCGACGGCCTCGTCGACGGGGAGGAGGCCGGCGGTCTGACGGGCCTTCTGGTCGGGTGTGCCGTGTTCCTCGATCCACGCCGCGATCGCCTGCTTCTTCTGCGTGTGGATCTCAAGTCCTTGTTGCACTTCTTGCTGCCGGTGCGCTCGAGTCGCCTGGAGATCGGCACGGAAGCGCCGGTACGCCTCCGGTGGCACGTCGCGCCCGGGGCCCTCGTCGATCTTGACATCGAACGCCACGCGCCCGCGGGGCGTCACGAGGAAACAGCGCTTCGGCGACGGGGACGGGTGGACGCCGGCGCGCTGGGTCGGATCCGCGAGGAAGCCTCCCGCGATCTGGCCGCGCCAAGCGAGCTCGGCTTCGCGCCGCTTCGCGCGAGACGCCGTCAGCTCGGCCCGGTATGCACGCTCCAGCTCGTGATTGCGCGCGGCTTCCTTGAACAGCTCCTCGACCGACGGCGGCGCGTCGTAGACCGGGGGCTCGTCGATGCGCCGGACGCGCTCGGAGGCGTCGAGCTCGAAGCGCGGGCGCAGCTTGAGCCTCGCAACACCCCTTGCGGTCACCGTGACCAGGTGCAGGCGATTCGACGGCACGCGCACCTCGACATGCTGCACCGCGCGGCCGTCACCGCCGGCCAGCAGCGACGCCTTCCGGCCCGCCTCGGACAAACGGTAGATTGCCGTGACCGTCAGCGCGGTCGGGGAATCCTGCGGGATTGACGAGAATGAAGGCGATACCAGTTCGGGGCGGCGGATGGCGGCGCGGGCGGCGGTGTCCATGCTCGGTCCTTCCTCGGCGAGCCGGCAGCTCAGGTCTTCAGTCCAGAATGGCTCTGCCCCACCACCCGGCGCCGTTGAGGCACCGGGTGGCAGTGCAGACAGGGTCTCCAGGCGGCGGCCGTGGTGGACGCCTCCTGGGATGCCGTGAGGGTCGGTCAGACCTGCGTCTCGACGCGGCTGTACGCCTCGAGGATCAGGGTCCGGACCGCCTCCTGCGCGCTGAGCTCGCCGTTGGCGGGCCGCAGCAGCGCGAAGCTCCGGCGTTCCCCGTCGACCGAGTACTGCCGGGCTGGGAACGTTACGTTCCGTCCGCCGTTGCGACGTTCCCATACGGCGAATCCGATCAGCTTGAGGCCGCTCAGCGGACCCGCCTCAGTTTCGAAGATCATCTCCGCATCGGCGAGCTTCCCTGGGGGATGGCCCGTCTCGTTGGGGAGGATCTTCACAGACACCACTTCTGTTCTGCCTTTGGACATGGTGGCCCTCCATGGACACCGGCGGTCTGTGACCGGCCGGCGTGGCCGGGTTCGCGCGGATCGCTGACGGATGCCGCGGAACAGGGGTAGGACGCACGACCCTGGGGGTGCGTACGCGGTGACGGGAAACCGTCTCAGATACCTATATGAACGCGGCTGTCGAGCGGGACCTTTCAGGAGTCGTAGCTCCTGACATCGGCAGCGTAGGAAGGCCCAGACAGCCACGGAATTTCGGCCCTCGCTCCTTCTTTGGGATTTCGGCGTTATGAACTACTCTGTCGCGGACCGGAGGAGGGTCACACGGAATGGCGCTTTCAAAGCAGGATCTGTCACGACTGGCAAAGGTCGGCGCGCAGGCTCGCCTGGAAGAGCTGGCGCGCGAGCGGGAGCTGATTCTAAAGGCCTTTCCGGAACTCGGTCACTTGGGGCCAACCACTTCGGCCAGACCGAAGCGTCGCGCCCGTCGCCGCATGACGGCGAACCAGCGGAAGGCGATTGGCGAGAGGATGAAGAAGTACTGGGAATCCCGGCGAAAGGGCCTGACGAAGAAATAAGCCGCGCCGACACTTCAGTAACCGAACCTCACACGATGTTGTGACGTGGGCGCGCGGCGCTATATGTCCGATCCTCGCTGGGTTTGTCCGGGCCGCTGCTTAGTAAGCCTGTCAACTTGGCCGGATGCCCACGCAGCATCCTGTCCTCCTGGCTTCCGCCAAGGCTGCGGGCCTCACCGGCGTCTGGCGCGTCAGACGTCCGCACTTACGACGGCCGCGACCGCCGACCCGTTTGCCTGATTCAGTGCGCCACAGCCGCCACCACGCCCTTGTCCAAATCTACGGCCCTTCGGCTCACCCCAAACGGACTGCCGTGAACCTGGCGCCCTCCCTGGACGCGGAAAGTCTCCCGTCCTCGAATTTCCGCTTGCTTTGCGTCCGGGGCATCGCGCAGAATACAGCTACCCACCGGAGGATTCCGCGCCCGCCGTCGGGCGAAGGTGTTGATTTGTCCCGTGCAGCGCGAGCGTTGTCCGGGGAGAGCAGGGCGCGATCCTCCCAGCCGTGGTTTCTGTCGACCAGCCCTACGTCTCCTCCGTCGCGAGAGGCTGCCGCCTCGTTCTCTGTTCCCGAGTGCACTCAGCTGCCCGCCGCTTCACTCCTGTCCGGAGGGACGATGTGAGCTTCGATGCCATCGTGAGGGTCATTGGCTGGATCGGTACGCTCTACCTGCTTTTGTGCTCCATGTACATGATCCCGACGATTCGTAGCCTCAAAGAACGCCTAGCGACCGGGAGAACTCCCAACGTCGCGCCTCCTGGTGTTATCGGACTTGTCTATACAGCACTCACGTTGTTCGGCCTCTTGGCCGGAATGTGGCTGCTGAGTGTAACCCCTCTGCAACAACTGCTCGAGCGTTACTTGCAGCAGGTCTTCCTAGACGGTGCGCGAGCAGCCAGGATACAGTTCACGACTCTGGCAGCTTTTATATCGTTCAGCTTCGTTATTGGCAATCTCGCACGTTCCTACTTCAACCTTCATCGTATCGAGTCACCGCCGCCAGGCGACGATACTCTAGCATGCTACATTGGCGCCTTACCACGTGCTAGTGCATCTTTCGAGGTTGGCCTTCGATTCGCCATGGTGACCGCCATGGTCGGCCTTGAACGACTGTTGCACTCCATGAACATAGCGGGCCAGGCGTCCTCGGGCGCCCTGGCCGCCTCAGAAGTCGATCTGTTTGCTCATACCCTCGCTGTGTTTTGGCACGTCGGCCTCCTCTTCTACATAGTTCTTCTCCTGTGGGACTGTCTCCTGCTCTCCAATCGTCACAACCCAAGTGCAGCCAAGGTCGACGAGACTGTCAGGATTCTCTGGCGCCAAGCTCTACCTGTTCACGTCTGTGGTCTCATCGTCTGCCTTTTCAATTGCGTGCCAACTTGGACACCATCGACCAGCCGAGCCGCCGATATTTGTCTCTCGTTTGCATCCTCAGCGGCCTTGGTCGGGATCGCCGTACTGATGGCACCGGCCTTCACATCTCTGCGCCACTTCGTTTTCCCGCCGGGTCGAAGCGCCACAGCAGTCACGTAGACCACTACTCGCCCTAAGGACACTGCAATGCTTACACCAAGCCGCCTGACAAGTCTTGTCGTAGGCACCGCGTTGACGATGGCCTTCGTCCTCGCGTGCAGCGGCGAGTCGTCCCGCCGCTCCATTCGCGTCGGCATCCTGCAGCACGGGTCCGCCATTCCGTTTGTCGTGGCCGACCGGAAGGGGTTGTTCACGAAGCACGGTCTGCATGTGGAGCTTCAGGGGGTGTCCGCGCAGGAACAGATGCCCTCTCTGCTGAGGGGAGACGTCGACGTCATTTCGCCGAGCAGCTTCCCAGTGATTCTCTCCACCGCGCAGCAGAACCCGGGCCGCATTAGATGCTTTCTCACCGGAGGCGAGTCTCTTGCCGGTGATGTCATATATGGCTTAGTCGTCTCTCGGACCAGGAAGGCTCGCTCCCTCGACGAGCTCCGGGGCGGCACGATCGGCAGCGCCTCGAAGTTCACGACCGTCAACCTTCGGAACGTCTTGGCCGCGCGGTTTCCCCCCAACGACACAACGACTGTTCGCGAATTCGGCGACCAGGCCGTGATGCTCCAGGCTCTCCATCAAGGCAGCATCGAGGCAGCAGTCGTTGACCAACCTGCCTTGTCAAGCGACGCCATTCAGTCCGACTACGACGTCATCGAGCCCAACTTTCGAGCTCGATACCTCGGCGACCCTTATTGGAGCGGTGCTGCGGTCGTTGATTCCAGATGGCTGGCTACCAACGCCACCGCCTTCACCGCGTTTCTCGACGCCATAGACGACGCCTTGGCTATCTGCAAGACTGATCCAACCGGCGCTAAACGGCTGTTTGTGGAGTACTTTCATTTGCGTGACGTTGACGAAAACGCGATCGGAATGTATGTGTATCCGAACGCTCGCTTCTCTCCACCGCCCGATCAGCTCTCGCGCTTACAAACGTCCCTAGTCGCGGCTGGAATGCTGCGGGAAGCTGTCGATCTCAAGACACTGTTTGTGCCGTGACCATCACTCCAGTCCTTTCGACGAAGTCCCTTGGCCTCGCCTATCGAGATCGTTGGCTCGTACGGGATCTCGCGCTGACCGTTTCCTCTGGCGATCTAGTCGCAGTCGAGGGACGCAACGGGGCCGGAAAGACGACGCTGCTTCGCACACTCCTGGGACTTCGACAGCCCCAGAGGGGTACCATCGCTCGGATGGTACACTGGCAGATCGGTGAGAACGTCGGTTTTGTGCCGCAGGATTCTCTGAGCACTCTTCTTCCCTGGTTCACTGCGGCCGAAAACGTCCTTGTGGGTCTGCTGAACCTTCGGCCAGATACACACAGCTGCGCCGAACGCCCTCATGTTGATCAACTTGCTCGTCAGCTAATCGGTGCGTCGTTCACGGGTAACGTCATCGCGGGTGTAGAGTCACTCTTTGGCTCTAGACCAGTCGACTCCCTCAGCGGCGGCGAACAGCAGAAGCTCGTCGTACTTCGGACTGTCTTGGCACTACCTAGTGTGCTGGTGCTAGACGAACCGTACCGCGAGCTGGACTACGGCGCGGCGGTAGCTTTTCGAGACTACCTCACAGGCTTTGTCGACCGCGGTGGAGCAGTCGTTATGGTTAGCCACCAAGACATCGGTCCCGGGCCTACGGTGCGCGTCAATCTTCAGCCGGAAGGTGTGACGACATGTCTGCGCATCGCATCTTGATCCGCGTCGGGAGCAGAACGGCGGTGATTCTTTTGTGGGTTAGCCTCTGGCAGCTTCTCACTCACGTTAGCGATGCCAGTACAGCCTTGCTTCCAGGACCTGCCGCTGTCCTAAGGACCATGCTCGAGGGTAGATTCGTGCATGAGAGTGTCCTACCTACCCTCGTTCCGACGACTCTCTGGGTACTTGGCGGCTGGCTGACAGGCCTCGCCATCTGTTTGGCCTTGTCCGTGATGTCGTCCTATTGCCAACCGACCGAGCCGCTTGTAGCCTTGCCTGCCGCCGTGGGGCGAACACTTCCTTCCGTTATCGCGATTCCACTGTTTGCTGCCTCATTCCGAAGCGGTCGGCTGGCGGTTTTGGCGTGCGCGACCGCGCTAGTCGTCGCTTACTCGTTTCCCACCCTAGCGCAGTCACTCCGAACTGCAAGGGCGGCGTGGGCCGCCATAGCTGGCGCCGTACGCCTGCGTTTCGGGCAGACCCTGGCAGCCGTTGCCCTACCTGCCGTCGCGGCGGCACTTGCCGCCACGGCCGCCCAGTCGTTAGGCATCGCCCTTGTTGTCACGGTCGCTGGCGAGATGATCCTCGTGGTGCCAGGCTCCCTCGGAGCCCGGGTCAGTGACTGGTACTTCGTCCTTCGGATGCGGGAGATGTACGCTCTCGTGGCTTGGCTGGTCATCGCGGCTGCTACAATGACGCTATCAACGCACATACTCGGTCAGATGCTGAGGCTGCCTGGTCGGCTAATGGTCAGGAGCGCTTCAGCTAGGCTCTCGCAGCATGGCATGTGACTTGTTCGAAGACTTGGCAGGTTCACACTATCTCGACACGCGCTACCTGCCGTTGACGGTCGGGGCACGGCTAGTTGGCTCGGCTTGCAGGGCGGTGTCGCCAACGCTCTCAGTGCGCTCAGTTTGTGATCTAGGTTGTGGCCCGGGTCGATTGCTCCTACCTCTCAGGGACTTCACGGGTCGGCTATCTGTTGTTGGCATCGATCGGAGCGACGCGGTCTTGGGGTTTGCGTCGCGTCAGCTGCGATCGGGAAGTGGTGTTCGACTTTTGGCTGGTGACTGTCGCCGCAGGACCACTCTTGCTGCTGAATCTTGCGATATCACGTTCATGCACTGGTTGCTCAATGTATGCGCGGAGTGGGAGAGTGTCCTTGGCAACTCGCTGGCCTGGACCCGCGTGGGTGGCGCGATTGTCTGGTTTCACGAGACCGGATCGCTTTATGACGCGATCGACGGCCGGGCGGCTGATTTCGGATGTGAAGCTGCTCAAGAGCTATGGGAGACATTCTACTCTGCTCTCGGAGACTGGGGAGAACCGGAGCGGCTATCGTCTAGAGATGGCTTGGCCTTTCGAGAATTCGACTTGGCGTCGCATTGGTTGTGCCATGAGGGGGCTGAAGTGGAGAGGCTGATGGCGGCCTCCGTGACATGGAGCCGGTCGGTGACTCCCCGTTGGATCGTTGATCGCGTCTTGCTGCCACGAGTATTCTCAAACCTGCGGAGAGTTCCGGCGAAGACCTATGGGCGGGCGATGCGCGCAGTAACGAGCCTATTGGAACGATGGCCCAACTCGGTCGATTGTCGGGTTCAGCTTCACTATCGAGCGTTTCCGGTAGTTGCGAGACGCCTTCGCTAGGAGTCCGTCCGAGTAATGGCCGTGACAGTCACATTCTCTCGTGCTGCGCGCCCGCAATGTCGGGCGCCGGTCTCGGCGATGGCCGCGTCGAGGTCCTGTGGGCGGCCGATGCGTCGGAAGACTGCCCCGGGCGACCGATCATCCGCAGAGGCGATACAGCTTCAGAATGTTGTGCGTGGTGCACACCAGCGACCATTCGCCTTGCACCTGCTCGAACCCGCGCAACAGGAATTGTCGAAAGCCGCGCGCCTGCTTGATCTGCCCGATCACCGGTTCGACAATCGCTTTGCGTGCGGCGTAGACCGCCGCCCCGGCCTGGGTGTGCAGCTTGCGGGACATGCGGTCCACGCGTGTGGCGGTCTTCGGCAGTGGCCCACGCGGACAGGGTCCGGGCCGCTCGCCATGTGTCTGCTTCCGCGTCGAGATGTACGCGTCGATGGTCGTGTCGGCGATCGCGGCCAGATTCTCGTCCGAGCAATACCCCGCGTCGGCGAGGAGTGCCGTGGGCGTGTCGCCCGACTGCTGCGCGATGGTCGCAATCATCGGCATCAGCTGCTGCTTGTCGTTCGTCTCCTGCGTGACGGCCTGACCGACGATCAATTGCTGTTCGTCCACGGCGACTTGCACGTTGTAGGCCTGGACAAAGCCGTCCGGCCCCTTCATGATCCGCGACTCCGGATCGGTGAAGTTGTATTGCGCTTTCGACTCGGGCTTCGCCGATGCGGCGGGTTTCCCAGCCGCCGCCTCGTCTCTTGCGCGCGCTTCGAGCGCCCGTTTGGCTTCGCGAATCCTCTTCAGCCGGGTCTCGCGTCGCTGCAGTTCTGCCGGCAGTTCGTCGCCGCGCCGATCGACGCCATACTCGGCATCTTCGGCGAGGTCGGCCGCTTCCGCCTGCGCGAGCAAGTGGTTGACCTCCTCCCGCAACTGCTTCTGCTTGTCACACATCCGGCCGTAAGTCATCGCCTTGTGCTTCGACGCGTTCGCCTTCACCTTGCTGCCGTCGAGCGCCACGCGGCCGACCCGCGGCGCGCCGAGTTCGCGTGCCAGGCGCAGCACCTGCTCGAAAAAGCCTTTCAGCGTGGCCAGGTGCGTCTTGCGGAAATCCGAGATCGTGCGAAAGTCCGGGGCATTGCCGGCCGCCAGCACCCGGAAGGCCACGTCTTCAGCCAACCGGCGCTGAATCTTGCGCGACGAGAACACGCCGACGCAGTAGGCGTACACCAACACTTTCGTCAGCATGACCGGGTGATACGGCGGGTAGCCCCGCTCCTCGTCTTCGTACACCGCCGTGATCGCCGACAGATCCAATTGATCGATCAGGTCGCTCACGAAGTACGCCAAGTGGTTCTCCGGCAACCAGTCCCGCAGGCTCGGCGGGAGCAGCAGATCCTGCTCGGGCACGTAGGGCCGATAGGTTTTGGCCATCGCCCGCAGTGTAGTACATGTCGCTCGGCGCGCAGCACGGAAATTCACATGTCAGAGGCAATTACTCGGACACGCTCCTAGTCCAGCGCGCACGAGAACGGCACGGGCGATCGACTTTCCTGTCTAAAGTGTCGTGGTCCACAGGTTCAGGTCGGCGGCCGCGTGTACTCGAGCCGAGTGGTGGCGGTGACGGTCTGGAGGCTGGCGTGCGGTACGGCCCGGAGGGTCCACGGGCAACTCCGCTCATGTCGGGCGCTCCGTTCGGATCGCTGAGGCCGACCTGCGTGGGCCTGTGCCGGTGCGCGTGCGTTCCAGGAACGGCGTCGGAGCCGGCGGGGTCTGGTCGGGCGTCGCGGCCACGAGTTTGGCGAGAAACGCGCGCGAGCGAGCGACAAGGTTAAGCCGCGAGCGCGGAAGTTGGGCCGTGATTCCCTCCGGCCGGGGCTCACGGACTTGACCTTAGCACTACTTTGTCACCTTCTCAGCGGTGGATTCCGCTGGAAGGAGACGATTAGATTCATCAACTTACGGTCGTTGACGACGTACAGCACCGCCATGATCTCGCGCACCCAGAATCGGACGATCGGCAGGGTCGGGCGAGGTGCGTCGTCGTCCGCGCGCAGGCGTTCGAGCTGGAGAAATGTGAACGCGATCGCGGTGAGGACGGTGTGATGCGTCCACCCGCGATAGGTGCGTCCCTCGAAGTGGTCGATGCCGAACTCATCCTTCAGCTCCCGATACTGCTGCTCGACGGGCCAGCGGCTGCGCACCACGGTGGCCAACTCCTGCAGCGTTGCCGTGGCGTCGAGGTTGAGCAAGTAGTACTTCCGCTCGTCGTCGGCCAGCGAGCGTTCGCACAGCAGCCAGCGCTCGCCGCGACTCTTGGCCGGCCGGACCCGGACGGCGGCGAACCGCGCGGCCAGCGGACCTTTCGTCCCCTCGGCCCAGGTCACGCGCTGCCAGTCGGGGTCGGGGATCTGCGCGGCGATCTCGCCCGCGGTCCGCGAGCGCCGCGCCCCCGGCGTCCACATCGTCAGGAACCAGCGAATCGCCACGCCGTACCGCAGGCCCAGCCGCTCGAGGCCGCGCCGAAACGCCGCCGTCGAGCCGTAATCGGCGTCGACGACGACGGCCGTCAGCTGAAAGCCGGCCTTCACGACCCGGCGGATGTGACGCAAGGCGATGCGCCACTTTTCGCGCGAGCGAACGGTCTCGGGAATGCGGGCCTTCCGACGCCGCGCGTCGTCGGTGAGCCACTCCTTCGGCAGATACAGCTCGAACGTCAGCGGCCACGCCAGCCGCTCGCCGAGCAACACGGTCGAGACGGCCACCTGACAATTGGCGATCTTGCCCAGGGCGCCGCAGTACTGCCGCTTCACGCCCACCGAGTGCGTCCCCTGCTTCGGAAAACTCGTGTCGTCGAGGGCCAGAATCCCGGTGCGTACAGGCACGAGCGCGCGCAGCCGTGTCCACAGCCGTTCGGCGTCCCACGGCGAGTCGGTGATGAAGTGCTGCAGGGATTGGTAGCTGTCGGGATCGCTCAGACGCCCATGCATGGCCTGCATGGACTTCCGTTCGCTGTCGTTGAACAGCGCGTCGAGATACTGCGTCGCCGCGTCGCGCTGGGCCGTGCGGCCGAAGCAGTCGGCAAACCGATCGGCAAACTGTCCGAACCGGCGCAGCAACGCGCGAGCCGACGGCTCTGTCACGCGATAAACCGTACAAAATTCGCGGCATTAGTACAAGTACGAAGTTTTGGATCGTCCGTACGATGAATCGGAACCTAACAAAGTAGTGTTAGTGGCACGGTTCGAGCACGTAACGGTCGGCCTGACCGTCGAAGCCACGAACAGCCAGGAGCTGGGTGACCACGCGCCGACGCCCCACGCGTGCGATGTAGACAACGAGGTAAATGGCCAGGGCGATGGCCTCGCGCGTGCTCCGGTGGGGCAAGCCGACATTCGCTGTCAGGAAGCAGTGTGCCAGACGCGTCAGCGCCTGTTCGGCCGAGTTGGCGTGAATGGTGCTGAGGCTGCCGGCATGACCGGTGTTGAGGGCCTGCAGGAGATCGAACGCTTCGGCGCCGCGAACCTCCCCCACCAAGATCCGGTCGGGACGATGACGGAGCGTGGCACGGAGGAGGTCCGCGATGGTGACCGCCGGCAAGGGTGCTTCGTGCCCCAACGGGACCTGGGCGCGGCGCGCCTCGAAGCGGACGAGGTTGGGCTTGTCGATGAGGATCTCCGACGTCTCCTCGATGAGGACGATGCGATCGTTGTCAGGAATCTTCGCAGCCAAGGCGTTGAGGAGCGTCGTCTTGCCGGTGCCGGTCCCGCCTGAAATGAGGATGTTCTTGCGGTCGTCCACGGCCTTGTGAAGGAACGCCGCCTGGTCCTCAGTCAGGGTCCCGATGCTGACGAGCTCTTCCAAGGAATAGCGGTCCGTGAACTTCCGCACGGTCAGGGTCGGGCCGTCGACGGAGCACGGCGGGAACATGGCGGCCACGCGCGAGCCGTCCTCGAGCCGGGCGTCGAGCATGGGCTGGCGGTCGGAGATCTCGTCGCCGCAGGCCCGCGCGATGTTCTTGATGGCGACGGTCAGGTTCCGTACCTCGAGGGTCCGCCCGGGCACGGGCTCGAGCCGGCCGTCCCGCTCCACGAAGACCCGGCGGCCACCGGCGTTGACCATCACCTCGGTGATCGCCGGATCGACCAGCAGATCCTCGATGGGCCTGAGGAACGGCAGGATGCGGTCGAGACTGCTCACAGCGCACCCTGCGCGAGGTGATCGAAGTAGCTGGTCTGCACGTCCAGGTAGTGGGGCTTCAAGTAACAGAACTGCGGCGGGAGGGGATTGAGGCCGTCGTAAGGGAGCGCGACGGCCTGCGCGTTCTGCAACTCCGTGAATACCCTCGGCGGGAAGATGTAGTCGGACTGGAAGCTGTAGGTCTTGCTGGCGCTGAGGGTTTGCTTCGCGGCTGCCGGCCGGGCCGTCAGCAGCGAGATGTGCGCACCCTGGTCGGCCTCGGCGAGGGTGTAGCGGGTCTTGATGCGGTCCCGCTTCCCGCAGAGCTCGGCGGCCATGCGCGCGGTGAACTCGTCGCTGGTGGCCAGGAACAGCTTCGTCCGGAAGCACTGGACTAGGGTCCGCCAGCTCTCCTCGCCGCCGAGCGCGGACCGCAGCGAGCTCAGGCTCTGGGTCGCCACGATCGGAATGAGCCTGGCCTGGCGCGACAGGGCGAAGGCGCGCTCGTCCCCGGTCGGATCGGTCTCCCCTACGGTGGCGAACGCGTGATACTCGTCGGCCACGAACAGAAGGTCCCGCCACGAGCGCTCGGGATGGGCACCAATCTGCGGGATGCGCTGCAGGACGGCGCGCTGGAAGTCGAGCTTCAGCATAACGCCCAGACCGCGGGCCAGAGCCGGGTTGAGCGCGACCGGGAAGTTCAGACCCAGCACGTGCCCGGTCTCCAGCAGATCCTCCAGGGGCGGCAGTGGGCGTGGCTCTCCGGGACGCGGGGGCTTCGCGTACGCGGTGCGGGGTGGGCAGAACGCGCGATGGACGTCGGGACTTTCGTCGAACAGGGACAGGAACACGACGGCGCCCTCGACGATGGACGAGCGGACCTTGGGGTCGATCCGCGCCCAGGCATGGTAGAACCACCGGTCGATGGCCTCGAGGCGGTGGCGGCGATCGCCGGAAATGGCGGCGTCGCCGGTGCGGACCTCGAAGGGCAGGTCGTGCTCCGCCAAGTAGGTCTCGAGCTCGGCATCGTAGGGGTGCGCGATGTGGCTCGCGTCGAACCGCGCCCAGAGGGTCCACGGCGCCTGACGCAGGTGCATTTCATACTCGACCCTGGGCACGACCAGCAGCTCGACGGGATTCCGGAACTGCTCCTGCAGCGCCCGGATGTTCTTGTCAATCAACTGATCGTCGATCAGGTAGCGGTAGACCTCCGACAGCGTGGTGTAGCCCTCGGTAATCCGCCGCAGGGAAATCACGAACTTCAGGAGGTCGGTGTACGCCTGCTGCCAGAAGGGCTCCCTGGAGCGCCCGAACAGGTTGTTCACGAGCGTGGCCAGGGCGTACGCCACGGCGTAGGGATCGAGGTCGTTGTGCAGGGGGTTGTAGCAGACGCCGCTGTCGAGCCCGAGCTCGACGTAGTCGCCGGCCCGGCCCGCGTCCGCGAGGATCCGGCGGACCTGGCCGCAGAAATCGCCCTTGACCTCCAGAACCAGGCCGCCCAGCTTGTGGTCGGGTTCTCCCGCACGCCAGTGGAGCAGCTGATCGACGTACGGGTACATGCACGCGGACGTCTTCCCGGTCCCGACGGCGCCCAGGATCATGATCCCTGTGTAGAGGCCTCGCTGCGGAATGGTGAGCCAGGTTGGACTGGGCGCGCGGCCCGGCACGGCGGCAAAGTGCGTCTCCCCCAGGACGAGCGCCGGCGCAGGGCGCGCGTCGGGCTCGGGATAGTGCGGCAGCTCGCGGAATGTCTCGACACGGTCGCGCCGGTAGACGGCGATCGTCAGGATGGACGCCAGGATGGACGCGACGAAGAAGGGCGTCGTGAACCAGAGCGTGGCGTAGCCATAGGTTAGCGCGTGGAACACCAGGGGCTTGCGCGCGTGGATCAGCGCGAGGAAGACTTCGTCCGCCGGCACAGGAAAGGTGTGCAGGCCCCAGGTGCCCACGCCAGTGGCCAACGCCGCGGCCGCGACCGTCCGCCATTCGAGGACCGCTCTCAGCATCGGCGCGGCCCCATCACTGTGTCGCTTCGCTCCCGAACGAACCGGGCACGCGCTCGGCCGGCGCCGCGCCGGCAAAACCGTGCCGATCGTGTGGCCGGGACTTCCGGGCTCGCCTGGGAACGCTCGGCGGCACGCACGAGTCGGGATGCGCGTCCCGCCACTGCAGGAACTCCTTGTCCTTCAGCAGGACCGTGTCGATCAGCTGGTTCAGCACGTATTCGGTCGATTCGCCGAGGAAGCGGGCGTAGGCGTACAAGGTCTCCTTGTTCTCATGATCCAGTCGCGTCCGGTGCCTGACCAGTCGCTTGCCGCGGGTGCGGGGCTTGATCACGGGCATGGGCTTTCCTTTCCGCAGGAAATGGACACGCGGTCGCACCAGCGTCGGGCACTTGGCGCCAAAACGCGGCGACCTGTTCTGGGCGCGACGGTGTAGCCAGCGGCCGACACCGCGGCGGGCCAGCGGTGACAGGACGATTCGTCCCTCCAGCGCCGGGGCGTGAGCGACCCCCCTGGTTCCCGCACGGGGCGGGCCAAAGGTGCGGCGGAGGGGGGTCGCTCACGCCCCGGCTGCAGTACTGAGGGCTGTGGAACGGGCGGCACAGACCGCCGCCCGACGCTTCGAGGGCACCGCCGCGCTCCTGCCGCTAACTGGTCGTCCCTCAAGTGATACGGCACCGAGCGACCTCGCTTCGGCGGGCCCCACAACACCCCTGCGCCCTCGGTGTCACACGCTTGACCGGGGAGAAGAGCGCCCCCCGGGGTCTCTTCCCCTCTCTCTTCCCCCTCAAGGCACTTTCACGCGGTGGCCACCAAGGGGAAGAGATGCAGGTAGCGGTGAGGCAGCACATGACACTCCAATCGCCCGGTGCGACGCGCCAGCGCGTCGGCCAGGGCCGGGGAAACCGTGGCATCGACGACGGGGTCGCCGCGCTCGAGCCAGGCGCGGTAGAGCGCCTGGAAGCGAGGGGCACCGAAGGCTCGGGACGCCCGCCGGAACCGGTCCTCCTCACCGGGCCCGCCGGCTTGCCGCCGGTGGAAGCACCAGCACAGCTCGTCGCGCGTCGCCGGGCGCAGCGGCATGGCGAGCTGCTGATGGAAGGCGATTTCGTGCGACTCCGTGGCCTTGGTCAGATGACTCGGCACGAGCAAGCGCAGCGACCAATCGGATAGGGCCCGGAAGAGCTCCGCGTGCCGCTCCAGGAACGCTCTGAAATCGATCGGCGTGGCCCGCGTCAGGAGGTACAGGAAGACGTGCGTGTGCCGGTCGGCCGTGATGCCGATCGGCAGCTTGTCCGGGAAGTACCGAACGGTGGTCTTCGTTCCCGTCCCGAAGGTCAGCGACGGGAGGTCCCGGCGGGGAACGGGACACACGAGCGAGAAGTGCGCGACCTTGTCCTGCTCGGTCGCGAGCCAGGTCAGTTTGCGCTCGGCCAGTATGGTGTCGAGGATCATCAGGCGCTCGACGGCGCGGGCGAGCGTCACGGGCTTCCGAT
Organism: Acidobacteriota bacterium; assembly: GCA_024641665.1. Classification (GTDB taxonomy): domain Bacteria; phylum Acidobacteriota; class Vicinamibacteria; order Vicinamibacterales; family JAHECP01; genus JAHECP01. The sequence continues at coordinate 29,337 of JAHECP010000048.1, forward strand.
GGCGGTTGTCGGGCTCGCCGATGGCCTCGTAGAGCGGCTTGTGCTGGATGTGGTAGAGCCGGGCCTTGTTGTGCCCGCAGCCACGCGCGGTCGCATAGCCGCGATCCAGCAGGCCTTGAAAGAAGTCGTGCATCTTCTGGCCGTAGGCGATGCGCGCGAACGTGCAGTAGTGACGGCCCAGGCAGACCCCGGCGTGCAGCATCACCATCACCAGAAAGCCGGCTTGACGCTCGGTGAACCCGTAGGCCGCGACGGCCGCCACGCGCTGCTCCCAGGTCATCGGAGGAGCTCCTCGGCCAGGTGCGGATCGGGCCCGCGCCCTCCGCGGCGACCGCTGGCCCGGCCTCCCCCAACCCGGCCGCCGACGGCCCGGTATCGCGTGAAGCCCGCGCTGGCCTTGCCCGCCGCGTGCAGCCCCCGGTAGTGGAGCGTCATGACCTCGACGTCCTCAACCTCGCGGCGTCCGCCTGGGAGCTCGAACTCGATGCGCAGGTCGGGGAACTGCACGCGGCCGTCGAGCATCGACAACTCGTGAGCGTCGGCCCATGCCCTCACCTCGTCACGGGTGCGCCTCGGCCGGCCGTCGGCGTCGGACCGGTCCCGACTGGGCTCCTGCAGGTACCGCTGGTACTCGCGCTTCAGGTCGTGCTCGAGGACGATGCGGAGGATGCGGGTGTCGCGGCCGGCCAGGCGCCGCGCCGCGCGCTCGTACGCGCGGTAGACCTGGGCGTCGTGTGCCAGCTCGCGCGACCGCGACAGGCCCGCGTAGAAGGTCTGGCGGGGCTCGTGGCGCGCGTCCCGGTGGCTCTCGAGCAGCTCCCGCCCCCGCGTGGTCAGCGTGACGACGGTCGTCCGGGCCCTCGAATCTCGGATTGCTCAACTGGAATCCAAGATCGACAGCCTGCGCTGGATGCGGGTGGCACGCTCTTGTCCACGCGCTACGCGACAACAGTGCGCACGTGACGGATTGCTGGGAACGCTTCTCCCGAAGTGCTGAATGTCAGACCGCGTCACCGAGCAGGGATTGTGGAGTTGGCGCACGCGGCGCAGCGCCACGTCTGGTTTAACACCGGAGACACGGTAGGTGGGCGGCCGGATCCCTCCGATCTAACTCTCAGTGAGCTCCGACTTCCGCATGGCCGCGCCTGACTCCAAGCAGTCAATCCTGGCATGCCTGCCGGCCGGGGACGATCACGGTGCGGGCTGCCTCAGTGACCTGCCAGCACGCCGAGCGCCGCCAGCCATCACACGTGAGCTACGATTTAGATCGCGACGCGACGCGCGCGGCGAGAGCGATCAAGCATACAGAGAAGACCCCGAAGTACACAGTTGGGCTATAGAGCGCCAGAGGCAGCCCGCGGGGCGCGCTGATGTCGCCGCCCGGGCCAAGGAGCAGGTCCATGACAGGTTGGGCGAGGTCCGTCATCACGGCTTGGTACCAGACCACCAGCTCGTAAAGGAAGAAGTTCCCGGCCGCAAACAGTACGACGTAAGCCAAGTAACGTTCGATAACCGAAGATGCTCGTTTGACCACGTTCCAACGAGTCGGAACCAACCAGCGTAACGCGCAGGCTAAGAGGAAGACGCACGCAACGGCGACGTGAAGCCGCATTTCGAAGAATATGCGGGGGTCGATCGGCAACAGAACAATGGTGGTATCAGCGGTTGATGTAACGCTTATTGGTGTCTGGCGCCACAGAAACTTGTAGCCTCGGATGACAAGAGGCTGTACCCACGGCATCGCGAGGGTTGACAGTGCGACGATCGATACGATACCCAACAACCTGTCGGCTACACCAAACGTTCGGACCATCCTTGTGGCCCATCTGCGAAGGCTTGCGCGAAGCCAAAAGAGCCTCTGCGACTCTACGCGACCGCCCAGCGCGTCAGCAAGTCGCTGCATGTAGTACTTGTGGGCCATCCACCCAGCTGCCGTCGCCGCCACGAGCAGACACCACAGCAGCGAGTAGTAACTAAAGATGATCGATTGCGTCGGATGATGCGCCGTCGGATCGTACCTGCCCAGCATTGCGAGGGACGCCAGAACAATAGCGACTAAGAGAGCGTCAAGAAACAGCGTGGCGGGCAACACCGTCAATGGTCTTTCATACAACCAGGTGACTTCACCGTGTTCATTGTGCGCGCGAAGCGTACCTGCGTAGAATTCGCTACGTGCAAGCACTCTTGCTCTCTCCCTTGAGTCGCGGCGCGCGCCCACGCAGGAGGACAGAATGACCTCGTAGCAGTGCTGCTGAGATCTGAGCAGTGCCACCACCACCAAAATCACGAGTACGCAAACGGGCCAGATGTCGGCCACGGCCAGGGCGTTCACGGAGACGCGAGTTACCAGGTAGGGTAAGGACAGCTCGACCAGGAAAGCTTCTCGTCGCTTGCGATCGTACGCTTCAAGCTCCGCTTGGACGGTGCGGTAGAATGCTCTCTCCTTTGCCGCCTGATCTGGTGTCTGCTTCTTGTCGTCAACTGATGCCAAGGCGACGAGAGGCAGCAGCCGGCGTTCCATGCCTATGAGCAACGCCACTCCAGACTCAGTCCGATCTGCGAGTCCCTCTATTGCGTCGGTCTTGATGCCCGCGTTCGTGAGGAGCTGTACCTGGCGCTCCAGAAACGCAACGTCGATTTGATGTGCTTTGGCAAATCCGGCTTCCAACGTGGACCAAGTGACTGCAATCGCACCCAATGTGATGACCATCGCGAGGGCGCGCATCTTGAACGTACGCCAGACAAGTTCAGCAAACCGCACTTCGTCCGAGCCCTTTTCCGTGATCCCTGACGTGTGCTGTTGCATTGCCCACCTTCTTTGTCGCGCTAGGTTAACCCAACTTGCTGAGCACCTGAGCAGATATCGAAGGAGCGGCCTCCAGCGCAAAGAGACGGTTCGTCCTGATCATCTTGGCGCGTGCAACTGGATCCTTGCGCGGGCGGATCGGAGATGCGCCATGATCCCGGCATCAGCTCGATGCCCCGATCGTTGATACCCGTATCTGGAGCTGGTAACCCTGCTTGTGCCACGGCACGGTCTCCCCTGCCCCAAGAAACGAGTGACTGTCTCGCCGGGGCCGCGGCAGCGTCCGCCCAGAAGCCTGCGGGATCTGGGACGAAACCGTCCGGCTCCGAGTGAGGCTTGACCCAACGGAAGGACCACGACGGGGGTCCTGCGGCGCCGAATCCAGCGTGCTGCCGTCAAGTTGGACGCACCCCTAGGAGCGTGTCCGAGTAATCCGATGCGCGAAAAACCGACCTCGCAGAATGCCCCAGGATCGACGATCGCCAGGTCGGGAGGCGTTTCGCTACCCCCTGAATCAACGGTTTCGGAATTACTCGGACACGCTCCTAGACGGCTGCGGGGCCGTCTCGTTGCGGCCTGGAACGTCGATTCGCGGCCAGTGAGGGATCGACCCCGGAGGCGGCGGTCGAGTTCGGCGGGCTGCTCCGGGGCAGGCCAGCTTCTGACGACGCCACACCTGGCCTCGTCCGAGCGCGCGCTGTTACGCGCCGGCCTGACAGTGGATGGCCGGAAGGGTTCGGAGGTGCCGAAGGAACGCGAGAGGCCGCCGTCGCCGTATGAGCTCCACCGGTACGACCGCAAGCAGCTCTACCGGGAGGTGTGTGGGCCGAACCGACGCGAACGGTCGCGGTGCGGTATGGAATTTCGGACGCCGGCCTGGCGAAGGTGTGCCGGCAGCTGAAGGTGCCGAAGCCGTCGAGGGGTTACTGGGCGAGCAAGATAGCCGGTCGGCGCGTCCCTCCGCGCCCGAAGCTGCTTGCGCTGCAGCTCGCGAAGCCCGGGACCCCACGGCGCAGTACGAAGCGGCAACCGACCTCCCCGGGCTCTTGAGTGCCGACGAGAGGGGGTACAGTTTTGGGTACAGTCGGCAGGGAGTCCGGAGACCAGCGACTGTAAGTGATTGAGGGAGTGGCTCCTCAGGCTGGACTCGAACCAGCAACCCTCCGGTTAACAGCCGGATGCTCTGCCATTGAGCTACTGAGGATCTGGCGCGCACCGGAGGCCCGCTGGCGCGGGCCGCTCCGGCTCGG
>JAHECP010000213.1 GCA_024641665.1 Acidobacteriota bacterium
GCGCCGGCGCCGAGATCGCCGCCGGCGAGCTTCCCCTCGACCCGGGCGCGCGCGCCTGGTCCGCCCGCCAGGGGCGCGACCCGGTCGGCGACGCGCTCGCCGGCGGCGAGGACTACGAGCTGCTGTTCGCGGTGCCGCGGCGCCGGCGGCGGGCTTTTCTGGCCGCCGCGAAGCTGGTGAAGAACACGACCGTGACCCGGATTGGCCGGCTCACCCCGCCCCCCGCCGTCGTGCTGGCGCGCGGCGGGCGGGAGGAGCCGTTGCCGGCCGGATTCGCGCATTTTGTCCTCGGCGGTTGACGTGCTGCATTTCACGCGCGCCGCGCTCGCACGCGGCCTGGAGAAGCTCCTCCACACCCACGACACGCCGAAACGCACGGCGGCGGCCTTCGCCGTCGGCGTCTTCCTGGGCTTCTCCCCCGTGCTGGGCCTGCACACCGTGCTGGCCGTCATCATCGCGTTCGCATTCAACCTGAACCGGGTCGCCGTCCTGATCGGCGTCTACGTCAACCTGCCCTGGTTCATCGGCCCGTACTACACCCTCGCCACGCTGTTCGGGGCGGCCATCCTCCGAACGCCCCCCTCGCCGGGCATCCTGGCGGAGTTCCGCCGGCTCCTCGACCGGTGGTCGCTCGACGATCTGCACCGGTTGATCGACCTGCTGCGCCCTCTGTTCTGGGCGTACAGCCTCGGGTCGACCCTCCTGGCGGCGGTGGCCGCGGCCCTCGCCTACCGGGCGGCGCTCGCCTTCGTTTTGGCCCGCAGGCGGCGCCATCCTGGAGCAGGTCCAGTTTTGTAAGTCATTTATTATCAGTATTTAACGAGACAAGCTCGGCTGTAATTACGGTTTCCGTGCGTGGACCTGCGGGGGAGGCCTGGGCTATAGTGGTAGTGCCCGTTTGGGCAGACTAATTCCCATGATGACACGATCCTGGCGGCGGCGTGCCGTGATGACTAGTGTCACGGCGCTGACGTTCGTGTTCCTCTATCAGGCCAACGCGCTTGACTCGCGCAACGCCGTGCGACAAGCGGCGCTGCTGGAGGCTTCGGCCTCGCCGGTGCCGGGCGCCCGCCTGAGCTTCACAGCCACCGCCTACTGCAAGGGCACCATCACGGCCTCAGGGGCGGCGGTCCGCTCCGGTATCGCGGCGGCCGACCCGGCCTTGCTGCCGGTCGGCTCGGTGATCCAGGTCGACTCGCTGCCCGACAAATACAACGGCGTCTACACGATCATGGACACGGGGCCTGCGGTGCAGGGGCGCCACATCGACATCTACATGTGGAGCTGCTACGAGGCGCTCGACTTCGGCCGGCGGCCGACGCGGGTCACGGTCCTGCGCCTCGGCTGGAGCCCTGAGGCGAGCGCGCCGCGGCTGGTGGACCGGCTGTTCAAACAGCGCGAAGCCGCCCGGCTGGCCGAGAACGCCGGCGAGGACGGCACGCCCGTGCCGGCCAGCAACCCCCAGCCACCGGGCCAGCCCGACGTGATCAGGTAGAGTCCGCCGGCACCCCCGGCGCCCCGGCGTCGGCCTCCTCGTGGGCCGCGCCCGCCGGGGTGGGGGTGCGCCCGCCCGCCAGCTCCTGGTCCTTGTACTGCAACTGATAGAGCTTGTAGTAGATCCCCCGTCTGGCCAGCAGAGCCTGGTGGCGGCCCGCCTCGCGCAGCACGCCCTTGTGGAGCACCAGGATCTGGTCCATGTCCTGGATGGTCGAGAGGCGGTGGGCGATGGCGATGGTCGTCCGGCCGGTCATCAGCGCGCGCAGGGCGTCGCGAATGAGGAGCTCGGTTTCGGTGTCGACGCTCGACGTGGCCTCGTCCAGGATCAGGACCCGGGGATCGAAGGCCAGCGCGCGGGCGAACGACAGCAGCTGCTTCTGCCCCACCGACAGGGTGGCGCCGCGCTCCGCGACGGGACTCTCGAGCCCGCCGGGCCGCTCCCGGATGAACCGGCCGGCGTGCACGGCCTCCGCCGCCCGCCACGCCCGGGCGTCGTCGATCGAGCGGCGGCCCAGCCGGATGTTCCCGCCGATGGTGCCCGAGAAGAGGTGGACGTCCTGCAGCACGAGGCTGAACAGGCCACGCAGCTCGCCGAGGTCCAGCTCCCGGATGTCCACGCCGTCCACCAGGATGCGTCCGCGGCTCACCTCGTAGAAGCGCAGCAACAGGCTGATCAGGGTGGACTTGCCCGCTCCGGTCGCGCCGACGATCCCGACCCGCTCGCCGGGCTCCACGGTGAAGGACACGTCGCGGAGGACGTAGTCCTCGCCCTCGTAGGCGAACCAGACGTGGTCGAATTCGATCCGCCCGGCCGGGGCCGGTGCGAGCCGCCGGGGCTCGGCCGGCGTCCGGATCGCCACCGGCGTGTCGAGCACGCCGAAGATGCGCTCGGCGGAGGCCATCGCGGCCTGGAGGATGTTGAACTTCTCCGAGAGGTCGCTGATGGGCCGGAAGAACCGCTGGGCGTACTGGAGGAAGGCCACGAGCGATCCGAGCGTCAGCGTGGCGGCCAGCACGTCGGCGCCGCCCACCCAGATGATGAGCGCCGCGGCGAGCGCGCCGACGATCTCGACGGCCGGGTAGAACACCGCGTAGTAGAAGATCGAGGCGATGTTGGCGTCGCGGTGCCGCTGGTTGATCCCGTCGAAGCGGGCGAAGGTCCGCCCTTCCTGCCGGAACAGCTGCACCGTGGCCATGCCGGTGATGTGCTCCTGGAGAAAGGCGTTGATCCGGGCGATCCAGACGCGCACCGTGCGGTAGGTGTCGCGGACGTTGCGCCGGAACCACTGGGTGACCAGGACGATCAGCGGGAGCACCGAGAAGGCCACCAGCGCCAGCTTCCAGTTCATGGCCAGCATCACGATCATGATGCCGGCGAGGGTGAAGACGTCGCCGAACACCGACACGAGGCCGGAGGTGAACAGGTCGTTCAGCACGTCCACGTCGGTCGTCACGCGCGTCATCATCCGGCCGACCGGGTTCCGGTCGTAGAACTTGAGGTCGAGCGCCTGGAACCGATCGTAGATCTGGGTGCGCAGATCGAACATGATCCGCTGCCCCGTCATCTGCAGCGTGTAGGTCTGCACGAACTCGAGCACGAACGATCCGCAGAGGATCGCCAGGAAGGCCAGCGCGATGGTGTTCAGGCCCTCGAGATCGCCCGTCGCGATGTACCGGTCGATGGCCAGCTTGATCAGGTAGGGCTGGGCGAGCTGCAGCGCCGACTGCGCGATGATGGCCCCGAGCGACAGCGCGACGACGGCGCGGTAGGGAGACAGGTAGCGGAGCAGCCGCCGCATCAGCCGCCCGTCGTACGCCTTGCCCAGCACCTCTTCTTCGTGCTGCACCATCAGGATTCGGCCAGCTCCTCTTCCAGGAGCTGCTTCCGGTGAAGGTCCGCGTACACGCCGCCCTGCGCCACGAGCTCGTCGTGCGTGCCGCGCTCCACGATCCGGCCGCCGTCGAGCACCAGGATCAGATCGGCGCTCCGGACGGTCGAGATGCGGTGCGAGACGATGAGCGACGTCCGCTCGCGCATGAACGTGCGCAGGCGCCCCAGGATCTCCTCCTCGGTGTACGTGTCCACCGCCGACAGCGCATCGTCGAGGATCAGGATCCGCGGGTCGATCATCAGGGCGCGGGCGAGCGCGGTCCGCTGCTTCTGGCCGCCCGAGAGCGTGATGCCGCGCTCGCCGACCAGGGTTTCGTAGCCGGCCGGGAACCCGGCCAGATCCGTGTCCAGCCGGGCGATGCCCGCCGCGAGACGGACGGGCTCCAGCTCGTCGCCGTTCCCGCCGGCCGCGCCGCCGGCGCCGAAGGCGATGTTCGCCGCCACGCGGTCCGAGAACAGGAAGGCCTCCTGCGGCACGAAGCCGATCGCGCCACGCAGCGCGTCGAGGGGCCACTCGCGCACGTCGATGCCGTCCACGAACACCGTCCCCGGCGGCGGGTCGTACAGGCGTGGGATCAGCGAGAGCAGGCTGGACTTCCCCGATCCGGTGGGCCCGACGAGCGCGACGGTCTCGCCCGGCGCCGCCCGGAACGACACGTCCTCGAGCACCGGGCGCCCGTCGCCGTAGGCGAACACCAGGTGGCGCACCTCGAGGCCGCCCTGGATCGGCTGGCCGGCGAGCGCCGGCCGGGCCGCCGCGTCGGTGATGGCGGGCTGCGCATCGAGCACCTCCAGCATGCGCTGCCATGACGCCAGGCCGCGCTGGATCATGTTCGTCACCCAGCCGAAGGCAATCATCGGCCAGCTCAGCATGGTCAAGTACGCATTGAACGCCACGAACTCGCCCAGGCTGATGCGCTGCTCGATGACGGCGCGGCTGCCGAGCCAGAGCACGAGCAGGCTGCCCAGGCCCAGGAAGAACGTCATGCTCGGGAAGAACAGGCCCTGGAGGCGGATGAGGCCGCGGCTGCGCCGGACGTATTCCTCGTTCGACGCCCGGAAGCGGGCCGACTCGGACGCTTCCTGGCCGTAGGCCCGCACCACGCGCACGCCCGCCAGCGCCTCCTGGACCACCGCGCTCAGGTCGGAGAGCTGTGCCTGGATCCGGTCGAAGCGCCGGTGGATGGCGGTGCCGAAGTAGCGCACCGAGATCGTGACGAACGGCAGCGGCACGAGCGCGATGACCGTCAGCCACGGGTCGATCGAGAGCATCAGGACCGTGGCGATGGCGAAGATGAGCACCGTGTTGACCGAGTACATCACCGCGGGCCCGATCATCATGCGCACGGCGTTGAGATCGTTGGTCGCCCGCGACATGAGGTCGCCGGTCCGCCGGGTCTGGAAGTAGCCCAGATCGAGCGTCTGCAGCTTTGCGAAGAAGTCGTTCCGGAGGTCGTACTCGATGTCGCGCGAGGCGCCGATGACGATGCGGCGCATGAGGAAACGGAAGGTGCCCCCGACGATGCCCGCGGCCAGCAGCAGCGCCGCGTAGAAGGCCAGCTTGCCCCGGGTGACGCCCCGGTGCAGGTCGTCGACGGCGTATTTCAGGATCCAGGGGGACAGCAGCGCCACGACGGTCGTGATGACCACGCACGTGAGACCGATGGCATAGCGTCGCCGGTGCCGCAGCGCGTACGGCAGCAGGCGCCGAATGGCTGAGCGCATTCCATCGAGTATACAGGACCCACCCGGACATCGGACGGCCTCGCAGCCCGGGCGGACGCCGATCGGGTCCGGTCGTCGGCAGGGCGGCACGGTCCAGGCTGGCGAGGCGCAAGCAGTCCGCGCTGCGGGTTTACCGGACGGGTTGTCGAAGGTCGCCCGGTTCGTCACGTTGAACACCTCGCCGAAGACCCACTGCAAGGATTTTGGCCGGAATTCCTCCCTGTGCTATCCTGGGAACGTCTTTCCCAGCGGGCCCCTTATCCCCAGCCATCCATCGGTCGATACGTCATCCTGGAGCGGACTCATGCGTACCTCGCCACTCGCCACCGTCACCGTCACCGTCGCCCTCGCGGTCCTGCTGGGGACCGTCCCGGCCCGGGCCCAGTACACGCCGCAGGCGGCGTCCAGGCCGGCCATCGGCGAGAGTTACCACGTCGAGCTGAGCGGGGACCTCTGGAACCCCCAGCCGATCATCACGGCGTCGAGCGAGTCGCTGGGCATCCCCGGCACCGACATCGACATCCAGAAGGACTTCGGCGTGGTCAAGAAGCGGCTGCACCGCTTCCAGGTCGTCCTGCGGCCCGCCAAGAAGCACAAGTTCCGGTTCGGCTACACGCCGATCCACTACACGGCCCAGACGGTGCTCTCGAAAGACATCGTGTTCAACGGCATCGCCTATCACATCGGCGTACCGGTGTCGCTCGACTTCCTGTGGCGCGCCTGGCGGTTCGGCTACGAGTACGACTTCATCTACCGCGATCGAGGCTTCGTGGGCGCCATCATCGAGGCCAAGTACACCGACGTGCAGGTGGACCTGAGCAGCTCGGTCATCAACGCGTCCGAGTACACGCGGGCGCGCGCGCCGGTGCCGTCGGTCGGCGGCATCGCCCGCGTCTACGTCGCCTCGAACGCCGCCATCACGTTCGAGATGACCGGCTCCAAGCTGCCCGAGAGCATCAAGAAGGGCTGGAAGGCCAAGTACCTCGAGCTGGACATCTACGGCACGGCCAACTTCACGAACAACGTCGGCGCGCGCTTCGGCTATCGCAAGATCACCGTGGAGTACACGCTCGACCAGGACTACGGGGACTTCCTGCCGGGCGGGATCTACTTCGGCGGGGTCGTCAGGTTCTAGTCCGGCTCGCGCCGCTCACCGCCTCAGCGTGATCCACACGCCGAGGAAGCGGGTGTCCTGGCTGCCGGGTTCCACGTCGGACGGGTGGAACCCGGCGTGCGATGCGAAGCGCACGCACGCCGCCCGCTGGCCGGGCGCCAGCGGAATCTCGATCGTGCGTTCCTCGCCCGGGCGGAGCGTCACGTCCTGCCGCCAGCGTCCCGCCTCGATGCCGAGCCGGTTCTCCACCGGCGCGTTCCGCACGAACACCGGGACGACGCGTCCGCCGGCGCGCGCCACGCCGCCATCCAGCGGGACGAGCACTACCGTGGCGGCCGCGCCGCCGCGCACCCAGAAGGCATCCCGCTCGACGAACGCCCTCTCGTCCAGGAAGTAGACCGCGCCGCCGGGGTACCCCGCCGCGCGCGTCGCGCGACCCTCCGCCGCCCGCTCGGACGGCGGCCGCAGGCGCACGGGCCGCAGCGTCAGCCGCGCGACGGCCGCGTGCGCCGCCTCGTCGCCGCGCACCTCGATCGCGCGCACGTCCACGGGGTAGTCCAGGTCGATCGTGCCCGAGCCGCCCGCCGCCACGTCCTCCAGCCGTACCGACCGCAACGCGATCGCCTCCTCGCGCGCGATGCCGAGGCTCAGCACGCCCGACGGATGGGGCGCGGTGTCCACGCGCACCGCATAGCGGCCGGCCGGCACCTGGGGGAGCACGAACAGCGGCCGGTCGCGCGTCTGCAGATCCCGCGGCGGACTCTCGATGGCCAGCCGCACCGGAACCGCGTCGGCCGCGACCAGGCCCGCCGGCACAAACGCGACGCCGATGCCGCGGCCGCCGGCGGCGGCGTTGAGCAGGTCGATCTGCGCGGAGGTCGCGGTCACCACCGGCGTGCCGGCGGTCCGCCAGACCACGGCGGTCGCCGCCGTCGCCGCCGTGAGCAGGACCGCGGTCACCGTGGTCGCCCAGGCGGGCCGGCCCGGCTGGCGGCGCTCGACGGCCCGCAAGGCCAGCCACGCGCCGGCCGCAGCCAGGAGCCAGATGCCGACGTTCGCGAACGAGCGCGCCTCGGTCGTCCGGAAGAAGCTCGGGAGCCCCGCCGTGAGATCGACGAGCCTCGACAACCACTGGAACCACAGCGCATAGCCGTCGCGCACGTTGTAGGCCAGGCGCCCCCGTTGCACGGTCACGAGCGCCGCGGTCGTGGCGAGCGTCAGCGCGAGCCCGGCGGCGAGCAGCCCGCGGGTGGTGCGGGTGCGGCAGCGCGCCCAGCCGACGGCGACGGGCAGCGTCAGCGCCGGCAGCAGCGGCGCCAGGAACCGGGCCGGCGCGCTCCAGCCGGCCCACCACATGCGGTAGTGCGTGACCGAGAACACATACGCGAGCGCGGTGCCCGTGACGGCCAGCGCCACCGGCCGCCAGACGCGGTCCCTCACCATGAACCAGACGCCGGCCAGCGCCACGGCGACCGCCGGCGCGAGCGGCAGCAGGCCGAACTGCTGATCGAAGAGGAGGCCCGCCGTGCCGTCGGGCACGTAGCTGAGCTGCGAGCCGAGGCTGTTCATCCCGCCGTAGGGCGCGAGCGGGCTGAGGGTGCCGTAGATCACCTTGAAGAACGCGAACCAGCCGAGCGCCGCAAGCGCCGGTGCAGAGGCGAACGTCAGGGCGAGACGCGCGCCGTCTCGCCAGGAACGGTGGCGGAACGCGGCGAAGGCGATGGCCAGCCCGAGCGGCCCTGCCAGCAGGGCGAACCGCGAGTGCAGCCACGGCATCGCGGCCAGCGCGGCGCCCGCCAGCGCCGTCGCCCAAAGACCGGGCGGCCGCTCGTCCACGGCCAGCCGGACGAGGAGCCAGACGCCCGCGAGGAGCGCCAGCCCGCCGGGGCCGTCCGGGTAGACGCTGAACGCGTGGAACACCCACGTCACCGAGCCGAACACCGCGGCCCAGCCGAACCACGCGGCCGTCGGGTCGCCCGACGCCCGCCAGGCGAGGCGCCACGCCAGGGCGCTGCCGACCGCGGCGAGCAGGACGAGGGCGATCTTGACGCCCGGGTACCCGGCGAGGGCGAACGCCGGCGCGATGAGCACCGGCAGCCCCGGCGCGTGGATCGAGTAGATCGCGCCGTTCTTCCCGCGCGCCAGGTAGTCGGGCTTCAGCTCCGGCAGGTCGAGGTAGGCCTGGAAGTCCTTGCGCTTGTGGTTGTTCTCGATCTGGAGATCGTGGTCCTCGAGCAGGCTCTGCGTGATGATCAGGTAGTGGGGCTCGTCGCCGCCGGGCACCATGGGCGCCGCGCCCCAGGCCGCCAGGCCGAACGCGCAC
>JAHECP010000049.1 GCA_024641665.1 Acidobacteriota bacterium
CGCCTCGGCGTCTCCGGGGCCGTCGGCCAGCCGCAGCCGCGGGTCGCGTCGCGCCTGCCAGCCGGCGGGCACGATCCGGACGTGCCCGCCGCCGCCGAGCGCGCCCATGCGCGCGAACAGCTCGTCGCGGCCGCGGTTCAGGCTCTCCATGCACAGGACGAGCGCGCAGCCGACGCCGATGCCGGCGATCGACAGGGCCGTGCGGCGCAGGTTGCGCCCGACGCTGCGGACGGCGTACTTGGTGGAGACCCAGGCCATCAGTCCCTCAACGCGTCGGCCGGCTCCAGGCGCGCGGCGCGCGCCGCCGGCCAGGCGCTCGCCGCGATCGCGGTGACGAGCACGGCCGCGACGGCGGCCAGCACGTCCGCCATGTCCAGCCGCGGGTAGAACACCATCGACCAGCGCAGGCCGGCGAACGAGATCGCGCTCGGCCCGGTGCCGGTGAGCGCGGCGTAGTCGATGCCGGTCCGATGGGTGATGGCGACGAGCGTCAGGCCGGCGACGGCGCCCGCCAGCGCGCCGACCAGGCCAAGCGCGACCGACTCGGCCAGAACCAGGCGGACGATGCGCGCGGGGGACACGCCGAGGGCGAGCAGCATGCCGAGCTCGTGCGTGCGCTCGAAGGTGGACATCAGCATCGTGTTCGCGACGCCGGCGGCCGCGGCGAGGAACACGAGCACCAGCGTGACGAAGCCCGCGACGCGCACCAGCGAGACGAGGCTCACGAGCTCGGGCGCGAGCGCCTGCCAGTCGAGCGTCTCGGCGCCCGCGAGCCGGGGCGAGCCGGCCAGCCGCCCCAGCAGCGCCGGCACCTGCCGCGCGTCACGTGCGTGCACCACGATTTCGTGCGCCGCGTCGGGCATGGCGAAGAGCGCCTGGGCCTCGGCCAGGTCCATCACGACGGCCTCGCGGTTCACGAGGTCGACCGACGTGTCGAGGAGCGCCGCCACGGTGTACAGGTCGTTGGCGAGCGATCCGTCGGCGCCCTGCCCCACGATCGCGATCTCGTCGCCCGCCCGGATGCCGATGAGTTCGGCGAGCGCGCGGCCCACGAGGACGCGGCGGCCGGCCGGCGCGACCGTGGCACCCGACAGCAGGCGCATCGGCCGCGATTCGACGCCGGCGTCGAGGCCCAGGACGACCACGCCGAAGCCCTCGTCGCCGAGCGCCGCCAGCGCCGGCGCGTAGACCCGCGCGCTGGCGTCGGCCACCGCCGGATCGCGGCGGATGGCGTCCACCGTCCGCGACACGTCCTCGAGCGTGCGGTCCATCGCGCGGTCCGTCCGCCACCCGGGCGTGTGCACCTGCACGTGGCCGACCATCGGCCCCGTGATCGTCTCGACCATCCAGTCGCCGTACGCGCGGAGGATCGCGTCGTAGGCGAGCACGAGCGTCACCGACAGGCCGATGGCGGCGAGCGCGAGGCCCGTGCGCCGGCGGTTGCGCCACAGATTCCGCCACGCGATGCGAAGGGTGGTTCCTCCGGCCATGCCGGTCCTCCCGTTCCGGGTCAGCGGATCCGCTCCAGCCGCGAGAGGCTGAAGGTGTCGTCGCTGATGGCGACGTCGAACTGGATGGCGAGGTAGCGCATCTCGGTCCGGCGCCCCTCGCCGTCCTCGGGCACCAGCGTCATGTGGGTGGGGAGACGCCGCCCGCCGAGCGTCTGCACCTCGTCGAACCGCAGGGTCCGCGCGAGGCGCCCGCGACGATCGAAGTGACGCTCCTCGACGGGCAGGCCCTCGTCGTCGACGAGCAGATCGATGCGGGCCCAGCGCCCGACGACGTCGGGCTTCACGGCAAGCGAAAGCCACCAGCCGGCCGGTGCGTCGGACCGCCGATCGACGCGCGCCACGAAGTCCCGGCGCAGCGACGATTCCTTGACGAGGTCGTCGTTGGTGAAATCGGTCCCCATCCAGGAGCCGAGCATGGCCGAGGGCGGCACGCGGATGGTGCGCGCGATGCGCGGGAGGTAGTTCCAGAGGTTCTGGCCGACGCGCAGCGTCGCGGTGCCGGCCTCGCGCGGCGGCGCCTCGATGACGACCAGCACCTCGTCCTCGCCGCGCGTCCACGCCGTCAGACGGATCGTCCGCGTGACGCGGGGACCCGAGACCGCGAGCTCGATGCGGGCGATGCTGCTCGTGGAGCGGTACAGATCGTCGAGGCGACGGAGCAGGGCGTCGACGTCGGGCGCCTGGGGCGGCCCCGCAACGAGCGCCAGGCCGCCGAGGAGAGCGGCACCGGCGGTCCGGCCACGGCGTGCGGCGGCGAACACCCGGCTCATGAGTGGCCGGAGAGCAAGTCCCGTTCCCGCGCCAAACCACCGTTTCTTGCGGTTCCGCCGGGGTTTCCGCGCCGATGCCGCGGCGCGCTGGCGGCTTTCCGTCGCCCCCGTTCCGCGTCGGGCGCGTCGGCCGGACCCCGAGCCGCGTGCTAGCATGCACATGGGCATGGGCATCATTCTCGAGACCTCGCGGCTCGCCTTGCGCGAGCTGACGCTGGACGACCTCGACTTCGTCGCCGAGGTCTTCGCCGACCCCGAGGTCATGCGGTTCCACCCGAAGCGGTTCGATCGGCAGGAGTCGGAGGCCTGGCTCGACCGGCAGCTGCGACGCTACCGGACCCACGGCCACGGGATCTGGCTGGTGACCGGGCGCGCCGACCCGCGGCCGATCGGCCTGGTCGGGCTGATGCTGCAGGAGGTGGAGGGCACCTGGGAGCCGGAGATCGGCTACTTCATCCACCGCCCCTACTGGCGGCGCGGCTACGCGACGGAGGCGGCGCTCGCCGTCCGCGCGTACGCGTTCGGCCCGCTCGGCAAACGCCGCGTGATCTCGCTCATCATGCCGCCGAACACGCCGTCTCAGGGCGTCGCGCGCAAGCTCGGCATGCGACCCGAGCGGGAAGTCCAGTTCCGCGGCTTCACGCACGTGCTGTTCGCCGTCGAGGCGCCGTCGGAGCGTTAGGATGGGTGGCCCAGGTCCCCGACCTGGGCCACACGGGCAGAGGTCGCCCCTACTCCTGTTTCAAGGCTGCAACAGGATCCACGGCGAGCGCCTGTCGGGCCGGCAGGTAGCATGACAGGACCGCGGCGAGGGTGAGCGCCGCGGCCACGCCCGCGTAGGTCAGCGGATCCTCTGCCGTCACGCCGAAAAGCAGGTTCGCCATCAGCTGCGACAGCGCGACGGCGCCGGCCAGGCCGGCGCCCACGCCGGCGGCCACGGGCCGCATCCCCTGCCGCACGATCAGCCAGAGGACCCGGCGCGGGCTCGCGCCGAGCGCCACCCGCACGCCGATCTCGGCCGTGCGCCGCGAGACCGGAGGTGTGCACCACGATCTGCACCGGCGACCGTGCGCTGCCGTAGTACGGCAGGTACACGGCGCGCGTCGGGTCCGAGTCGAGGCCGCGCTCGCGCAGGTCGCCCACCAGCCCGACGACCTCGGCCACGCGGTCCCCTTGACCCTTGGCCAGGAAGAGATTCGTCAGGTTCACGCAGGCGATGAGCAGCAGGAAGCCCACCGCCCCCATCAGGATCCACAACGCGCGCCGCAGGCTGTCACTCGCCACCCACGCGCTCGACGGCCCCAGCCCGATGCCCATGCCCTTGTCCGCGTCCGGATACTCGGCCGCCAGCGCGCGCGCCACGCGTTCGAGATCCGCGCGCGCGGCGTCCATCGACACGCCCGGCTTCAGCCGTCCGATCGCCGCCAGCTCGAAGCTCCCGCGGTCCGCGTCGGCCCGGCGCAGGAGGGGCACGAACAGGTCGGCGGCGTCGAGCCAGGGCGTGCCGGCCGGCAGGACCCCCACGACGGTATAGGGGGCCCCGTCGAGCGTGAGCGTCCGCCCGACGATCGCGGGATCGGCGCCGAACCGCGCGACCCACAGCCGGTGGCCGAGGAGTGCCACGTGGGTGTCGTGGCCGGGCTCGCCCTCCTCGTCCAGGAACGTCCGGCCGGCCACGGGCGTGACGCCGAGGACGCGGAAGAAGCCGGCCGAGACCTCCGCGGCGCCCAGCTGCTCCGGGTAGTCGAAGCCGGTGAGGTTCAGGCTCGTCCAGCCCATGGCACCGACGCCCTCGAAGGCGCGGTTGCGGGCCTGGACGTCCCAGACGTTGGCGTGCGTGAACGAGGCGTGGTCCCATCCGCGATCGCGGCGGGTCTCCCAGAGCTCGACGAGACGGTCGGGGTCGCGGAACGGGAGCGGCCTGAGCAGCACGGACCGGATGACGCTGAAGATGGCGGTGTTGGCGCCGATGCCCAGGGCGAGGGTCAGGACGGCGACGGCCGCGAAGCCGGGCCTCGCGGCGAGCGACCGCACGCCGTAACGGACGTCCTGCAGGAGGGTGGACATGGGCGGACCTCCGCGAGCCGATCGGGCCCGATCGTCTCATTCGACGGAATCGGTCCGCCGCGGGTTGAGGAGCCGCCGGGCTATTTGCGGCTCCGGCGCCGCGCAGGGGTCGGGGCCGGCGCCGCCGCGCGGCCGCCGGCGATGAGCGCGAGGCCCACGACGACCAGGGCGAGCGAGGCGAATTGCGCCACGGTCATGCCCAGCGCCACCCGCACGTTGATGCGGATGAACTCGATGAGGAACCGCTCGGCGCCGGCAATCAGCAGGTACAGGCCGAGCACGACGCGGTCCGACACGCCTCGCTTCCGCCAGCGCACGAGCCACCAGGCGAGCACGAAGAGGACCGCCATCTCGTAGAGCTGGGTCGGGTGCACGCGCTCGCGCGTGGGCGGCAGCCCCTCGGGGAACGCGACCCCCCACGGCAGGCTCGTGGCCCTCCCGTAGTCGTCGCCCACCAGGAAGCAGCCGATGCGGCCGATGGCGTGGCCGGCCGCGAGCGCGGGCGCGGCGGCCGAGAGCACCGGCAGCACGGGCCAGCGGCGGAGCCACATCAGGCCGAGACCCGCCCCGACGCCGCCCACGAACCCACCGAACCAGCTCATGCCGGCGCGGCTCAGCACGAGCGACAGGAACGGCTCCTCGTGGAGGTGCTCGAAGGCGTAGAGCAGCTTGGCGCCGACGAGCCCGCCAAGGAGGCCGAGTATCGCGGCGTCGGCCGCGGCGTCCGGCAACCCGCCGCGCGCGAGCTCCCGCCGGAAGATCCAGAGCCCCACGAGCGCGCCGATGGCGACCATGACGCCGAAGCTGGTGATCTCGAAGCTGCCGATGCTGAACAGGACTGGATACATGGTGTGGACCGGACGTGCCCGCCCGGTCGGGCCGGCGGCGCGCCTCTCATTGTAGCAGCGGCGGGCCGCTCGACCGCGGGCTTCCGCCCCCGGCGGTCCGCTCCTACCCTACCCGTGCGGGGCAAGATGCCCCGCGCGCGCGGCGCGCCGGCCAGATGGCCCCACTCGGCGGCCGGCACCGTGTCGCGGGGTTTCGTCCGAGCGCCCGATAGACGGGCGAAATCGCCGCGACCCTCGCGGCGGTCGCGGCACATCTTATGCACACTTTGCCGCACACCGTACTGGATCATCGGGGCGGCAACGCGCACGCCGTCCACCTTCTCTCCTGCGACAACAGCGGTGGAGCGTCCAACCATGATGAAGTCACTCGCGGCGACGGCCGGTGCGGTCGCGCTGCTGCTCGTCCCGCTCGGCGCCGCGAACCCGGGTAGCGTGAACGGCACCGTGATCGCCCCCAGCCTCCGCTCGGCGGCCGACATCGTCATCAGTCTCCAGGCCCCTGGCCTGCACGTGACGCCGCCGAAGGCGCCGGTGGAGATCGACCAGCGCAACCTGCACTTCGTGCCCCACGTGGTGGCCATCGTGAAGGGTGCGACGGTGAAGTGGCTCAACGACGATTCCGTGAAGCACAACGTGTTCTCGCCCGAGGGCGGGTACGACCTCGGCTCGTGGAATCACGGCGAGTCGCGCACCCACACGTTCACCAAGCCCGGCGTGTATACGCAGCTCTGCCGCCTTCACACCGAGATGGAGGGCTACGTCGTCGTGCTCGACACGCCGTACTTCGCCGTGACGGGCGAGTCGGGCGCGTTCCGGATCCCCGACGTGGCGCCCGGCAAGTACACCCTGAAGGCCTGGAGCGAAAAGCTGAAGACCACGACGAAGCCGATCGCCGTCGAGAGCGGCAAGCCGACGGCGATTCAGCTGACGCTGGGACATTGATCCGCCGCGCCCATCCGCGCCTCTGACGGCCCGGCCCAGATCCGGTCCGGGGACGGCTGTGCCGTCGGCCGTTGCCGCGACCTCGAGAACCTCGCGACCCCCGGGACCGAGACGTGTATAATTGCTGAGTTTCCCCCGCTTCGCACGTGGGCCCTGTGCGCGTATGACGCAGGTTGCGACGGCCTCGGGTCGTCGTTCGTGCGTCCGGGCGTACCCATGACTCAACGCTTAGCCGATGCGCGCGTCGTGATCGTCGCCCCCGCCGGTTCCCTGCGGGACGACCTGACGACGTTCCTGACCGACCTGGCCCCGCTGGCGGCCGCGCCGGACACGCCGAATCTCCTCGACATCCCGGACCGCGTGCCCTCGGTGGCCGCGTTCCTGGTCGTGGAGCCGCCGGACGGCGAGGGGGTCACCGCCCTGCTGGGGACGTTGAAGAGCCGCTACCCGCGGCTCGCGGCCTTCGTGCTGAGCCCGACGCCCACGGTGGAGCACGCGACGGCGGCCATCCGGAACGGCGCGGAGGACTTCGTCCCGATCCCCTTCTCGCGCGAGCTGCTGCGCAAGGAGATCGACCGCGCGCTCGAGACCGCCGATCTGCGCGACGGTATCGCGCAGCTTCGGACGCTGGTCTCCAGCGCCTACGGCTTCGACCAGATCGTGAGCAACTCGGCGTGCATGCGCCCCGTCTTCGACCGGGCGCTGGCCGCGGCGCGCAGCGAGACGCCGGTGCTCATTGTCGGCGAGACCGGCACGGGCAAAGAGCTGCTGGCCCGGGCGATTCACGCCAACAGCCGGCGGCGCGATCGGCCGTTCGTGCCGGTGAACTGCGCGGCGCTGCCGCACGATCTCGTCGAAAGCGAGCTGTTCGGGCACCGGCGCGGCGCGTTCTCGGGCGCCCACGCCGACCACCCGGGGCTGTTCGCGGCCGCGCACCGCGGCACGCTCATGCTCGACGAGATCGGCGACCTGCCCGCCCCCGCGCAGGCGAAGCTGTTGCGCGTGCTGCAGGACGGCGAAGTCCGGCCCGTCGGCGGCCTCGAGAGTCGTCGGATCGACGTGCGCATCATCGCCGCGACCAACCGGAGCATCCGGGAGCTTCGAGCCGGCGCGCTGCGGCAGGACCTGTTCTTCCGTCTGTCGGTCCTCGTCATCCAGGTTCCGGCCTTGCGCGAGCGGCGCGAGGACATCCCTCGCCTCGTCGAGCACTTCATTGCGCGCTATCGGCCCGCCGGCGTGACCGGGCTGTGCCGCATCGCGCCGGACGCGCTCGACCTGCTCCTGAGCTATCGGTTCCCGGGCAACGTCCGGGAGCTGGAGAACCTGGTGCAGAACCTCTGCGCGACGCTTCCGCCCGACCGCGTCGAGATCCGCGCCGAGGATGCGCAGCTCTGGTTCCGGCGCCAGGGCGCGTCGGCGCCGCCGTCGTCTGCCTCCGCGACCGAGTCGGCGCTGCCGTTGGACCTCGGTGAGCTGGAGGCCTGGGCCATCCGATCGGCGCTGGCCCGGGCCGGTGGGAACAAGAGCCGGGCGGCGCAGATTCTCGGGATTTCCAGGGACAGCTTGTACCGGAAGTTGCACGAGCTGGGCGACCTACCGTCCGATTCTCTGACAATCGCACCAACGCGAAGGAAACAGGGCACTTAACGCTGAGCTGTCAGACTATCTGACAGACAGCCCGCGCTCCGCACGCCGATTCCGGCGTTGTTAGACTCCAACTTACCCGTTTGTTCCCAATAGCTTACAGGCCAGATCCCGCGGGAGGGGCTTCCGGTCCGGATAATGCTCATACCGGCTCGAACGGGCTCCGGCCGCGCCGGGCGCCCAACTATCTACCGGGGCTCTCATTTGTTGGAGGCCGCCTCATGCCCTCGATTCACACCCATCCGCCTCGCTTGGGATCCGTCGCGCTCGCGTGCGCCGTCCTGGTCGCGCTGCTCGCCCTGCCCGCGACGCGCGCCGAGGCGATACCCGCCTTCGCGCGGAAATACAAGACGAGCTGTCAGACCTGCCACATCGTCTTCCCGAAACTGAACGCGTTCGGCGAGGCGTTCCGCCTCAACGGCTACCGCATGCCGAACGAGACCGAGGATCTGGTGAAGGAGATCCCCGTGCCCATGGGCGCGCCGGCCTACAAGCGGCTCTGGCCGAAGGCCGTGTGGCCCGGGGCGATCTCGCCCGCGGTGCCGCTGGCCGTGAACGTCAAGATGGCCGACGTGAACACCTCGGGGGTGAACGACGCGGGCGGCGTCGACAGCGTGAAGAACGACTTCCAGTTCCCGCAGGAGCTGAACATCTTCGGCGCGGGCACACTCGGCGACCACGTCTCCTACTTCACCGAGACGACGTTCGGGGCGAACCCGGACGGCTCGGTGGACGTCGAGCTCGAGCACGCGCACATCGCGTTCGACTCGCCGTTCGGCCCCGAGAACCTGTTCCACTTCCGCATCGGCCGGATCGCGCCGAACGTCGTGGACGGGTTCCAGGAGATGTGGATCATGACCGACGCCGGCATCGACTCCCTCTTCGCCTACAATCCGATTGGGGCCCACGGCGGCACCGGACTGACCGACATGGGCGGCGGCATTTCGCTGCCGATGATGGCAACGGGCATCGAAGCCTACGGGATCGTGCATCACCGCGCGCTCTACGTCGCCGGCATCGTCAACGGGATGGGCGACCCGGCGGGCGCCCGCTTCGACGGCAACAACGCGAAGGACGTGTACGCGCGGCTCGACTACAAGTTCGGCGGCATGGGCCTGGACGGCGACATGGGCGGCAAGAACCCGCCGGCCGAGAACTGGCGCGACGACTCGCTGCGGGTGGGCGTGTTCGCCTACCGCGGCGACGGCAGCGGCATCAACGTCGACCAGATGGACATGGGCGACGTGGCCAGCATCCAGGACCAGCACTTCCTGCGGACGGGGTTCTACGCGAGCGCGTTCGTGCGCGACCTGAACGTGTTCGGCGCGTACCTGCACGGGACCGACACGCTGCAGCTGTTCGACGCGGACGCGAACCTGCTCGGCTCCATTGGTCCCTCCTATCACGCGTGGTTCCTGCAAGGTGACTACCTGTTCTATCCCTGGCTGGACGGCGCGTTCCGCTACGAGACGGTGACGCCCGCGGATCCCTCGGTCGTCAGCCTGCGGACGGCCGTGTTCAACCTGAGCGCGCTCATCCGCGCCAACGTCAAGGGCATGCTGGAATACCAGCGCGATCTGCGCGAGGGGCGGAATCACTCGTTGAACGCGGTCGTGCGGTTCGCGTTCTGACATCTGAAAGAGGAGTCGTTTCTCATGACTGTCAAATCGATCGCAGCGGCCGCCGGTGCGGCCGCCCTTCTCACGCTCCCCCTCGTCGCGGCGTCGGGCAGTGCCGTCTCCGGCACCGTCACCGCCACCGGCGTGCGCACGCCGGCCGACATCGTCGTCAGCCTGCAGGCCCCCGGCCTGACGGTGACGCCGCCGGCCAAGCCGGTCGTCATGGATCAGAAGAACATGCAGTTCGTGCCGCACGTGGTCGCCGTCGTCAAGGAGACGACCGTGCAGTTCCTCAACAGCGACTCGATCGCGCACAACGTGTTCTCGCCCGAGGGCAAGTACAACCTCGGGACGTGGCCGCAAGGCCAGAGCCGCGACCACAAGTTCGACGCGGCCGGCGCCTACACGCAGCTCTGCCGCGTCCATCCCGAGATGGAGGGCTACGTCGTCGTGCTCGACACGCCCTACTTCGCCGTGACCGACAAGGCCGGCACGTTCGAGATCAAGGACGTGCCCGCAGGCAAGTACACGCTGACGACCTGGAGCGAGAAGCTCAAGAGCGTCAAGCAGGAGGTCACGGTCGAGGCCGGCAAGCCGCTGACCGTGAACCTGACCGTGGGACGGTAGCGTCGGGAGCCGACCGTGAACCCTCGCTACGACGCGACCCTGACCTCGCCCCGGTACTTCCTCGATCTGATCAGCTGCCGGAGCGCCTGCCCGGTCCGCACGAACGCCGGCGCGTACGTGCGGGCCGTGGCCGAGGGCGACGACCGGCGAGGGTACGAGGTGGCCAGCGCGCCGAACCCGTGGGTGTCGGTCTGCGCGCACGTCTGCGCGCATCCCTGCGAGAGCAAGTGCCGCCGGGGCACGATCGACCAGCCGATCTCGATTCGCGCGCTGAAGCGGACGCTCACCGAGCGTCACGGCGTGGAGAGCGTGGTGGCGGGTGCCCCCGACGGCGATCTCGTGCCGCTCGGCGTCGCGGCGCGCGTCGGCGGCGAGCCCGCGCGGGTGGCGGTGGTCGGGGCCGGTCCGGCGGGCCTCGCGTGCGCGCACGACCTGGCGTACCTGGGCTACCGGGTCTCGGTCTTCGAGGCCGCGCCGGTCGTCGGCGGCATGCTCTACCAGGGCATTCCGGAGTACCGGCTGCCGCGCGACATCATTCGGGCCGAGATCGACCGCACCGTGCGGCTCGGCGTCGAGATCAAGACGAATTGGCGCCTGGGCCGCGACTACACGGTCGGCGATCTCTTCCGCAACGGGTTCGCGTCGGTGTTCCTCGCGTTCGGCGCGACGCGCGGCCGCGATCTCCAGGTGCCGGGCTCCCAGCTCGACGGCGTCATCAACGGCGTCGACTTCCTGCTGAACGCCAACCTCGGCTACCACGTCGCCCTCGGCTCGCGCGTCGTCATCGTCGGCGGCGGGAACGTCGCCCTCGACGTCGCCCGCACGGTGCTGCGCTACGGCGTCCGCGAGGCGGAGACGGCGATGCCGCCCGGCGCCGAGGCGCTGCTCGAGTCGTGGGGGTACGACAACACGCTCATCGACGCCGCCCGCACTGCGCTTCGTCTGGGCGCCCGCCAGGTCACGGTGGTCTCGCTCGAGCGCCGGCACGAGATGCCGGCGTCGCGGGAGGAGATCGCCCAGGCGGAGGAGGAGGGCATCCACTTCGTGGGCGGACGCGGGCCGAAACAGTTCCTCGGCAAGGACGGCAAGGTCACCTCGCTCGAGACGGTCGACGTCGCGTCGGTGTTCGATGCGAACGGCCGCTTCAACCCGACGTTCGTGGCGTCGAGCGAGCGGCAGATCGAGGCCGACACGGTGATCCTGGCCATCGGGCAGAAGCCGGACCTCACGGCGCTCGCGGGCGACCCCGAGATCGCCGTGACCCCGCGCGGCCTGGTGCAGGTCGATCCGAAGACGCTGGCGACGACGGCGCCCGGGGTGTTCTGCGGCGGCGACCTCGCCTTCGGCCCGCGCATCATCATCGACGCGACGGGCGACGGCAAGCGGGCCGCGCTCGCCATCCACCGGCACCTCGGCGGGGGTCCGATCGCGCGACCACCGCTCCGCTTCCGCACACTGCACCTGAGCCGCTGGGCGGAGGACTACGACCGCATCGCGCGGCAGGACGTGCCCTGCCTGCCCGTCCAGCGCCGCGTCGGCTTCCGTGAGGTCGAGCTCGACTACCCCGAGGCGCAGGCGCAGACCGAAGGCCAGCGCTGCCTGTGGTGCAACGTCAGCCCGATCTTCGATTCCGACGCGTGCATCCTCTGCGGCGGATGCGTGGACATCTGTCCGGAGAACTGCCTCAAGCTCGTGAAGGCCGAGCGGCTGGCCGGCGTGCCGCAGGTCGAGGCGCTGCGCGAGCGGCTGGGCGCGACCGCCGGGGCCGGCGTCATCCTCAAGGACGAGGAGCGCTGCATCCGGTGCGGCCTGTGCGCCGATCGGTGCCCCACGCGCGCCATCACCATGGAGCTGCTGGAGGTGGACAACAGCCCCGCCGCCTCCCTGCAGCTCTTCGCCGAGGAGATGGAGGGGGCATGACGGATCCGGCGAAGGACGGCGACCGCGCCGCGGGCGGGCTGACCGGGGAGCGGACCCGGCGGCGGTTTCTCTTCACCACCGGCACGGCGACGGTCGTGGTCGGCGTGTTCGGCTTCCTGGGCGCGACCGCGCGCTACCTGTTCCCCAACGTGCTGTACGAGCCGCCGAGCCGCTTCCCGGTCGGCCGGCCCGAGGACTTCCCGCCCGGCACGGCGACGTTCCTGCCGGAGCGCCGCCTGTTCGTGTTCAACAGCGACGCCGGCTTCTACGCCATCTCGTCGATCTGCACGCATCTGGGCTGCAACGTGAACCACATCACGGGCGACGGCTTCGCCTGCCCGTGCCACGGCAGCCTGTACGACGCGAACGGCCAGGTCACGCGGGGACCCGCCCCGCGGCCGCTCGCCTGGTTCGCCCTGAGCCTCTCCCCGCGCGGGGAGCTGGTGATCGACGAGGAACGGCTCGTCCAACCCGACTACCGGTTCAAGGTGTGACGTGCCCAGCCTGACTGCCGCGACCCGCACCGTGAGATCCGCCTGGCGCTCCGTCTTCCGCGTGGGCTGGCCGCGCACGGACAAGGATCGCACGGCGGCGATGATCTCGAGCTTCTTCCTGCACGTGCACTCCGCGAAGGTGAAGAAGCACAGCCTGCGCGCCTCCTACACGCTCGGGCTCGGACTCATCAGCTTCTATCTGCTCCTGGTGCTCGTCGTAACGGGCGTGGCGCTCATGCTCTACTACACGCCTCACCCGCCCGAGGCCTACCGGAGCATGAAGGACCTGCAGTTCGTCGTCACGTTCGGGCCCGTGTTGCGCAACATGCACCGGTGGGCGGCGCACGCGATGGTGCTCGTCGTCTTCCTGCACATGTGCCGCGTGTTCTTCACGGGCGGGTACAAGACGCCGCGCCGGTTCAACTGGGTCGTGGGCGTCGTCCTGTTCCTCCTGACGCTGGGGCTCTCGTTCACCGGCTACCTGCTGCCGTGGGACCAGCTGTCGTTCTGGGCCATCACCGTCGGCTCGAACATCGCCAGCTACGCGCCCTGGATCGGCGACGACCTTAAGTACCTCATGCTCGGCGGGCACGTCATCGGGTCCGGCG
This sequence comes from Acidobacteriota bacterium, assembly GCA_024641665.1. Classification (GTDB taxonomy): domain Bacteria; phylum Acidobacteriota; class Vicinamibacteria; order Vicinamibacterales; family JAHECP01; genus JAHECP01. The sequence goes on from JAHECP010000049.1 coordinate 13,051, forward strand.
CGCTGCTCCGCTTCTACGTGCTCCACTGCGTCGTGCTGCCGGGCGCGGCGATGACGCTTGTCGCCGTCCACTTCTTCCGCGTGCGCAAGGACGGTCTCAGCGCGCCGCCGCAGCCCGAGCCGTCGGCCATCGTCGAGGCGGCGCCCGGCCGCTTTCCCGCCTCCACGCGCAGCTACGGCCTGATGGCCCTCACCGATCGCCCCGCCCAGCCCGTCGTCGAGTCGGACCCGGAGGACGACGAAGTCCTGTCGTGGCCGCACCTGTTGTACCGCGAGCTGCTCCTGCTGCTGGCGGTGCTGGTCGTGCTCCACGTGGTCGCGCTCGTCTTTAACGCGCCGCTCGAGGAGATCGCCAACGCCACGATCACGCCGAACCCGGCCAAGGCGCCCTGGTACTTCCTGGGTCTGCAGGAGCTGGTGCACTACAGCGCGTTCGTCGGCGGCGTGCTGGTGCCGGGCGTGATCGTGCTCGCGCTCGTCCTCATTCCGTACCTCGATCCGAAGCCGCGCGGGGTGGGGGTCTGGTTCGCGCGCGAGCGCCGGTGGGCCAACTGGACGTTCGGGGCGTTCGCCATCGTCGCCGTGGTGCTGACGATCGTCGGCACGTTCTTCCGCGGCCCCAACTGGGCGTGGGTCTGGCCCTGGATGCGTTAGGAGACGTCGATGCGCACTCCTCAGACCGCTCCGAGCCGGATGCACCTGGCCTTCGCTGTGCTGGGGCTCGCCTTCCTCGGGATCTTCTCGTGGGTGTTCATGCAGGAGTTCTTCGCCGAGTGGCGCACCACGCAGGCCCAGTTCCGCGCGATCGAGGGGCAGGTGAAGGACCCCCACGCCCTGAGCCTGGCGCCGCCGGCCGACGGCATCCGGCAGATCTGGCTGCGCGACATCGATCGCGTCGATCGCTGCACGACCTGCCACCTCGGCGTCGACGATGACGCGTTCGTGAAGGCGCCGCAGCCGTTCACGACGCACAGCGGGACGTGGCTCAAGACGCATCCGCCCGATCGCTTCGGCTGCACGGTGTGCCACGGCGGACAGGGCGAGGCCACCGACTACCGCGACGCCGCGCACCAGCCCATTCCGCACTGGTCCGATCCGATCCGCCCGCGCGAGCTCATCGAGGCCAACTGCGGCACGTGCCACCGCGAGCGAGAGCCCAAGGAGGCCTTCCTGCTGGCCGCCGGCCGGGCGCGCATCGCCGAGGCGGGCTGCATCGCCTGTCACGACCTCCCGGGCTTCTCGCTCGACGAGGTCCAGGCGCCTCGCCTCGAGAGCGTCGGCTACAAGGTCCGGCCCGACTGGCTGCGGAAGTGGCTGGCGGACCCGAAGGCCTACCTCCCCCAGGCGCGGATGCCCAACTTCCGCCTCGAGCCGGACGAGATCCAGGACCTCACTGCGTTCCTGCTCTCGCAGCGACAGACGACGCCGCTCGATGCGTCGGGCGTCGACTGGTCGAAGGCCGACGCCGATCACGGCCGCGCGGTCTTCGGCGAGGCCCGGTGCGTGTCCTGCCACATGATCGACGGCCGCGGCGGCACGCTCGGGCCCGAGCTCACGACGGTCGGGAGCAAGGTCCGTCGCGACTGGCTGTACAGCTTCCTCGAGGATCCGATGCACGACCAGCCCGACACGCGCATGCTGCGCTACCGCCTGGCCGACAACGACATCCGCGATCTGGTCGCGTACCTCACCGAGGATCTCGTGGACCCCGACGCGGCGACGACGCCGCCCGCGGTCGGCTTCCTGGATCCCAAGCAGGTCGAGGCGGGCAAGCAGACCTTCATCAAGCACGGCTGCTTCTCCTGCCATCGCTTCGGCAACCTGGCGTCGACGGCGAAGATCGGGCCGAGCCTGATGGCCATCGGCGACCGCACGGTCGAGCCGAGCGACTTTCGGGGCGAATCGGCCGACCCGACGCTCGAGAACTACCTCTACCTGAAGCTGCGCGAGCCGGACAAGCTGGCCGAGGACTCGCGCATGCCCACGTTCAACTTCACCGAACAGGAGGCCGCGACGGTCGTCGTCGCCCTGCTCAGCACCCGCAAGGCGGATCTGCCGGCCTCGCGCGTCACCGACGCGCCCGCGCCGAAACCGTATCGCCCGCAGGGCGCGTTCGGCGCCCTCGTGTCGCGCTACCGCTGTCTGTCGTGCCACCAGGTGAACGGGTGGGGCGGGACGCTGTCGACCGTGCCGCTGGACCGGATCGGCAGCCAGCTCCAGTACGCCCACATCGTCGCGTACCTGCAGCAGCCCTACGCGATACGGGTCAGCGTCGAAGCGCGCATGCCGCACTTCGGTATGACCGCGGACGAGGCGCGCACGATCGCGGACTACTTCTCGTCCGTCTTCGTGGACGACGCGCTCGAGAAGCCGTTCGCGCCGGCGCCCGACGCCGCGCGGCGCGGCGCGGCGCTCTACACGAAGCTCGGGTGTCGAGGCTGCCACATCATCGGCCAGACGGGCGGATACGTGGGACCCGACCTCAGCGACACGGGGCACCGGCTGAAGCCCGGCTGGATCCAGGCCTGGCTGGCCGCGCCGGAGAAGTGGAAGCCCGGCACCCTCCAGCCCGACTACGGTCTCAAGCCGGAAGAGGTGCAGGACCTGACGGCCTATCTGATGACGCTCTCGAGGACTGCCGCTGGGAGGACGCCGTGACCCGATGCCTTCGCCTGCCGCTCCGGGTGGCCCTGGGACTGGCCGTCGCCGTGGCGCTCGGCGGGTGCGGTCGCGGCCGGCCGGCAAAGCGGTCCGAGCCGCTGATGGACGTGTTCAGGAAGCAGGCCCAGGAAGAAGGGCTGACGCGCGCGCAGACCGAGGGCAAGCGCCTGTTCGGCCAGTACTGCGTGACCTGCCACGGCGATGCCGGCGGCGGTGACGGCCAGAACGCGTACAACCTCGATCCGAAGCCCCCCGTGTTCCAGACCTCGCTCACCACGCACCCGCGGACGTACTGGAGACAGATCATCGAGGGCGGCACGGCATCGGTCGGACGATCCCCGCTCTGTCCGCCGTGGGGACACAACCTCACGGCCTCGCAGATCGACGAGCTCGTCGCGTACCTGGACGCGCTCGCGCGGCCGGCCCCGCCGACCCAGCCCTCGGCCCCCGCGCCGAAGTCCTGAGCGTCCGGCGGGCGCGGGGACCGGCGCGGCGGCGTGCCCGCCCTGGCGGCGACCTCACACGTCGCGCCCCGTGGCAAACTGCCCCGTCGAACCATCCGACGACCAGAAAGCCGCACCGACGAGGCGGGCGATGACCGCCAGTGCCGACCCTGGTGCACGTCCCGCGACGCGCTGCCGGCACGTGTTGTGCACTTGAAACCGACACCACCCCTGCGGTTCCGGCAGCGGCCCCGTACGCATCCCGCGCGCGAAGGTCGAGCTCGACCTCGTCGGCGTTCCCGTCACGAGAGCCGGTACCTCGATGAGGCGACGGCTACGGTCGCCCGCGCGATCACGCTGGTGTGCGTGCCGCTGGCCCGGACGGCCGGCGCCGCGTGGGATGACCGCGCTCGAGAGGAGAAGCTACGCATGCTGAAGACATGGGTGGCCACCGCAGGAGCGGTCGCGTTGTCGATCGTGCCGGCGGGCGCCGCCACACCGGGATCCGTCACGGGTACCGTGACGGCATCCAGCCTCCGCACCTCGGCCAATCTGGTCGTCAGCCTGGAGGCGCCGGGGCTGAAGGTCACGCCGCCGGCCGCCCCGGCCGTGGTGGACCAGAAGGACATGCACTTCGTGCCGCACGTGCTTGCCATCGTCAAGGGCGAGACCGTAGAATTCCACAACAGCGACACGGTTGCCCACAACGTGTTCTCCCCCGAGGGCGAGTACGACCTCGGCACCTGGCAGCACGGCCAGTCGAAGGCGCACACCTTCGCCAAGCCCGGCGTCTACACGCAACTCTGCCGCCTCCACCCGGAGATGGAGGGCTTCGTGGACGTGCTCGACACGCCGTACTTCGAGGTCACGCACGACAACGGTCGCTTCGACATCAAGGACGTGCCGCCCGGCACCTACACGCTGCACGTCTGGAGCGAGAAGCTCAAGGGGACGACGAAGAAGATCACGGTCGAGAGCGGCAAGCCGACCTCCGTGCATCTGACGCTGACGAAGTAGGAAAGGTGGCCGATGCCCACCACCTTGCGCGCCTCCGGCCGGTTGGCGGGGCTCATCGCCCTGGCCCTCGCCGCCGGGTGCGGCGCGGGTCCGCGCCACCTGAGATCCCGTCGTACCTGGACGCGGTGCGCGGCTCGTCGGCGACGCTGATCCGCAAGCGTCTCGAGGCGCGCGGCACGCCGGTCGGCGCCGCGTTCGTCGCCGAGCTCGCCGCGGGCGGCGAAAAGGACCTTCGTGATCGTCTGGAGCACGGCGGCAAGCAGATGCCCGCCTTTCCCCACCTCGCGGGCCCCGAGGTGGACGCGCTCCTCCACTATCTGAAGCAACAGGCGGGCGTGCCCGAGGCGACCGGCCCCGACCTGGAGGTGGACGAGTCGGTCGCCCGGGTGGGCGAGCACCTCGTGAAGGGCACGTGCCACGTGTGCCACGACGCCACGGGCCCCGGCAGCGGGCACATGATGATGATGCGCGGCACCATCCCGTCACTCGCGAGCTTCCCCGAGGAGAAGTCGCCCGACGACCTCATCCGCAAGGTCCGCTACGGCGCGTCCGGCATGATGGGGATGATGGGCGGCGGACGCATGCCGACGTTCCGCTACCTCACGGAAGAGGAGATCGTGGCCGCCTACCTGTACCTGGCCAACTATCCGCCGCGGCCGTAGCGCCCGCCGCGAGCGCTTCGCGAAGGACACACCCTCGACCAGGACGTCGGTCCTCCGTGCCGTGGTCTTGGCGTGTGCCGTGCGGCGCCGCGCGACGGCTCGTCCAGATCAGAACCGATAGCCCAGGCTGAATGACATCACGCCGACCGTGTAGTGGTCGCCGTTCGCGAGCACGACCAGCGCCCGCGCGTCTGGCCGCACGAACACGTGCGACGTCAGCGCGGCGTTCAGCCCGCCGCCGAGCGAGATCACCGGATCGGTGAAGCGGCGCGCGCCCCAGCGGCCGTTCGCCGGCACGGTCATCATGCCGAGACGGCTCTCGTAGAAGTGCGGCATGTCCTGGGGATCGAACGTCGGACCCGTCCACGGCCCCTGCCACATCGTGCCGGTGTAGCCCTGCATCATGCCGAAGCCCAGCATGCCGCCGAAGGGCACCAGTTGCGTGCCGGGCGCGTACTGCGACATGAGCCCACCGAAGAGATGCGCGTTGTCGAGGTCGAACGACGTGCGGTACAGCCCACCGCCGAGCGCCACGTAGGGCACGGCCTTCCGATCGGCGGGCAGCAGGTTCACCAGCATGCCGAAGTTCAGGTTCAGCGCGCGGGCGCCGGGGCCTCGGCCGAGGTAGCTGCCGAGCGCCTCGAACGACACGCGATCGGTGACCGGGTAGGTGAACGTCGCGCCGACCAGGACGCCGCTGGTGGCGGAGCTCGCCGACAGCCCGCCGACCGCGGACACGGCCGGCGCGGCGGCCGGCGGGCCCGCGGGCGGAAGCGTCTGGGCCGAGGCCCAGCCGGACCAGGTCACGAGCGCGAAAGAGACGACGAGCGGAGGCAGATATCTCGAACGCATACGACACTCCTCTGTCAGCTGTAGGCAAGAACCCGGCGGATACTACGGCGATCGTGAGCAGCTTCCGTGCCAGCACGGCGGAGCGCGGAATCCTGAGGAACTCCCGGTCTTCGGGGCCGGAGCCCCGCCCGGAAGGGACGGCGGGCGGGGAGAATTCACGATCCCTGCGGGCGAGTCCGCAGGGAGGACGCGCGCACCGGGCTCGTCCCCACGCGGTCCCGCCGACGCCGGCCCGTTTACCCGCTGCCAGAGGACGTCGTAGAACCCGTCGGGCAGATCGGTCTTCAACTCGAAGACGAAGGGGCGGATCTTGCCACCGCCACCCTCGTAGGCCCGGACCTCGAAGCGCTCGCGGTCGATCCGGAGCACGCTGAACAAGTCGCTGAAGCGCCAGTACCGCGCGTCGTCCTGCCGGTCGGTCAGGTAGACCAGGCCGTTCGTGTAGAGCACGAGCGTCCCCTCGCTGCCGCGCCCCTGCCGCTCGTGCTTCACCGGCACGCGACCGAGCGGATCGGCAGGCAGCGACGGCATGACGGCCGAGACGACCGGCCGATCGATGCGCGCGAGCAGGAAGTCGACGACGGCGGCGGCGATGGTGCCTTCGGTCAGCTCGAACGCGAACGTGCGGTCGGCTCCGAACCTGAGTCGGCCCTGGTCCTCATACCTCGGCCGAACACACGGCGGCGATCAGGACGACGGTCGCCAGAGCGGGGATTCGTCGACGCATCTCACATTCCCCTTCGATCAGGTCGGGCTCGCGCCAGCCACGACGACTGTCCCGCGAGCGCCGGTTTCACCTCTCGATGCCATTTCCAGATCATGAAGATCACGGGGTAGATCAACAGCTCCAGCGCGAACGACGTGACCACGCCCCCGACCATCGGGGCGGCGATTCGCTTCATCACGTCCGCGCCGGCGCCCTGGCTCCACATGATCGGCAGCAGGCCCATGAGGATGGCCATCACGGTCATCATCTTCGGGCGGATCCGCTTCACGGCGCCGTCCTCGACCGCCGCCTGCAGATCCGCCAGGCTGCGCATGCGCCCGTCGCGCTTGAACTTCTCGAAGGCGTGGTCGAGGTAGAGCAGCATCACCACGCCTGTCTCGGCGTCGACGCCCGCGAGGGCGATGAGGCCCACCCAGACCGCGACGCTCAGGTTGTAGCCGAGCAGGTAGATGAGCCAGAACGCGCCAACGAGGGAGAACGGCACGGCCAGCAGCACGATCGCAATCTTCGTGACGTTGCGGGTGCTGAAGTACAGCAGCACGATGACGATGAGGAGCGTCAGGGGGATGACGATCTTCAGCCGGTCGGCGGCGCGCGTCATGTACTCGTACTGCCCGCTCCACTCCAGGTAGTAGCCTTCGGGCAGCGTCACCGTCCGACCGACCACGCGCCTGGCCTCGGCGACATAGCCGCCGATGTCGCGGCCGGCGATGTCCACGTAGACGTAGCCCAGGAGCTGGGCCTGTTCCGTTCGAATCACGGTCGGGCCGGTCGTCAATGAGATGTCGGCGACCTGACCGATCGGGATCTGCGCGCCGCCGGGCGTCGAGATGAGCGTCCGCTTCAGCGTGTTGACGTCGCTCCGGTAGTACCGTTGGTACCGGACGTTCACCGGAAACCGCTCGCGGCCCTCGATCGCGGTCGTGATGTTCGCGCCGCCGATCTCCGACTCGATGACCATCTCGACGTCCTGGACGGTCAGGCCATAGCGGGCGATCTGATCGCGCTTCACGGTGAAGTCGATGTAGTACCCGCCGGTGACGCGCTCCGCGAAGACGTTGCGCGTGCCACGGACGCTCGCGAGGGTGCGCTCGATCTGCGCGCCGATGTCGTTGATCTCCTCGAGCTTGGGACCGAAGATCTTGATCCCCACCGGCGTTCGGATGCCGGTCGACAGCATGTCCACCCGCGCCTTGATCGGCATCGTCCAGGCGTTCGCGACACCTGGCAGCCGCACGAGTCCGTCGAGTTCGCCCACGAGCGTGTCGGGCGTCATGCCGGGCCGCCACTCCGACTCGGGCTTGAGGTTGATGACCGTCTCGATCATCTCGAGCGGCGCGGGGTCGGTGGCCGACAGCGCCCGCCCCGCCTTGCCGAAGACCGACGCCACCTCGGGCACCCGCCTGATGATCTTGTCCTGCAGCGTCAGGATCTGCTGCGCAGTCTGCACCGACGCGCCCGGGAGCGTGATGGGCATGTAGAGCAGGCTGCCCTCGTAGAGCGGCGGCATGAACTCGGAGCCGAGGCGCATGAAGACGGGCACCGTGCTGGCCATCAGGAGCAGCGCCAGGATGAGGGTGACCGCGCGGTGGCGCAGCGCGAACTTCACGAACGGGTGGTAGGCCCAGATGAGGAGTCGGTTGATCGGGTTCTTGGCCTCGGGCGCGATCCTCCCGCGGATCAGGAGCGCCATGAGATAGGGCACCACCAGCACCGACATCAGGGCCGCGAACCCCATCGCGAACGTCTTGGTGAACGCCAGCGGCCGGAACAGGCGGCCTTCCTGGGCCTCGAGCGTGAAGATCGGCAGGAAGGACACCATGATGATGAGCAGCGAGAAGAACAGCGACGGACCGACCTCCTGCGCCGCTTCGATGAGGATCTCGCGCCGCGGCTTCGCGCCCGTGTCGTGCTCGAGGTGTTTGTGCGCGTTCTCGATCATGATGATCGCCGCGTCGATCATCGCCCCGATGGCGATCGCGATGCCGCCCAGGCTCATGATGTTCGAGCCGAGGCCGATGTATTTCATCGCCACGAACGACAGGAGGATCGACAGCGGCAGGGTCAGGATCGCGACGAGCGCGCTGCGGAAGTGCCACAGGAAGACGAGGCAGACGAGCGAGACGATCAGCGCCTCCTCAATCAGCTTCTCTCTGAGATTGTCGATCGAACGCTCGATCAGATCCGATCGGTCGTAGGTCGTGACGAACTCGACGCCTTTCGGCAAGGCGGGCTGGACCCGCTCCTGGACCGCCTTCTTGATGGCCTGAATGACGCCGTAGGTGTCGACACCAGACCGGATCACGACGATGCCGCCGGCGACGTCGCCCTCGCCGTTGAGGTCGGCCACGCCGCGGCGCATGTCCGGGCCGAGGTGGACGCGCGCCACGTCCTTGACGAGGATCGGCGTGCCGTCCGGCTTCGCGCCGAGGCCGACCTGCTCGATGTCGCTGACGTCGTGGATGTACCCGCGCCCGCGGACCATGTACTCGCGGCCCGTCCATTCGACCACACGCCCGCCGACGTCGTTGTTGCTCCGGCGCACGTCCTCGATCACGGTGTCGAGCGGGATCTTGTAGGCCAGGAGCGCGTTCGGGTCGATTTCGATTTGATACTGCTTCACGTAACCGCCAACCGGGGCGACCTCGGCGACACCGGTCACGCTGCGCAGCCAGTACTGCACGTACCAGTCGTTGAGCGTGCGGAGCCGCGAGAGATCGGTCGCGCCGGTCTTGTCGACCAGCGCGTACTCGAAGCCCCAGCCGACGCCAGTGGCGTCGGGTCCGAGCACCGGCGTGACGCCCGCCGGCAGGCGTCCCTGCAGGCCGTTCAGGTACTCCAGCACGCGGCTGCGCGCCCAGTAAGGATCGGTGCCATCCTCGAAGATGACGTACACGAACGAGACGTCGAAGTACGAGAAGCCGCGGACGACCTTCACGTCCGGCGCGGAGATGAGCGCCGTGACGATCGGATAGGTCACCTGGTCCTCGATGAGCGTCGGGCTGCGCCCCTCCCAGTTCGTCGTGACGATCACCTGCACGTCCGACAGATCCGGGATGGCGTCGATCGGCGTGTGCCGGACGGCCCACACGCCTCCTCCGATGGTGGCGAGCATCAGCAGGAGGACGATGAAGCCGTTGCGCGCGCTGAAGGCAATGAGTCGTTCGATCATCGCTTCACCGGCGGTCCGTTCTTCGCCGGCGGTGTCGGCGCGCTCGGGTGCACGTGGCCGGGCATGTCCATGCCCTCCATCCCCTTGCCGCCGCCCATGTCCATGCCGGGCATGCTCATCGACATGGCCTGCATCGCCGCCTGCAGGTTGGTCTCGGAATCAACCAGGAACTGCGCCGACGTCACCACGGTGTCTCCGTGCGCCAGGCCCTGAAGGACCGGGTAGTAGTCGTCGACGGGTTGGCCGACCTGGACCTCGCGCGGCTCGAAGTAGCCGTCCGCGCGCGCCAGGAGGACATAGCGCCTGACGCCGGTGTCGATCACGGCTTCGCGAGGCACCGCGAGCGCGGGGCCCCCGCTCACCTGAATCACCACGGTCACGTACGCATCCGGCTTGAGCTCGAAGCCCGGATTGCGAAGCTCGATCCGGATCGTCACCCGCCGCGTCGTCGGGTCTACGTCGGGAGCAATGAAGGTGATCTTTCCCTTCAGCGTCGCGTTCGGCGGACCGTACGGAAACTGGATCTCCGCCTCCTGACCCAGCTTCACCAGCGGCAGCTCGTACTCGAAGACCTGCCCGAGGACCCAGATCATCGACAGGTCGGCGATCGTGAACGTCGCGGTCTCCGGCGTGATGTACTGGCCGGCGAAGGCGTTCCGGTCGAGCACGATGCCGTTGAACGGCGAATACAGGGTGAGCGTCTTCCGCGGCTGGCGCGTCTGCTCCAGCTCGGCGATCTGCGCGTCGCTGATGTCCCAGAGCTCGAGGCGCTGGCGGGTCGCGGCCAGAAGCGACTCGGCGCCCGCACGGGTTTCCGGAAACTGGCTCTGGCCCAGCCGCGTCCGAGCCTCGAGCGCCAGCAGGTACTCGTTCTGGGTCGAGACGAGATCCGGGCTGTACACGGTGAAGAGCGGCTGGCCGCGCCGCACCGACTTGCCTTCGTAGTCCACGAACAGACGCTCGATCCACCCGGCGATCTTGGTGTGGATCTTCGTCACGCGGGTCTCGTCGTAGGCGAGCGTGCCTACCGTCCGGATCGTCGTGTCGAGCGCGCGGTGCGTGACCTCCGCCGTGCGGACGCCGATGAGCTGCTGGCGCGCCGGGGAGATGTACACGCTCTGCCCGTGTGCCTCGGCCGGCGGCGCGCCGGCCCCGCCGCTCTCCATGCCCGGCATGCCCGCCATCACGCCGTGGTCGGCGGAGTGCTTGGAGCTCGGCGGCGCCGCCGAGGTCGCCGGCACACCGCCGAGCCGCACCGCGACGAGCGCGCCTGCCGCGCCGATCGCCGCCGACACCAGGGCCACGACGACGGACGCGCCGACTCGTCGGCGTCGTTCGCCGCTTGCGGGCTCCGGCGATGACACGATGGTCGATGGTTCGTCGTCACTCATGGGATCCCTCGGCTCTTTCCGCGACGTCTCCTGCCCCCCGGCCTGGGCTCTGCCGACGGGCCCGGCTCCCGTCGGCGCTTGCGTGGACGGGTCCGCTCAGCGGACCAGCTCGATGCCCACGAACGGCTCCAGGCGGGCCAGCGCCTGGTTGTAGCGGGCCAGCTGTTCCTCGTAGCTCACTTCGTAGTTCAGCACGGTGACGAAGTTCGTCAGCATCGTCAGGAAGTCGACGGTGCCGACCTGGTACGACGCCATCGACGACTCCAGCGCCAGGTGCGCCTGTGGCAGCACGCTGTCACTGAAGAGGTCGACGAGGTGCTTGCTCGTGGTCGCCGCCAGATACTCTTCGGTCACCTGCGCCCGCGCGGTCGCGAGCGTGTCTTCACGGATCTGCTTGCTGCGCTCGAGCGCAGCGGTGGCCTCCGCGATCATCGGCCGTTGCTTGCGCTGCCAGTACAGGGGGATCTTCATCATGAAGTCGATGCCGTACATCCACGGCATCTCCTCGGCGTACTGTTGCGAGGTGAAGGCGATCGCGAAGTCGGGGAGCGCCTCCTTCTTCGCGAGGGCGAGCGACTGCTGGCCGCGATCGATGAGCCGCTCGTCGCGCCGCAGCACCGGGTCGTTCCCCTCGGCCAGCGCCTGCAGCCCGGCGGCGTCCGGAAGCGGGTCGACCGCCGCGAAGCTCAAGGTGGCGGGGAGTGGCGTGTCCGGCGGCCGATCCAGCAGGCCGTTGATCCGGGCCTGCAGCGTGCCGCGGTCGCGCTCCAGCGTCTGAAGCCGCTCGAGCAGCAGCGAGATCTCGAGCTGGGCTTTGAGCACGTCCTGCTGCGTGCCCTTGCCCACGCCGAAGCGCGCCTCGGCGATCGTGCGGAACTCCTCGAGGAGCGCCTTGTTTCTCAGAACGATGGCGAGGCTACGATCGACGAACACGTAGTCGAAGTATGTCGCCTTCAGCTCCGCCACCAGTTGCCGGCGCGTATCTTCGTAGCTCCACCGCTGCGCGTCCGCATCGGTCGTGGCGATGCGGGTTCTGAGCGCGCGCTTCCCGGGGTAGGGGAGCTCCTGCGACACGCCGAACTGGCGAAACGCGTTCGGCGTCGCCGCCGATGGAAAGAACGGCCGCGTCAGCCCGCCCATGTAGCCGACGGAGAACGTCGGATCCGGCAACGCACCGGCCGGCGCGATGCGCGCCAGGCGCATGTCCACGTCGCTCCGGGCGGCTTGTAGCTCCGGGTTGTACCGGTCCAGCTCGGCCACGAGACCCGCCAGTGAGGTGGTCGGGTCGGCCGGTATCGCGCGCGCGACGTCCGCCGATCCCGGTGGCGCCGGCGCCGTGACGGGTTGGCCGACCGCAGGCGCGCCGGCCAGGATGGGCACGCACAGAACGACGAGAAGCGCGCGGAGCGGCGATGACATGGCAGGGCAGGCTACGGGCGGGGGCGGGTGAGCGAAGGCGTCGCCGAGGTCGGTCTCATCTTGGACTGGCGGAGCAAGCAAGGCCGGTGCCTGTCGCCCCCAGCTGCGCTGCGCGTGTTTCGCAGGGGAAAACCCCGGACCGTCGGATCCCGGAAGCGCGGAACGATTCCTTTCAGACAGCGCACGCGCCGGTCTGCTCGAAAACAGACAGGGCGACAGACAGGGCGCCAGCTCAGCCCTTGGGCGGATAGAGCGACAGGTAGAGGTAGGCGGCCTGCACCTCGGCCGGCGTGAGGTAGCTGAACACCGGCATACGGCCGTGGTCGTTCGGCGAGACGAGGCCGACCGTGATCCGCCTGCCCTCGCGCACCTTGTGCATCACCTGCATGATGGAGAACTTCCGCGGAAAGCTCGCGAGCGGCGGGATCTCGCCAGCCGCGAGGCCCGCGGCGTCCACGTCGGGGCCCGTCGCATCGTGGCACGTGTGACACGTGCCCTTGACCACGTGCTCGCCGACGCGCGCGATGTCCTCGCGCACCAGCACCGTCGTCTTCGGCGCGTCGGGCACCTGCGCGAGCGTCCGGAGGTAGCCGAGGAGCACGTCGACCTCGGGCCCCTGCAAGTGCGCGAACGGGGGCATCTCCTTGCCGCCGTGCAGCAGCCGGTCGCGCAGGTCGTGCTCGGCGCCGCTGGCGACGCTCGCCAGGAACTTGTCGTTGACGGGAAACCCGCGCTGCTTGAAGTCCTCGGCCAGCCACGCCGGCGACGCGCCCCGCACGGTGGGAACGACCGAGTGGATCTCCGGCGGCACGCCTTGCCCGGTGTCCTCGTGGCAGGAGCGGCAGTCGAGTCGATAGAGATCGGCGCCGCTCAGCTCGAACGGATCCGACCCTTCGTGGCCCTGCAAGGGCAGCGCGTCGGCGGGCGTACCGAACCGCCCGGCACGGCCGAGGGCGGTGTCGTCGAACGTCAGCCCGAGCTGGTGGATGCGACTCGGGCCCGACACCGGCGTGACGCTGTAGCTGGCGGTGACGACTCTCGGCGGCTCGGGAGCGCGGGAGGCCCGCGGCGCCCCGCCGGTGAAGGCGGCGGACAGCGCGAACCAAAGCGCCGCCGCGCCCGGCAGGATGGCGATGAGACCGACTCTGGACACGCTACTCGGGTCCACCAAGAGTCGTGCCAGCCGTGCGGACGTGCAACACGCGGAAACGCGCCGTCCGGCGCGAGGCGTCCGGCGCATTCACGCCCCGGAAGAGGCGTTCCGCCACACGGACGCCCCAGGCGGCCGGCCGCCTCAGCAGGGCGACACATCCCGCGCCGGAACTACCAGGGCCGCCACCACTGCGCCCGGCGGCGCGCCTGCACGCGCGCGGTGATGGCGGGCAGGGCCTCGCGCGCCGCGCGGGCGCCGGCGTCGATGCACCGCTCGATCTGCGAGAAGTCCAGGGTGTCCACCGGCCCTCCGAAGTCCGGCCGGATGACCACGTCGGCGTCGTCGAGGAGCGCCGTCTTGTAGCGTTCGGACGTGATGTCGAGCGCCCGCAGCAGCGCGTGCAGGCCGTCCTGGACCTCGTCGACGGCGGACAGCGGATCCGCATCGATCGCGACGACGATGTCGGTGCCCATCTCGCGGGCCACCCAGGTCGGTACCATCCCGACGTAGCCGCCGTCGGCGAGCAGCTGGCCGTCGTGCTCGACCGGGCGGAAGAAGCCGGGCAGGGCGGCGCTCGCCTGCAGCGCCAGCGCCGCGGGCCCCGTGCGAAAGACGACGGGCTCGCCGGACCGCAGGTCGCACGCCACCACGGCAAGCGGCACGCGGGCGTCCTCGAGCCGGCGCTCGCCGGTGAGCGCCGTGGCGAGCGCGGCCACGTTGGCATCGGCCGCCACACCCCACGAGAACACGTTGTTCACCAGGAAGCGCTCGACGTCGAGCAGCCGGCGCACGCTCGTCCACACGCCGCCCGCCTGCCCTTCGCGCGGCAGCGCCCTGAAGGAGCTGATGTGCAGCTGGCGCACGAGCGCGATCAGGTTGTCCGGATACCCGTCGGTCAGGGCGTGGGCCGCCCCGACGATGGCGCCCATGCTGACGCCGGCGATCGCGTCGACCGGGATACCGGCCTCGGCCAGCACGCGCAGGACGCCGACGTGAGCCAGCCCGCGCACGCCGCCGCCGCCGAGCGCGAGCCCGATTCGGCGCCGGGCGTGACCGGGTTTCCAGAGAGGCGCCATGGGACCGCTTCGTCACCGGGATGGTACTCGAAGTCCGCCCGGTCGCGTCACGGTCGGGGCTCGACGGCCGGGCGTTGATGGTACCATGGGGCCTGCCATGGCTGGATCGGACGAGAAGAACGCCGGGAAGCGTCCGTCGCGCGCGGCGATTCGCCAGGTGGCGGTGCTGGTCGGCGCGATCCTTCTGATCTCCAGCCTGCACTACCTGACCGACCCCCGGTACGTGGTCCTGCACGGGATCTATCAGCGGCTGTATTACGGGCCGGTGATCCTCGGCGCGTACTGGTTCGGCGTGCGGGGCGGGCTGCTCACGGCGCTCGTGACGTCGCTGGCCTACATTCCGCACATCGAGATCACCTGGAGCATGAACCCCCCGTACGAGGCCAGCCAGTACGTGGAGATCGTGATGTTCTACGTGGCCGGCCTGTTCGTGGGTCTCCTCGCCGACCACCAGCGGAAGCTCACCGCACAATATGCGCGTGCCGCCGCCTCGCTCGAACGAGCGAACCGCGAGCTTCAGGAGTCGCACGAGCAGCTCGTGCGCGCGGATCGGCTGTCGGCGCTCGGGGAGATGGCCGCCGGGCTCGCGCACGAGCTGCGCAACCCGCTGGCGGGTGTCACCGGCGCGCTGGAGATCATCGCCTCGCAGGTTCCTGCCGGGACCCCGCAAGCCGAGTTCTCCGGGATCGCACGGAAGGAGGTCGGGCGGCTCGAGGACCTGCTCAACCGATTCCTCGCCTACGCGCGGCCGCGCCCGCCAGCCCCGCGCCTGGCGAATCTGGGCGAGCTCGTCGGCCACGTGGTGGCGCTGCTGCGCCCGGAGGTGGAACGCCAGAGCGTCTCCATCGACACGGCCGGCGCGCAGCCCTGGCCGCTCCTCAGGGTCGATCCGGAGCAGATCGAGCAGGTGATCCTCAATGTGCTGCTCAACGCCATCCAGGCCAGCCCACGCGGTGCCGTCGTCCAGGTCCGGCACCATGTGGAGGGCGGGCAGGTGATCATCGACGTCGTCGACGAAGGGCCGGGAATCCCAGAGGAGCTGCGCGCGCGGGTGTTTCACCCGTTCGTCACGACGAAGACGAAGGGGACCGGGCTGGGCCTGGCGGTGTCGGCACGGATCGTGAATTCCCACGGTGGCAGCATCGACGCGCGGCCGGACGCGGGCGGCGGCACGTGCGTGCGCATCCAGCTCCCGCAGGCGCCGGACGGGGCGAGCGGATCCGGTGCCCCGCCGGTGACGGGCCAGCCATGACCGAACCCCAGACGATCCTCCTGATCGACGACGACGAGAGCCTGCGGCGGGTGATGGAGTTCCACCTGCAGGAAGAGGGCTATCGGGTCGTGACCGCGACCGACGGGCGCAGCGGCCTCGAGCGGTTCCAGGGCGAGCCGGTCGGTCTCGTCGTCACCGACATCCGCATGCCGGAGATGGACGGCATGGAACTGCTGACGCGCCTCAAGGCCATGCAGCCCGATCTGCCCGTGGTCATCCTCACGGCGCACGGCACGATCGACTCGGCCGTCGAGGCGATGAAACTGGGCGCGGCCGACTACCTGACGAAGCCGTTCTCTCGCGACCAGCTGAAGACGGCCGTGCAGAAGGCGCTGGAGGTTGCGGCGCTCCGCACCGAGAACCTCAGGCTCCGCGAGGTCGTGGCCGAACGCTTCTCGTTCGCCAGCATGATCGCCGGCTCGCGCGCGATGCGCGGCGTGACCGACATGGCCGCCCGCGTCGCCCAGAGCGAGACGACGGTGCTCCTCGTCGGCGAGAGCGGCACGGGCAAGGAGCTGCTGGCCAAGGCGATCCACTTCCACTCGGCCCGCGCGCGCCGGGCGTTCGTGACGGTCAACTGCGCCGCGATCCCGGAGCAGCTGCTCGAGTCGGAGTTGTTCGGCCACCGTCGCGGAGCCTTCACGGGCGCGGTCGCCGACAAGCAGGGCAAGTTCGAGCTCGCGAACGGCGGCACGATCTTCCTCGACGAGGTCGGCGACCTGCCGGTGCTGCTGCAGGTAAAGCTGCTCCGCGTGCTCCAGGAGCGCGAGATCGACAAAGTCGGCGACCCCCGGCCGATCAAGGTCGACGTCCGGGTCGTCGCCGCGACCAACCGCGATCTCGACACGATGATCGCCGACGGCACGTTCCGCGAGGATCTCTACTACCGCCTGGCCGTCGTGTCGATCCGCATGCCGGCGCTGCGCGAGCGCGCCGACGACATCCCGCTGCTCGTCGATCACTTCCTCGACAAGCACAGCGCGCGCCTCGGCCGCCCGCGCCCGTCGGTCGAGAAGGCCGTCTACTCTGAATTCAATCTGTACTCCTGGCCGGGCAACATCCGCGAGCTCGAGAACGTCATCGAGCGCGCGCTGGTGCTGGACCGCGACGGCGTGCTCGACGTGGACGATCTGCCCGAGCGGCTGCGCGCGCGTGCGCAGCGCGCCGGCAACGTGCGCTTCGAGCTGCCCGACGAGGGCATCTCGCTCGAGCACGTGGAGCGCGACCTCATCGTGGCCGCGCTCGAGAAGCACGACTGGAACCAGACGCGTGCCGCGGCGTACCTCGGCATCACGCGCAGCACCCTCCTCTACCGCATGCAGAAGTTCCAGATCGAGAAGACCGACCCGGCCGCGCCGGCAGAATCCTGATCAGAGGGGGGGCCAGTCTGCTGCGCCGAGCTCTCACGAGTCCAGAACCGGACGGTCCCAGTCGAGCGTGGTGGCCGCGGACGCGACCGGGAGGGGCTGCGGCTCCACCGGCGGATCGCTGCGAGCGAGCGTCACCAGACACCGCAACGTCCCGGACGCGAATTCCGCGTGAAGCGACGCGCCCTGCTGCTCGATGAGCCGCCGGGCGGTCGCCAGGGCCAGCGCGTCGCCGCACCCGCACGACGAAAACGGCTCGAAGAGGCCCACGCGGGTCGCGGGCGGCACCTCGAACGGCGAGACGTCGAGCCGCACGCACGCGGTCGATCCCGCAGGCTCCACGCCGACGACGACGCGGCTCTCGCGCGAGCCGGCGGTCGTCTGCCGGACGATGTCGGCGAGGGCCCGCTCCAGCTGTTCGTCGTCCACCTCCACCCAGAGCGGGGACTGCTCGGCCTCCCACGAGAACGCGACGCGCGCCGCGAGGCCGTCCAGGTGGCGGACCGCGCGCCGCAGGATCTCGTGCAGCTCCACACGCCGGCGAACGGGGGCATCCGGGAACGCGAATTCGAGAAACGCCGCGGTCAGGGCATTCAGCCTGGTGATCTCCCGCCTGGCAATCCGAAAGAACTCCGCCTTGGGATGCCCGTCGAGGCAGTCGGCCTCCAGGATCTCGACGCACCCCAACAGCCCGCCCAGCGGGTTCCGGATGTCGTGCGCCAGGCCGGCGGCCAGGCGTCCGGCCGTCGCCAGACGATCGAGCCGCACGCGCTCGTCCGTCCGTGCGCGGGCGTCGGCGTAGAGCGACTCCAGCTCGCCGGCGACGCGCTGGTAGCGATCGCGCTCGTCGCGCAGTCGATCGGCGAGCACACCGGTCACCAGCCCCACGACGTTGAAGAGCAACAGCTCTCCGTACTGTTCGGGTGCGGCGCCCGCACGCAACCAGATGTGCGGCAGATAGAGCGCGCTGGCGAACGCCGCGGTCGCGGCGCCCCCGGCCACGCCGAATCGGACGGCCGCCACGACAATCGGCACGTAGTACAGCCGCCTGAAGATCTCGTGGAGCACCACCGACTGACCGTTCGTGAGGTAGTGCAGCACCGACACCAGCACCACACTGGCGGCGAGGGCCGTGTACCAGACGAGCGTCGACGGGCGGAATTGAGGCACCGGTATCGCATTCATCGTCCACGAACGAGGCAAGGCGCGTGCCCATGCCAGGGCGAATCCGTCGGCCCCGAACAAGGCCGGAGGCCGGCTCGTTCCCGTGACGGCGGCGGCAGGTGTCTGATTCCCTACACCGCCCCTGTCTGATATGGGAAATCGGACGGGAATTGAGGCGGCCCGACGGTTCCGTGACCCCCCGCCGTGCAAAGCCGTTTCCCGACCCGTTCCCGGCCTTCCACTGCCGCTCGCCGGAACGAGTCTTGCTCGACAAGGTGCCCAGCCGAGTTTCGTCGGCCCGGCTCGTCCCCGAAAGTTGTTCGTCATCCGGGTGAACTCATGCTCAATCCCCTCATCCCGACTCGCTACGCTCCCATCGCGCTCCTCGCCGCGCTCACGGTCGCCGGCTGCGGCAAGAACGTGTCGTCGGCCACGGGGGAATCGCCGGCGGTGCCGATGGCCATGGCCCAGGCCGCCCACCTCCCGCCCGAGGTCCAGCAGGCGCCGCTCGTCGTCCAGGAGGCCTACCGGTACGCCGTCGCCAATCCAGAGATGCTGAAGCAGGTGGGGTGCTACTGCGGGTGCGGCGGCATGGGCCACACGTCCAACTACTCGTGCTTCGTTGCCGGCCGTCACGCCGGCGGCGCCGTCGTGTACGACGGCCACGCGCTCGGCTGTTCCATCTGCGTGGACATCGCGCGCGACGTGATGCGCCTCGCGGCCGAAGGCCGGGACGTGCGTTCCATCCGGACGTACGTCGACCGCGAGTACTCGAAGTACGGTCCTTCGAACCTGTCGCAATAGGCCGGCCGAGGCGCCCATGTCCTTTCGCCGCTGGAGCCTGATCGCGCTCGGCATGGCGGTGCCGCTCGTGGCGCTCACGCCGCTCGGGGGACCGGTCGC
Source organism: Acidobacteriota bacterium (assembly GCA_024641665.1). GTDB lineage: Bacteria > Acidobacteriota > Vicinamibacteria > Vicinamibacterales > JAHECP01 > JAHECP01. The sequence goes on from JAHECP010000049.1 coordinate 32,330, forward strand.
CGCACCGGTCGACCGGACGGTGCGCGTCGAGGCGAGCCGCTTCGCGTACAGCCCCGCGGTCATCGACGTGAATCGCGGCGATCGGATCATCCTCGAGCTCGTCTCCACCGACGTCGTGCACGGCCTCTACGTCGACGGCTACGGCGTGGCGGCGAAGGCCGACCCCGGGCGGCCGGCTCGACTCTCGTTCGTGGCCGACCGGCCCGGGACGTTCCGCCTGCGGTGCAACGTGCCGTGCGGAGGTCTTCACCCGTTCATGATTGGCAAGCTCCGGGTGGCGCCCGACATGGACTGGTGGCGAGCGCTGGCGCTCGCGATTCCGGCGGCGCTCCTCGGCTTCGCGGGGTGGCGGCCGTGATGCGGCGCGATCTCCTGCGGAACCGAGTCGTCGCGGCCGCGCTGCGCCGCCGCGGTCCCCAGGTGATCGTCACGCTGGCGGCGCTCGCTGGGCTGATCGTCGCCATCGTGGCCGGCCTGGCCGGCACGCCCGTCGGCGCCCGCAACGCCGGCATCGTCCTCGTGTGGATCGCGTGGTGGGGTCTGCTCATGCTGGTGGCCGTGCCGATCGCGGGTCGCGGCTGGTGCAGCGTGTGTCCGGTGCCCGCCATCGGCGAATGGCTGCAGCGCGGCGCCGTGCTGGGTCCGCACGGGCCCGGCCTTGGCGCGAACCGCCGGTGGCCGCGTGCGCTGCGCAACATCTGGCTGCAGAGCGCCGGCTTCGTGCTCGTCTCGCTGTTCGGGGTCGTCGTACTGTTCAAGGCCTGCATCATGCTCGGAAGCGCCCTCGCCTACGCAGCCGTGATGCTGGGGCCGTGGGGCGGACTGAAGTCCGCGGCCTCGGCGGTGGGCACCGCAGCGTGGTGGGCGTATGCCGCCGCGTTCGTGCTGCTGGTCCTCGTCGCGCTGCCGGGCGCGCTCTGGCTCGCCACGGCGGCCGGCGGCCGCCTGGCCGCGTCCGCCGTCGCGACGCGTCGGGCGTTCCCCCGGTTCGCGCGCGCGCTCACGCCGCTC
>JAHECP010000050.1 GCA_024641665.1 Acidobacteriota bacterium
CGGAACCCGGCCACCGGCGTGACGTAGGCCAGCGCGCCCGCCTCGCGCGCGTCGAAGGTGACGCGCGCGGCCACGGCCTCGGCGCCGAGCCGCGTGGCGGGCGCGAGGCCGGCACGCGCCAGCTCGAGCGACGCCGCGCGCGCGGCGAGCTGCCAGAAGCTGAAACGGTGCAGGCCGAAGGTGGCGCCCCGCGCGGCGGACAGCTCACGCACCAGCTCGTCGGCGGCCTCGCGCGAGGCGCCCACGACCAGCACCTCGGCGGCCGCCGGGCACGCGTCGAGGAAGGCGCGCACCGCGGCCAGCCGGGCGCGGGCGCCCGCGGCGACGGTGACGGCGAGCGAGGAGGGCGTGGTGGACACGTCGGGCTTCATCCTCTCATAAGGCCGTGACAGATGGGGTCGCGGCGAAGCTCAACTTTAACGGCCACCATACCGTACACAAACCCGCCGGGCTGGCAGGAAGAGCCCGGCGCCGAGAACGCCATCTCGCAGTCGGGCAACACGGGCCTCGGCACGATGGTGATCGTGCAGTGCGAGAAGGCGCTCAGCAACGTGACCGACGTCCTGGCTGGGGTGTCGGCGCGCACGAAGGCCAATGCCGGGTGGGCACGGCCCGAACAGGCCTGTACATGAAGATGACCGGAGTCGCACATCCTGGGCGGGCCACCGGAGGAGATAAACCCGCTTCAGACGCGCGTCCGGTCAACAGCAAAGATGGTCGATCGGCTGGCGTTTTCCAAGCGACAAGTCGCGCCAGACGCGCGAAAGACGCCTTTTGGCGCCACTGGGGAATTCTCAGGATTGCAGACGTGAAACATGACGGCCGGCCTTACCGCCCCATCAGGGTCAGAAGGCCGGTCGTCAGCCATGGCACGTAGGTGATCAGCAGCACGCCCAGACCGAGAATGGCCAGCATCGGCAGCACCGCCGCCGACACCTCGATCATCGGCTTCTTGAACCGGTAGGACGACAGGAACAGGTTCAGGCCCACCGGCGGCGTCAGGTAGCCCAGCTCCAGGTTGGCGATGAAGATGATGCCCAGGTGCACGGGGTTGATTCCGAACGCCTGGCCCATCGGCACGATGAGGGGCACCACCACGAAGATCGCCGAGAAGATGTCCATGAGCGCCCCGACCACGAGCAGGAACAGGTTCAGGGCGAGCAGGAACACGAGCGGCGAGGTGATGTAGGCCTTGGTCCACTCGAGCAGCCGCGCCGGCACCTGCGCGTCCACCAGGTAGGCGGTCAGGCCCACCGCCACGCCCAGGATGATGAGGACCCCGCCCACCGTGGACACGCAGTCGGCGAAGACGCGGCGGAAGTCCCGCCCGATCTTCAGGTCGCGGTGGATGAACACCTGCACGACGAACGAGTAGAGCGCGGCGAGCGCGGCCGACTCGACGATGGTGGCCAGGCCGCTGAAGAGCGAGACGACCACGATCACCGGCAGCAGCAGCTCCCACTTGCCCAGCCACAGCGCCCGCCCCGCCTCCCTCGCGTCGAACGGCGTCGTCGGGTGCTTGATGCGCCGGCCCTCGCGCATGCCCCACGCGCCGACGAGCGTGATGAGCAGCAGGCCCGGCAGGATGCCGCCGATGAAGAGCTCCTCGATCGGCGTTTGCGCGACGATGCCGTAGAGGATGAGCGGCAGCGCCGGCGGGAGCAGCAGGCCGAGCGAGCCCGAGGCGGTGAGCAGGCCCAGCGAGAACTTCTCGCGATAGCCGTCCTGCAGGAGCGCCGGCAGCAGGAGGCCGCCGAGCGCGAGGATCGTCACGCCCGAGCCGCCGGTGAACACGGTGAAGACGGCCGAGACGACGGCGCAGACGACGGCCGTGCTCCCCGGCATCCACCCGAACAGCCCGCGGAAGACCCGCAGGAGCCGCGCCGGCGTGTCGCCCTCGGCCAGCAGGAAGCCGGCCAGCGTGAAGAGCGGGATGGCCGGCAGCGTGGGGTTGACCGCCAGCTCGTAGGTCGAGATCAGGGCGGCCACCGGCCGCGTGCCCTCGATCATGAAGAGCATCACGGCCACGCCGCCGAGCACCGCGAAGATCGGCGTGCCGAGCGCGGCCGCGATCAGGATCACCACCAGGCCGGGCCAGACGCTCATCCCCTCCATGACGGAGGGCGAGATGGCGACGGCGAGGCCGGCGGCGAGGCCGAGCGCGGCAATCGTCCGGCCCTTCCAGCCGCGCGACGCGCGCCAGACCAGCCGGAGGGCGACCATGCCGAAGCCGAACGGCAGGACGAGCTGCGCCACCCAGGCGGGAATGCCGGCGGCGATGATCGTGCCGAACTCGCGCTCGCCGACCACGAGCGCGACCGCGGCGCGCGCCAGCACGGCGGCGGCCGCCGCGCCGACGGTGGCCGCGAACACCTGGGCCGCGTGCCGGAACCGGCCTTCGGGGATGAACGTGCCGGTCGAGAGCGCGAGCAGGCGGCCGTCCCGGGCGGCGAGCGCGCCGCCCAGGAAGCCGACCCACAGCGTGAGGTGCTGCACGAACGGGATCGATCCCGGAATGCCGAAGCCGAAGAGCCGCCGGAGCACGATCTCGGCGAGCGGGAGGACGACCATCAGGGCCAGCGCGAGGCTGGCCACGAGGTCCTCGACCCGCGCGAGCCACGCCTTCAGGGCTGGCCTCCGTGGCTCTTGCGGTAGGCGTCACGCGCCTGGAGCGCCATGTCGTAGATGTCGGCCGGCACCATGTTGCCGCGCATCGACTGCCCGAAGGCCACCGCCGCCTGGCGCCACTCGGCGTCGTCGGCGTGGGTGACCTTGAGGCCGCGCTTCTCCATCTCGGCGAGCGCGTCGGCGTCCTGCTTGGGCACGTCGGCGTTGAGCTGCCGCTCGGCCCTGGTGGCCGACTCGAGCATGATCGTCTGGTCGGCAGGCGCGATCCGGTTCCACGCCTGGAGGGACATGACGTTGGCGCCGACGAGCGGCGCGAGGCCCAAGTCGAGCATGTAGGGCGTCTGCTGGTACCACTGGAACGCGAGCGCCGAGAGCGGCGTGACCGGCAGCGCCTGGATCATGCCCGTCTGCAGGCTCGTCATCATGTCGCTCACGGCGAGCGGCACGGGCTTGAAGCCGTTCTCCTTGTACCACTCCACCTGGCGGTCGTCGCCCGCCGAGGTGAAGATCTTCAGCCGCTTGGCGTCCTCGACGGTCTTGACGGGCTCGGTGCTGAACACCTGCACCCAGCCGCCGAGCCCCCAGTTGAGGCGCTTGAACTTCCTGGCCTCGAGCCGCGCGTCGAGCGCGGGGGTCAGCTGGCCGAGCACGTACTGCATCTCGTCGTAGTTCTCGTAGAACATCGGGATCGCGAACACGTTGAACGCGTCGTCGATCTCGGCGAGGCCGATGGCGGTGAACGAGGCGGCCTGCAGCTGGCCGAAGTTGAGCCGTTTGATCATGGCCGACTCGGACCCCTGCGTCCCGCCCGCATAGACCTGCAGGGCGACGCGCCCGTCGGTGGACTTGCGCCAGGTGTCGCCGAGCTGCCGCACCGACTTGGCCCAGACGGATCCGTCGGGCACGATCGTGCCCAGCTTGATGACGATGTTCGCCGCACGCACCGGATAGATGGCCAGCGCCGCGAGCAGCACCGTCGCGACGCCGAACCGTAGCGCTTTCATCGAACCTGTCTCCTCGAATCTTCACTGTGGGGCTTCGCCCCACACCCCCGCCTCCGCTCTTCTCTTGGATCGGCGGGGGCCCCTGCGCCCCGCCTGGCGCGTTCGGTGGCGTAGGACCCACACGCCCACGCCACCTCCGCGCACGCCAGTCTTCCCGATGTCTCGCGCCGTGCGCGGCCTCCACTGTGGGGTTCGCCCCCACGTCCTAGTGGGACACGATATAGAGATCTGCGTTGTCCAGCAGAAAACGGGCTCGTTTCTGGGCAATCAGGTTGGCCAGACGCAGGTTGGGGTCCCTGTCCGGGTCCACCGCGAGCGCCTGGTTCAGCAGCTTCTCGAATTCGGCCTTGTCCTGGTCCGCCACGGCAATCGTGGTGGCCAGATCGACGTACGGGCCGGCCGACAGCCCCTTGGACAGCGCAACGGCCCGCTCGAAGTGCTGGCGCGCCCGCGCCGGCGAGCCGCCCATCGCGGCGGGCAGCGCGTCGATCGAGATGAACGCCTCGTGGATGGCGCCCTGCCTCCACGCCTCGTCGAGCGTCAGCGCCCGGCCGAGCAGCGCCCGGACGGCCGGCAGGTCGGCGATGAGATCGGGCCGGTCGAGTCCCAGCGACACCGCACCGCCCCAGGCCGCACCCGTCCAGTACAGCGCCGGCACGTCCTCCTTCTTCTTCACCTCCCGGACGGCGGCCTCGGGGTCCTTCATCAGCCGGGCGCCGATGCCTGGATAGGCGACCTCGAGGTTCCGGATGCCGTACCGCTGGGCGCGAAGATAGAGACGCCGGGCGCGGGTCTTCAGTTCCTCGCTCCTGGCGAAGTCCTCGTGCTCGACGAGCTCGGCGTCCACCTGCACGAAGGCGAACGCGTACTGGGTGAAGCCGCTGCAGGCCGCGAGCAGCAGCCCCCGATGCCGGGGCGCGTCGGCGAGCACCGACTCCATCAGCTTGAGGGAGAAGGGGACCGCGTCACGGATGAGCTCGGGGTCGTCGTCGGACGCGAACGTGCTGCCGCTCTGGGCGAGCGTGTCGGCCATGCTGTTGATGGCCATCTTCCTGATCGAGCAGCTCGAGCTCGCGAGGAGCGGGACGAGCAGCCCGGCCACCGCGGCCAGCCGCACGGCGAACGAGCGACCTTCCAGCGAAACCACGAGACGTCCTCCAGAGCCGTTCAGAGTCGGACTATCTTGACCATCTTACTGTACTGACGCGGGACTCAGGACCGGAGGCCGGAGACCGGAGACCGGAGGCCGGGGACCTGGGGACTGGGGGTTTGGACATCGTCGTCCCGGCCTCCGGCCCCCGGCCTCTGACCTCCCGAGGCGCTATAGTGATCCCAGCGCCATGCTGCTGCCTCTTGGCGACGAGCCGAACCCCCGCGGCGTCCCCTGGGTCAACTACACCCTCATCTTCCTCAACTGCGCGGTGTATCTGGCCATCACGCTGCCGCTGAGCTACACGGCGGTGGACCCGCGCAACCCGGCGCTCCTCGCGTACCTGCAGGCGCTCGCGCCGCACCTGCCGAGCGGCGTGTCGCTCCAGCAGGTGCTCAGTCACATCTCGGCCTACGACCTGGTGGTGTTCCAGTACGGCTACCGGCCTGTGGACCCGCACCTCGTCACGCTCTTCACGGCGATGTTCCTGCACAGCGGCGTCCTGCACCTGGCCGGGAACATGCTGTTCCTCTGGATCTACGGCGACAACGTGGAGTTCCGGCTGGGGCGGCTCGGCTACCTGTTCTGGTACCTGGCCACGGGCGCCTTCGCGTCGCTCTTCTTCGCGTGGTTCGACCGGGGCTCGTCGCTGCCGCTCGTGGGGGCGTCGGGCGCGATCTCGGGCGTGCTCGGCTTCTACTTCGTGTGGTTCCCGCACAACCGGGTGCGGCTCTTCGTGTTCCTCTTCCCGATCATCTGGGACGTGTTCCTGGTGCCGGCGCGGTGGGTGCTGGGGCTGTTCCTGATCGTCGAGAACCTGCTGCCCTTCCTGGTGTCGCCCAACGAGGGCGGCGTGGCGCATGGCGCGCACATCGGCGGCTTCCTCGCGGGGCTGGCGGTCGCCTGGGCGATGAACTGGCGACAGCGCGCCGGCCGGCGGCCCGCGTTCACCGCGCCGGGCGGCGCCACGCCGGCCGTCGTGGAGTCGGAGCCCGACGCCATCGCCGGCGCGATCGACGCGGGCCGCTTCGAGGAGGCGGCGCACCAGTACTTCGCGCTCTCGTCCGAGGCGTCGCGCCGCGTGCTGTCGCCGCGCCACTCGCTCCAGCTCGCCTACTGGCTCGCGCACCACGGCCACGCGCGCGCGGCGCTCGCTGTCTACCAGCGCCACCTGCGCGACTATCCCCTCGGCCCGGGCGTCGCCGAGGCGCACGCCGGCGCCGGCCTCGTCCAGCTCAACGCCTTTGGCCAGCCCACGGCCGCCTACCAGCACTTCGTCGAGGCGCTCGACCACGACCCGTCGCCCGAGACCGGGGAGCTCGTGCGCCGGACGATGGCCGAGATCGTCGCGCGGCAGAAGTACAACGTGGGACGGCGGAACTGACGGCTCACGCGGTGCACGAGGTGCATCGTGCACCGTGCACGTGGTGCGAGGTGGCGCGGCGACTTCGATGGCGCGCGGCTTCATATCCCACCAGCGCCGCCGTCAGCCGCCGGTCCCCAGCCCCCAGTCCCCAGCCCCCAGTCCCCAGTCCCCGACCCCCGGCCCCGTCTCTATTTCTTCGTCCACCGATCGAGCCACGCGAGCACCGTGTCGTGCCACAGGATGCTGTTGGCGGGCTTGAGGACCCAGTGGCTCTCGTCCGGGAAATAGAGGAACCGGCTCGGGATGCCACGGCGCTGGAGCGCGGTGAAGACGGCGATGCCCTGCGCGTCGACGATCCGGTAGTCGTGCCCGCCGTGGACGACCAGCATCGGCGTCTTCCAGTTCTTCACGAACTCGATCGGGTTCTGCTTCGTGTAGCCCTCGGGGTTGGTCCAGGGCGTGCCGCGGTGGTCCCATTCGGGGAACCACAGCTCCTCGGTCGCGTAGTAGGCGAACTGCTCGTCGAGGTTGCCGTCGTGGCTGACCAGGCACTTGAAACGGTCGGGCCAGTTCCCCTCGATCCAGTTGATCATGTAGGCGCCGAACGACGCGCCCAGCGCGCACACGTTGCCGCCGTCCATCCAGCTGTAACGCGCGAGCGCGGCGCCGAGGCCCTTCCGCAGGTCCACGAGCGGCTTGCCGCCCCAGTCGCCGCCGATCGAGTCGGTGAACGCCTGGCCGTAGCCGGTGGAGCCGTGGAAGTCGACCATCACCACCGCGTAGCCCGCCGCCGTGTAGGTCTGCGCGTTCCAGCGGTAGTGGAAGTTGTTGGAGAACGACCCCTGCGGGCCGCCGTGGATGAGGAACGCGACCGGGTACTTCTTCGACGGGTCGAAGTCGATCGGCTTGACGATCCACGCGTAGACGGTCTCGTCGTTCCAGCCCTTGAAGGTCATCTGCTCGGCCTCGCCGAGCTTCACCTGCGCGAGCCGCGACGCGTTGAACGCCGTGATCGCGCGCAGGCCGGAGCCGTCCGGCGCGACGGTGTGCAGCTCGGCCGGATGGCGAAAGTCGTCGATGGCCACGGCCAGCCGATCGCCGGCGACGGCCGGCCCCGTCACGTGGCCGGCCTCGACGACGGTGCGGACGCGGCCCGTCGCCACGTCAATCGCGAAGAGCGAGGTCTGGCCCAGGTTCGGCGAGGTCGTGTAGATCGTCCGGCCGTCGGCCGACCAGACGATGCCGCCCGGCGACCGGTCCCAGTCGGTCGCCAGCGCCCGCGGCGCGCCGTCGGGCCACGACATCAGCACCAGGTGGAACTTGTCGGACTCGTAGCCGGGACGCGTCATCGCGAGGTAGGCGAGCGTCTTCCCGTCGGGCGAGAACGACGGCGTCGTGTCCCAGGCCTTGTTGGCCGCGGTCAGGTCGCGCGGCTTCGCCGAGCCGTCCACCGGCGCCATGTACAGATCGAAGTTCGTGGACCAGGGCTCCGCGGGACCCGCGTCGCGCGCCGTGAAGACGACGGCGCGGCCGTCGGGCGTGAAGGCGTACTCCTCGGAGCCGCCGAAAGGTTTCGACGGCGTGTCGGCGTCCATGCCCGGCATGAGCTCGACGGGCGCGCCGCCCGCGACGGGCACGACGAACAGGTGCGACCGGCGCCCGTCGGCCCAGGTGTCCCAGTGGCGGATGAACAGGTGGTCGAAGATCCGCCCGCTCGCCTTGCTCTCCTCGCGCGCCTTCAGGCGCGTCGTCGTGCAGTCGAGCGTCGCGCAGTCGGGAAACACTTCGAGGCTCACGGCGAGCATGCGCCCGTCGGGCGACAGGACGAAGCTCCCGACGTCGAGGGGGAGCGCGGTCACCGCGACGGCTTCGCCGCCCGCGACGGGCTGCCGCCACACCTGCATCGAGCCCGACCGGCTCGACAGGAAGAAGATCGAGCCGCCGTCGGGGCTCCACACGGGGCTGACCTCGGTCGCCGGGTCCGCGGTGAACCGCCGCGGCGCGCCGCCGGCGGTGTCCACGATCCACAGATCCGACCGGCGCCGGTTGGCGTCGAGGTCGAGCGTGCTGAGCGTGAACACGATCGACCGCCCGTCGGGCGACACGGCCGGCGCCCCGACGCGGTCCATCGCGACCAGGTCGCGCACGTTGAACGGGTGTTGCGCCCGCGCCGCGGCCGGCGCGAGCAGGAGCGGGATGAGCACGAGCATCAGGCGACGCATAAGAGACCCTCCAAACGGGGATACTACTACTGCACTGCTTGTCCGTTCACGAAGATCCTTGTCCGTTCGAGGGACTGACGCGTGTCTGTTCCCGAGGATCCTTGTCCGTTCGGAAGCGTCACGCCGAACGGACCCGCGTCAGTTCCCTGAACGGACAAGCGAAAGATCCCGTGAACGGACAAGCGTCAGCTATGCTGTAGGAAAGACTCCCCGCTCGCGACAGGAGGTGCCGAGGTGCTCTTTCTCGCTCCGCTCGCGCTGGCGCTCCTGCTGGCGCCGGCTCCGCCCGCCGAGTTCACGCCAGCCCGGCTCGCGACCGGCGAGACGCCCCAGGTGCCCGTCGACAGCCTCGGCTGGGCCCAGGCGACCGTCGAAGCGACCGTCACGCCCGACGGCGACGTCCGCTCGGTCAAGGCGCTCAGCCCGGACACGCCGTTCCTGGACAACGTCACCACGGTCGTCCGCGGCTGGCGCTTCGCGCCGGCGCGCGTCACCGACGCCGACGGCACCCGCACGGCGGTGGACACGCAGGTGCTCGTCGTCGGCCTGCTCCGGCCGCCGGAGCTCGTCGCCTCGACCCCCGCGCCGCTCGACGTGCCGGGCACCTCGCCGGAGGTGCCCCGGCCCGAGAAGATGGCGCCGCCCCCCTATCCACCGCTCTCGCTCGGCAACGGCACGGTGATCGTCGAGGTGGACGTGGACGAGCGCGGCGCGGTGTCGAACGCGCACGTCGTCCGGTCGGCCGCCGGGTTCGACGGCGCCGCGCTCGATGCGGCGCGCCAGTGGCGGTTCGGTCCGGCGCGCCGCATGGGCGCCCCGGTCCCGAGCGTCGCGTATCTCGTCTTCGGCTTCCGCGAGCCGATCGTCACCAAGAAGAAGGACACGGGCCGGCCATGACCCCACGCTTCGAGGAGGCGCTCCTCTACGCCGCGCGCGCCCACGCGGGCCAGACCAAGAAGGGCAAGACGACGCCCTACGTGGCGCACCTGATGGCGGTGGCGTCGCTCGTCCTCGAGGACGGCGGCGACGAGGACGAGGCGATCGGCGCCCTGCTGCACGACGTGGTCGAGGACCAGGGCGGACGCACCCGCCTCGACGACGTGCGCGCCCGGTTCGGGGATCGGGTGGCCGCGATCGTCGAAGGGTGCACCGATTCGTTCGAGACGCCCAAGCGCCCATGGCTGGAGCGGAAACGGGAGTACGTCGCGCACGCGCGCACGGCCTCGCCGTCGGTCGTGCGCGTGGCGGCGGCCGACAAGATCGTGAACGTGACGGGCATCCTGCGCGACCACCGCGTCGTGGGCGACCGCGTCTGGGCGCGCTTCAAGGCGCGGCGCGATCAGATCGTGTGGTATTACGGCGCGGTGGAAGCCGCCCTGCGGGCGGCCGGCGGCGGCCCGCTCGTGGACGAGCTGGCGCGGGCAAACGAAGAGCTCAGGGCGCTGGCCGGCGCGTCGGGTGGTGAGGGGGGAGCGGCGCCGATTGGCCAGACACCCTGAGCTCTAGCTCGAACGTCACGGCTTCCCAGCCGCGAGACAGTACTTCCAGCCGGCCCCCCGGACCACCCGCTCGACGGCTTCCAGCAGCTGGAAGAGCTCGAGCGGACCGGTGGCGGCATCGTGGACCAGCCGCGTTCCCGACACCCGCCGGCCCGTCGGCGGCGCTTTCTCGGCGATGATGAACGGCGCGGGAATCCCCCACGACCGCTCCCGCATCACCTCGCGAATCCGGACGGTGCGGCAGGCTTCGTCCAGCCGGCATTCCATGCAGTAGGTGGCCGTTCGGCCCCCGAAGAACCAGCGCGCGTGCGTGACTTCCAGCTCGGCGCGCAGCCCTTCATGGTCTACCGGCACGTAGTGGAGCCCGTGCTCCTTCGCCGTGCGCCTGAGGAGTTTCAGCAGCTCTTCCTTCCCCACGGCTTCCACGTCGACCGCCGGCATCTCGTCACCCCCCGCTTGGCGGTCCCACGGGCAACCCGCCAAACTGCTGATTTCAAAGGTGATGTCACACCAGCCGCCGTGAACTGCTGCCGGGGGTCAGTGCATGGGCCATGCCACGGGGCCGGCGGTCATCGCGCCAGGGACACACCCCGCGCGAACGCCCGAGGTGCCCCTCCGGCGGCCGGTGCGGTCCCGCCTCAGCGGCGCGAGCGCTCGGGGACAGGCGACTGATAGAGGGCGCGCCCCACGAAGAACGGCCCCATGGTGTGGATGAACTCCGAGGTCTGCCGGGTGGAACGCATGTCCTTGATCAGCTTCGACAGCGGGTACAGCTCGGGGCCGATGATGCCCAGCAGGAACTCGTTGTCGTCGCGGTCGAGGCCGTGGCACTCGAGGCGGATGTCCACGGCCTTGCCAATCTCGCCGTACGCGCGGCCGATGAGCGCGTGCTCGCCCATGATCTTCCCCTGCTCGCCGCGCGGGAGGCGGTTGAACGAGCCGAGGCGGCGCAAGGGGTACCAGATCGCCCACGGGAACCCGGGGTTGAGGGCGTTGCGCCGCGGCTTGTGCAGCAGCCAGTCCTCGAGATCCGGCTCGCGCCCGGTGCCGTAGGTGCGCCCCACCATCGTGAGATCGGGCAGGCGGACGAGGGAGGTGAACGGCTCGCGCAGGAAGAGATCGCGCGCGGCGCCGGTGAACACCGCCGGGTCTTCCGACATGACGAGCACGCCGACGGCGTACGGGTCGTTCGCGTCGGCGTAGACCACGGCCTCGAGGCCGGAACCCGTCACGGCGCCGACCACCGCCTGCGTGTCGGTGCAGCCGGTGAAGACGAGCAGCCGGAAGAACAGCCGCGCGTCGAGCGTCTGGGGCGTGCCCCGGACGGGGCCGCCGTGCTCGACGAGATCGACCACGAAGCGGTCGGCGCCGTCGGCCGCCGGCGCGTGGGGGGTGGAGCGGTCGTGGTCGTTCATGCTGGGTCCTCGTGCCCCGATCATAATCCGAACGCAGCCGTGCGCCGGCGCACCCGACGGCTGCGCGGTCTTTCACACTTCGGCAGGTCAGCCGGAGACCCCGGAAGACGGGCCGTGATTGCAGTTTCGACCGCCCGGTGTGTCACAACGGGCCACGGGCTCGGAGCGCGGACGGCCGTGGGCATGGAAACCCGTGGTTTTCGCCGGTTTTCCGGGCCGACAAACGGCCCCGGCCTTGCCTTCTCGAGGGGTGAGGCACCCCGGCGCTTCGGAGCAGCCATGATCTGGTTTTTTGAGCGCGGCGGCGATCATCTGCGTTGCGAGATTCGGGTACAGATCGAGGGCGATCGCTACGACCTCGTCATCACCCACCCTGACGGGCGGGAGACCGTCGAGTCGTTCACCGACAGTTTCGAGCTGACCCGCCGGCGCGACCAGCTGCACCTGCAGTGGCAGGCCGAAGGCTGGAACGGCCCGTTCTCACGCGACTGGTAGGCGGCGCGGCCCTCGAGCGACGACCTCTCATGACGCCCGGAACCGCGTGAGCGAGAAACGCGCGCCGGGCTCGACCCACTGATCCTCGGCCTCGAACCCCGCGGCGGCGCCCATGCGGGCGATCTGTCCCAGGTCGTACTTGTACGAGCTCTCCGTCCAGATCGTCTCGCCGTCCTCGAAGTCGATGGCGAGACCGGCGAGCGCGATGCGCACGCGCTGCGCGCCGCGCGCGACGAGGTGCATCTCGATGCGCGACGCCTCGGCGTTCCAGACGGCGCGGTGATCCCAGCGATCGAGGTCGAAGTCGCCGCCGAGCTCGCGGTCGATGCGCGCCAGCAGGTTCTTGTCGAACGCGGCGGTGACGCCGAGCGGATCGTCGTAGGCGACGAGCAGCTCGGCCTCGGGCTTCACGAGGTCGGCGCCCACGAGGAGCGCATCGCCCGGCCGGAGCGCCGCGCGGATCTGATCGAGGAAGCCGGCCGCGGCGGGCGGGTCGAAGTTCCCGATGTTCGACCCGAGCAGCAGCACGAGCAGCGGGCCGCCGCCGCGCCGGGCGGCGGCCGCCTGACGCAGCCCGGTCTCGTAGGTCGCGCGGTGCCCGACGACCGAGACGTGCTCGAGCGCGCCGAGCGTCCGCTCGGAGAGCGCCAGCGCCTCGGTGGAGATGTCGATCAGGTGGACGCGCGCCGATCGCTCCGCGCGCTGCAGCGCCTCGGCCAGCCGCACGAGCTTCGCGCCGCTGCCGCACCCCAGCTCGATGATCGTCAGCGGGTCGCCGACGGCCGCGACGATGGCGTCGGCCTCGCGGTCGAGGAGGGCCGTCTCGGCGCGGGTGATCTTGTACCAGGGCAGCCGGCAGATCGCCTCGAACAGGCACGATCCGAGCGAGTCGTAGAGGTACTTCGACTGCAGCTGCCGCGGCGACGCGCTCAAGTCGCGCCGCACCTCATCGGCGAAGCGGCGGAGGCGGTCGGAGGCGGCGACGGCCGACGGCGTGAGCTCGAACATACAGAACCTCGTAGAGGCCGGGGACCAGAGGCCAGGGGCTAGAGGCCGGGCAAGAGCACTGGCACGCTGCCGGCCTCCGGCACCCGGCCTCCGGCCTCCGAGTCCCCAGTCCTCGCAGCGTGCGTTCCCGTCAGTCCCCCACCGTCCGGAATCCCGCGTACACGTACGGGTACGTCGCGCGGAACCAGTTGCGCAGGCTGCGGCGGACGAGCTCGCGGGCGGTGGCCGGCGAAGCGCCCTTCATCACGTAGTGCCGGCCGTCGAAGAAGTCGGCCGAGTACTCGGGGTACGACGCCATGGGCTCGAAGCCCGGGAACCCGTCGAAGACCGTCGCGGTCCATTCCCACCCGTTGCCGACCAGGTCGTGGACGCCCCACGCGCTCGCGCCGGCGGGGTACGAGCCGACGGGCACCGGGTCCCAGTGCATGAAGTCGAAGTTGCCGCGCGAGGGGTCGGCCGGCGCGTCGCCCCAGGGCTGCCGGCGCTCGGCGCCCGAGGGGTCGCCGTAGGCGGCGCGGTGGTACTCGGCCTCGGTCGGCAGGCGGCGTCCCTTCCAGGCGGCGTAGGCCGACGCCTCGGCGTAACTCACGTACACGGGCCAGGCCGGCGGCAGCGGCACGTCCTCGAACATGCCGCGCCACACCCAGCCGTCGCCGCGGGGTGCCCAGAAGCGCGGGTGCGCCACGCGCGCCTGCTGCACCCACTGCCACCCCTCGTCGGACCAGAGCGAGCGGTTCCCGTAGCCGCCCGCCTCGACGAAGGCGAGGTAGTCGCGGTTGGTCACGTTGTACACGTCGATGTCGAAGGCGGCGACCTCGGCCGTCCACGCGGGGAACTCGTTGTCCCAGCCGAAGGCGGCGTCCGGCTCGGCGCCGAGGCGCGCGCGTCCCGCCGGCACTCGCACGGTGCGCGCCGCGGGCGGCTCGCCGCCGGCGACGGGGCGATCGGAGCCGTCGGCCGGGCGGCGCTTCCGGTCGTGGGCGAGCTGGTGCCACATGTAGAGGAGCGTCTCCTGGTGCATCGCCTCGTGCTCGAGCAACGCGTAGACGCCCTCGGCGCGCCGGAGCACCGGGCGATCGGGCCGGTCGAGATCCTCGCGGCCGAGCGCGTCGAGAATCCGCCGGTCCGCCGCGCGCGCGTACGCGAGCACGTCCTCGCGCGCCGGCCATGGCGCGGCCACCCGCGGCTTCGCGGAGGACTCGTCCTCGGGGTCGATGCCGCGCGCGAAGAGCACGTCGAGGCGGTCGTCCACGCCCGCGTGACCGAGGCCGCGCCGGAGCAGCGTGTTGGCCGAGAACGCGGGCAGGTGGCCCTCGTAGAACACGATGGGATTGCGAAGCGCGATCGGCCGCTCGTAGTACGCGCCGGGGTCGAGCAGGTCGAAGAGCGCCGTCGAGCGGCGGCGGTTGCGACGGTACCACTCGATGAACGACGCGCGGTCGTACGACACGGCGGTCGAGCCGGGTGCGAACACGGAGCCTCCTGTCTCGGATACCCGATTAGCGTATCGCGCGGGACGGGAAATCGCCACCCGGCGCCGCGAGGGCGCCCGTCGGGCGGCACGTTGTCAGGGTGTCAGGCGTGCGCCTGCGCCTGCGTCTTCAATAGATGCGGCGAGCGGGTGAGAGGATCCCGGGACGGGCGGTCGGGCCAGCTCGTCGGGGTCAGGCGCCCGGCATCCACACGAGGCGCCGGCACTGGGGGCAGGCGTAGACCATGCGCAGGTCGGCCTCGAAGGAGACGAACCCGCCCTCGCCCTGGGACCGGCATTCGGGACAAATCGCCATCGAGCCGACGTCCACCGTCGCGATCTGCAGGTGCCGTCCCGTGTCGGGATCGGGTACCGAGCGCGGGGCGTCGGGGTGCCGGCTCAGGCGGGCCTGGCCGTCAGGAGAGGGATGCCAGGCGAAGAGACCGTTGAAGAGATCGGTGCGGACCGTAGCGCTCATGGCGGCGGATAGTAGCATAGGGGTGCCATCTCTACAATAAGGGGGGTCGGGCCTGGGGAAGGCCCATGGGAGGCCCGGCGCTCCGCCGGCCGCGCGGCCGGCGTGGTGGCGAGCGGGTCTGGCGGCATGCTACGCTACGAATCTGGCTCGGCGCGAAAGTGGCGGAACTGGCAGACGCACCGGACTTAGGATCCGGTAGCCGAAAGGCTATGGGGGTTCGAATCCCCCCTTTCGCACCACTCGCAGACCTCGCTCGGCCCGGCCCCGGGCCCCGTCCGCCCGGCCGCGCGGGGCGGCATCCGCTCATGCCCGACGGGCCGTTTGCCGATATCCCCCAATGAAGAACGAGCTGATTGACGTCACGGACACGCAGAAGCACCTGGTCATCGAGGTTCCGCACGAGGTCGTCGACGCCGAGATCGAGCGGGTCACCCGGGATTACAGCCGCGCGGCGCGCGTGCCCGGGTTCCGGCCGGGCAAGGTCCCGGCGAAAGTGGTCCGGACGCGCTTCCGCGATCAGATCCTGCACGAGGTCGCGCACGAGCTCGTGCCGCGTGCCGTCGACGAGGCCCTGCGCGAGCGGGGTGTGGAGCCGATCGACACGCCGAGCATCCGCGACGTGGTGGTCGAAGAGGGCAAGCCGCTGACCTTCACGGCGGCGTTCGAGACGGTGCCGCCGATCGATCCGGGCGAGTACACGGCGCTCTCGCTGCGGCGGCGGCCGGCGGTGGTCGACGACGGCGCGGTCGAGCAGGCGCTCGGCCAGCTGCGCGATCGGGCGGCGCGCTTCGACCCGGTGGAGGGCCGGGGCGTCGAGCGGGGCGACACGGTCGTCGCGGATCTGACGCGCACGCCGGTCGGCGCGGACGGCGCGCCGGCGGCCGAGGGCGAGACGCACACGGACGTCTCGGTCGAGATCGGGTCGCCCGCGAACCCGCCGGGCTTCGACGAGGCGCTGGGCGGGCTGGCGGTCGGGGCGCAGAAGTCGTTCCGGCTCACCTACCCCGCCGAGTACGCGGTGCAGGAGCTGGCCGGGACGACGATCGACTACGCGGTGACGGTGAAGGCCATCCGCCTGCGGATCGTGCCGGCGCTCGACGACGAGTTCGCGAAGGGGATGGGCGACTTCGCGACGCTCGGCGCGCTGCGCGAGCGGGTGCGGCAGGATCTCGAGGCGCAGGCGCGGCTGGAGGCGGATCGGGAGCTGCGCGGCGACCTGCTGAAGGAGCTGGCCTCGCGGGTGGCGTTCGACGTGCCGGCGGGGCTGCTCGAGCGGGAGATCGACCGGCGGATCGAGGATTTCGTGCGGCGGCTGATCGACCAGCAGATCGATCCGATGCGCACGAACATCAACTGGGAGGAGTTCCGCGAGCACCAGCGGGAGCCGGCGGCCAACGCGGTGAAGAGCGCGCTGGTGCTCGACGAGGTGGCGCGGCGCGAGGGCATCGCGGTGACCGACGCGGATCTGGACACCGAGGTGACGCGCTACGCGGAGCGGATGGGCCGGACGGCGGCGGCGGTGCGGGCGAACCTGGAGAAGGAGGGGAGTCTGGCGCGGCTGGCGGCGGGACTGCGGCGGGAGCGGGCGATTGACTTCGTGCTCTCCCGTGCTACAATCGTGACGGCGTGATCGACCCGCCCAGACGCAACGAATTCCCCTACACATCCTTCACGCAGGTTGACGAGCCCGCCAGGTGCATTCGCGGTCGGAGCGGCGACGGAGCACGCGGATTCGGCGGCCCCGCGGGGGCCGGCCAGGGACGGTGAACATGCACGACGCGCGGAACCAGCTCATCCCGATGGTGGTCGAGCAGACCAACCGGGGGGAGCGGGCCTACGACATCTTCTCGCGGCTCCTGAAGGACAGCATCGTCTTCATCGGCACGCCGATCGACGACGCGATGGCGAATCTCGCCATCGCGCAGCTGCTCTTCCTGGAGGCGGAGGATCCGGATCGGGACATCGTCATGTACATCAACAGCCCGGGCGGCTCGATCACGGCCGGGTTCGCGATCTACGACACCATGCAGTTCATCAAGCCGGACGTGCAGACCTACTGCATCGGGCAGGCGGCGTCGATCGCGGCGGTGCTGCTGGCGGCGGGGGCGAAGGGCAAGCGATACTCGCTGCCCAACTCGCGGATTCTCATCCACCAGCCCTGGATGTCGGGGCTGGGGGGGCAGGCGAGCGACATCGACATCGCGGCGCGGGAGATCCTGCGCATGCGGGAGCGGATCAACGGCATCCTGGTGAGCCACACGGGCCAGTCGCTGAAGCGTATCCAGGAGGATACGGAGCGGGACTACATCATGACGGCGGAGCAGGGCAAGGAATACGGTATCATTGATGAGGTGATCACCCGGAGGACCTAGGCCGGCGGCGCGGGGGTTTGCGCGGGCGAGGGGCTATGGTGAAGAAGAACGGCGAGTCGGAGGTCCTGCGCTGCTCGTTCTGCAACAAGGACCAGAACGACGTCCGGAAGCTGATCGCCGGGCCGACGGTGTTCATCTGCGACGAGTGCGTCGAGGTCTGCAACGACATCATCGCGGACGACAACCGCTTCGAGAACCGCGGCACGCGCACCTCGCTGCCGGTCCCGCAGGAGATCAAGAAGTTCCTCGACGAGTACGTGATCGGCCAGGAGCAGACGAAGAAGAAGCTGGCCGTCGCCGTCTACAACCACTACAAGCGGATCGAGATCCAGAAGCAGTCGCGCGGCCGGAACGACATCGACCTGACCAAGTCGAACATCCTGCTGATCGGCCCGACGGGCACCGGCAAGACGCTGCTGGCGCAGACGCTGGCCAAGCTCCTCTCGGTCCCCTTCACCATCGTCGACGCGACGACGCTCACCGAGGCCGGCTACGTCGGCGAGGACGTCGAGAACATCATCCTCAAGCTGCTGCAGGCCGCCGGCGGCGACATCGAGAAGTGCCAGCAGGGGATCATCTACATCGACGAGGTGGACAAGATCTGCCGCAAGGACGAGAACCCCTCGATCACGCGCGACGTGTCGGGCGAGGGCGTGCAGCAGGCGCTGCTGAAGATCCTCGAGGGCACGGTGGCGAACGTGCCGCCGCAGGGCGGCCGGAAGCACCCGCACCAGGAGTTCTTCCAGGTCGACACGACCAACATCCTCTTCGTCGTGGGCGGGGCCTTCGTGGGCCTCGAGAAGGCAATCGAGCGGCGGGTCGGGAAGAAGACGCTGGGCTTCCGCGCCGACGTGAAGTCGGTGCGGTCGCGTGACATCGGCTCGACGCTCGAGCTGGCGGAGCCGGAGGATCTCATCAAGTACGGGCTGATCCCCGAGTTCGTCGGCCGGCTGCCGGTGGTGGGCACGCTGCACGAGCTCGACAAGACGGCGCTCGTCCAGATTCTCACGCAGCCGCGCAACGCCATCACGCGGCAGTACCAGAAACTCTTCGAGTACGAGAACGTGAAACTGCGCTTCACCGACGACGCGCTCGAAGCCATCGGCGAGTCCGCGCTGAAGCGGAAGATCGGCGCCCGGGGCCTCCGGATGATCATCGAGGACCTCATGCTCGACCTGATGTACACGCTGCCGGGCCAGAAGAAGGTCCGGGAGTGCGTCATCACGCGCGAGGTCGTCGAGTCGAAGGAGAAGCCCATCACGCTCATCGAGAAGGCGGGCTAGCCGCCTTCCCGCGCTGCCGGCCGTGGCGCCCCGGCCGCGAGTTCACGCGGCGGGTCGCGCGGCGCGTGCAAGCCGTCGTGCGCCGTTCCCGGACACCATGGAAGTCTACGAAACGCTGCCCATCGTCCCGCTCCGCGACGTCGTCGTGTTTCCGCACATGATGATGCCGTTCGTCATCGGCCGGCCCTCGTCCACGCGCGCGCTCGAGCACGCGCTGGCGAAGGACAAGCGCATCTTCCTGGCCGCCCAGCACGACGCGTCCGTCGACGACCCGCAGCCCGCCGACATCTACACGATGGGCTGCGTGGCGAACATCGTCCAGAGCCTGAAGCTGCCCGACGGCAACATCAAGGTGCTCGTCGAGGGCGTGGACCGCGCGCGCGCGATCGAGTGGAAGGAGGACAAGGGCTTCTACCGCGTCGTCGTCAAGATGCTGCCGCGCCAGCGCGAGACGAACGAAGACGTCGAGGCCACGATGGGCCGCGTGGTGTCGCTGTTCGAGCAGTACGTGAAGCTGTCGAACAACCTCCACTACGACGCGATGATCGCCGCCGTGCGCGTGGACGACGCCGGGAAGCTGGCCGACACGATCTCCGCGCACCTGGTCGTCGGCGTGGACGAGAAGCAGAACCTGCTCGAGATCATCTCGCCGCTCGAGCGGCTCAACCGCATCGCCGGCATCCTCGAGATCGAGGTGGACAAGCTCCAGGTGGACCGCCGCATCCAGTCGCGCGTGAAGAAGCAGATGGAGAAGGCGCAGAAGGAGTACTACCTCAACGAGAAGATGAAGGCGATCCAGAAGGAGCTGGGCCGCAAGGACGAGAAGGGCAACGAGGTCGACGAGCTGCGCAAGAAGATCGAGCAGGCGAAGATGCCCAAGGACGTCGAGGAGAAGGCCGTCCAGGAGCTGAAGCGCCTCGAGGCCATGCCGCCCATGTCGGCCGAGGCCACCGTCTCGCGCAACTACCTGGACTGGCTCATCGCCGTGCCCTGGCACAAGAAGACCCGCGAGAGCCGCGACCTCAAGCGCGCCGAGCAGATCCTGCACGAGGACCACTACGGGCTCGACAAGCTGAAGGACCGCATCCTGGAGTTCCTCGCCGTCCGCGCGCTCGTCAAGAAGCCCAAGGCCACGATCCTGACCTTCGCCGGCCCCCCGGGCGTCGGCAAGACCTCGCTCGCCAAGTCGATCGCCCGGGCCATGAACCGCAAGTTCGTGCGCCTGTCGCTCGGCGGCGTCCGCGACGAGGCCGAGGTCCGCGGCCATCGCCGCACCTACATCGGCGCGTTCCCCGGCCAGATCATCCAGATGATGAAGAAGGCCGGCACGCTCAACCCGGTGTTCCTGCTCGACGAAGTCGACAAGATGTCGATGGACTTCCGCGGCGACCCGTCGGCGGCGCTGCTCGAGGTGCTCGACCCCGAGCAGAACCACGCCTTCCTCGACCACTACCTGGACGTCGAGTTCGACCTGTCGAACGTGATGTTCATCTGCACGGCCAACGTGCTGCACACCGTGCCCCAGGCGCTCCGCGACCGCATGGAGGTGCTGCCGCTCGCCGGCTACACCGAGCAGGAGAAGATCGAGATCGCCAAGCGGTTCCTGGCGCCCAAGGCCATCGCGGGCACCGGCCTGACCACCGAGAACGTCAGCGTGCCCGACGAGACGCTGCAGGCCATCATCCAGCGCTACACGCGCGAGGCCGGCGTGCGCAACCTCGAGCGCGAGATCTCCTCGATCTGCCGCAAGGTCGCCCGCAAGGTCGTCGTCGAGGGCCGGGGCTTCAAGGAGACCGTCACGCCCGAGCGCCTCAGCGACTACCTGGGCGTGCCGCGCTTCCGCTCGACGATCGCCGAGGAGAAGAACGAGGTGGGCATCGCCACCGGCCTCGCCTGGACCGAGGTGGGCGGCGAGCTGCTCGTCACCGAGGCCACGCTCATGTCGGGCAAGGGCCGGCTGACCCTCACCGGCAAGTTGGGCGACGTCATGCAGGAGTCGGCGCAGGCGGCCATGAGCTACGTGCGCTCGAAGGCCGAGGAGTACGGCATCCCGCGCAACTTCGCGCGCCAGACCGACGTGCACATCCACGTGCCGGAGGGCGCCATCCCGAAGGACGGCCCGTCGGCCGGTATCACCCTCGCCACCGCGCTCGTCTCGGCGCTCACCCGCGTCCCCACGCGGCGCGACGTCGCGATGACCGGCGAAATCACGCTGCGCGGCAAGGTCTTGCCGATCGGCGGCGTGAAGGAAAAGGTGCTCGCGGCGCATCGGGCGGGGCTCAAGACGATCATCCTGCCCAAGGACAACGAAAAGGACCTGGCGGACATTCCCAAGAACGTGCTCGACGTCCTGGACATCTACATGGTCGAGACGATGGACGAGGTGCTGAAGACCGCGCTGGCGGGGCCCCTGCCCACGCTGCGCCCCGCCTCGGAAGACGCCGGCGTACGGCCGCCCATCGGCGACGACACCATTACGCACTGATCCCGGAGGCCTGGGACCGGAGGCCAGAGGCCCGGCGGGGACGAGTTCCGCCCCGCCACCCGTGATCCCATCTCCGGCTCGCGGCTCCCGGCCCGGCCTCAGGCCCCCGGCTTCAGGCCTCCCGCCTTCGCCAAGGCTACGGCGGGCAAGCCGGCCCTGATGAACGTCCTCGACGCGGTCTTCGTCACGAGCGGCGCGTCGGCGCGGGACCTCCCGGACCACGCCCGGCCGCAGGTGGCCCTCGTCGGCCGATCGAATGTCGGCAAGTCGAGCCTGATCAACGCCCTGACCCGGCGCAAGGTGGCGCGCACGAGCGCCGCGCCCGGCAAGACCCGGCTCGCGAACCTGTATCGGGTGACGATCGCCACGGCTCACGGCTCACGGCTCAGGGCTCACGGAGCCGGGTTGGGGCCGGAGCTGTACCTGGTGGACCTGCCGGGCTACGGCTATGCGCGAGGGGGCGCCGAGGCCGCCGCGGGGTTCGCGCGGCTGGCGGAGGAGTACTTCGGCGGGACGCCGCCCGAGGCGGCCCTGCTCATGGTGGACAGCCGCCACCCGGGCCTCGAGTCGGATCTCGAGGCCTGGCGCTGGCTCGGGTCGCTGGGCGTCCCGGCGGCGATCGTGGCCACCAAGATCGACAAGCTCGGGCGCGCGGCGCGGCTGCGCGCGCTCGGGGAGATGGAACGCTCGTTCAACAGCCCGGTGCTGCCGGTGTCGGCGACCGGGGAAGGAATGGAACCGCTGTGGAAGCTGATCGCGAAACTCATCAGTCCTCGACCCAACCCGCCGAGTCGGCCGTGATGGAGCTCGCCTCGCTCAAGGATCTGAGCGTGACCGAGCTCACGAAGGTCGCCAGGGAGCTCGACGTCCCCAACGCCACGGGCATGCGCAAGCAGGACCTGATCTTCCAGATCCTGAAGGCCCGGTCGGAGAAGAGCGGCCTGCTCTTCTCGGAAGGCGTGCTGGAGACGCTGCCCGACGGGTTCGGGTTCCTGCGCGCGCCGGACTACAACTACCTGCCCGGCCCCGACGACGTGTACGTGTCGCCGTCGCAGATCCGGAAGTTCGATCTGCACACGGGCGACACGGTGTCGGGCCAGATCCGGCCGCCTAAGGACGGCGAGCGCTACTTCGCGCTGATCAAGGTGGAGGCGGTCAACTTCGAGCCGCCGGACCGGTCGCGCAGCAAGATCTTCTTCGAGAACCTGACGCCGCTCTACCCCGAGTCGCGCATCTCGCTGGAGACCGCGCACGACAACCTGTCGGCGCGCGTGATGGACCTGATGACGCCGATCGGCAAGGGCCAGCGCGGCCTCATCGTCTCGCCGCCGCGCACCGGCAAGACGATGCTCCTGCAGAACATCGCGAACAGCCTCTCGGCCAACCACCCCGAGGTGTACCTCATCGTCCTGCTGATCGACGAGCGGCCGGAGGAGGTCACCGACATGCAGCGTTCGGTGAAGGGCGAGGTGATCTCGTCCACCTTCGACGAGCCCGCGCAGCGCCACGTGCAGGTGGCCGAGATGGTGATCGAGAAGGCCAAGCGGCTCGTCGAGCACAAGAAGGACGTCGTGATCCTGCTCGACTCGATCACGCGCCTCGCGCGCGCCTACAACACGATCGTCCCGGCGTCGGGCAAGGTGCTGTCGGGCGGCGTCGACTCGAACGCGCTGCAGCGCCCGAAGCGCTTCTTCGGCGCCGCGCGCAACATCGAGGGCGGCGGCTCGCTCACCATCATGGCCACCGCGCTCATCGACACCGGCTCGCGCATGGACGACGTGATTTTCGAGGAGTTCAAGGGCACGGGCAACCTCGAGATCCACCTCGACCGGAAACTGTCCGACCGCCGGGTGTTCCCCGCCATCGACATCCAGAAGAGCGGCACGCGCAAGGAGGAGCTGCTCATCCAGAGGGACGACCTCAACCGGATCTGGGTGCTGCGCAAGGTGCTGACGCCGCTCTCGCCCGCCGAAGGGATGGAGCTGCTGCTCTCGAAGATGGCCAAGACGAAGTCGAACGCCGACTTCCTCGCCGCGATGTCCAACGGGAAGTAGGACCGCCGGCTCACGGCTCAGGGCTCACGGTGCACCGGGTGCAACGTGCACGGTGCACGCAGGTGCGAGGAGGCGCCATATTCCCGCCGAGGCGCGTCCTTTCCTTGAACGAAGACGCGCCAGCGAAGTCTCCGCGCGACCACGCACTCCTGTGCACCTGGTGCACCGTTGTGCACCTTGTGCACCTCGATCAGGCGAAGCTCCCTATTCCGCGCGGAGCGCCGCCAGCGGATCGACCCGGGTCGCGCGGAGCGCGGGGACGACGCACGCCGCGAGCGCGGCGAGGCCGAGCGCAGCCGCCACGCCGGCGAGGATCGCCGGGTCGAGCGGCGCGGTCTCGTACAGGAGGTCCTGCACGACCCGCGCGCCGGCCAGCCCGCCCAGCAGACCCAGCCCGATGCCCATCCCGGCGAGCGCCATGCCCCTGCGGACGACGAGCCGCGTGAGGCGCCCGGCGTCCGCCCCCAGCGCCATCCGAATGCCCAGCTCGTGGGCCCGCTGGCTCACGAAGTAGGCCAGCACGCCGTAGAGGCCGGTGACGGCCAGCACGAGCGCGACCACCGAGAAGATCGACAGCAGCCACGCGCGGAAGCGCGGCAGCGCGACGCGGTCGGCAAAGAGCGACTCCATCGTGTCGAAGCGCGCCAGCGCCAGCGTGGGGTCCATCCGCCGGAACACGTCGCGCACGAGGTCGGCGATGGTCACCGTGTCGCCGCGCGCGCGAATGGCCAGCTGCACGTCGGGCGGGAACGGAAACTGCTCGTACGAGACGTAGAACATCGGTCGCGGCGTGTCGGCCGGTCCGCGCTGTCGCACGTTGGCGACGATGCCGACGATCTCCATCGGCGAGCCGTCGGTGAAGGTGAGCACGAGCCTGGCGCCCAGCGCCTCCTCGCCCGGCCAGAACTGCTCGGCCAGCGCCTGGTTGACGATGACCACGGGCGGCGCGTCCGTGCGATCCCCCGGCTCGAAGTTCCGGCCGCGGAGGATCGGAATGCCGAGCGTCCGGAAGTAGCCGCGCGTCACGATCTGCCGCTGCGCGCCCATCCGTTCCTCGGCCGACCGCGGCGGGCGGTCGGCCCGGTACACCGTGTTCCAGCGGCCCGACAGCGTGAACGGCAGCAGCTCGGCCCCCGCGGCGTCCACGACGTCGGGCAGCGCGACCAGCCGCTCGCGCATCTCGCTCACGAACGCGGCGCGCTTCTCCGGCGTGTCATACCGGCCGCGCGGGAGCTGCACCTCGGTGAGCAGCAGCGCCTCGGGCCGGAAGCCTGGATCCACCTGGTAGAGGCGCACGAGGCTCCGCGCCAGGAGACCCGCGCCGACGAGCAGCGCCGCCGACAACGCGACTTGCGCCACGACGAGCGCGCTCCGCAGGCGGAGACCGGCGCGCTCCTCGGTGGCGCGCGCGCCCTGCCGGAGCACGTCCACCAGCGACATGGCGCCGCTTCGGATCGCCGGGACGAGCGCGAGCAGCAGGCCCGAGAAGACCGACGCGGCGAGCGCGACGCCCACCACGCTTCGATTCAGACCGATGTCGGCGACCCTCGGCAGCGTCGGCGGCGCGAGCGCCTTCAGGGCCTGGATGCCCAGCACGGAGAGCAGCAACCCGAGCGCGCCGCCCACGGCGGCCAGCGCCACACCCTCGACGAGCAGCTGCCCGGCGATGCGGCACCGCGAGGCGCCCAGCGACAGCCGCACCGCGATCTCGTGCCGCCGCGCGACGGCCCGTGCCAGCACGAGCGACGACACGTTCGCGCACGCGATGAGCAGCAACAGGGTCACCGCGCCGAGCAGCGCCAGCATCGCCGGCCGGTACGATCCGTAGAACACCTCGTGCATGGGCTGGACCTGGACGCTCCATTCCTCGTTATCGGCGGGATACGCCGCGGCGATCTGCGACGCGACGACGCTCGCCTGGGTCTGGGCCTGGTCGATCGTCACGCCGGGGGCCAGCCGGCCGAAGATCCGGAAGTTCCGGTTGCCACGGCCCGTGACGGGCTGCAGGTCGTGCCGCATCGGCGTCCAGAGCTCGATGCCCTTCGGAAAGTCGAACGCCGGAGGCGCCACGCCGATGATCTCGTACGCCCGGCCGTCAATCGTGAGCGGCGTGGCGATGACGTCGGGACGCCCGCCGAAGCGGCGCTGCCAGAGCGCGTGGCCGAGGACCACGACATCGGGCGCGCCCGCTTCCTCCTCCGCGGGCAGGAAGAACCGGCCGGCCGCGGGCCGGGCCCCGAGCGCCGTGAAGAAGTTGTGCGACACGAGCGTCTCGGGCACGCGCTCGGGCTCGCCCTGGCCGGTCACCACGGCGTTGGCACGCAGGGCGTAGTACGACGCGAGCGCCTCGAACGCGACGCACTGGTCCCGGTAGTCGAAGTAGTCGACGGCCGACACCGTGTTCTGCTGATGGGCTGGCGTCAGGCTCCAGACCCAGGCCAGGCGATCGGGCTCGGGAAACGGCAGCGGTCGCAGCACGACCGCCTCGAGCGTGCTGAACATGACGGTCACGGCGCCGATGCCGATGGCCATCACGAGCACGGCCACCGCCGTGAAACCGGGCTGCTTCAGGAAGGACCGAAGAGCGAACCGGACGTCGGCCACGAGCGTGTCAGGCATGCCGCTCCCCACTCGCGCCGCTCTCCCCGTTCCTTAGACGAAGCCGGGGGCGCGCCGGTGCACCGGGGTGCCTGGGGGCGCGGCCTTCGATGGCGCGCACCCTCACTCCCCCCGGCCTCTGGCCTCTGGCCTCTGGATGCGTGAGCCTCTTCGGTCAACGGCTCCGCCGGACCGTCTCGCGCGCCCAGGTCTCGTCGATCACGTCGATGGCCGTGGCGCGGCCGTCCGGGCCGAGCGTGAACTCGACGCGGACGGGGTTGTAGGCCTCGGGCGCGAACACCGTGGCCGTGACCGGCGTCATCAGCACGATCGGCCGCGTGTCACGCTGGTAGCGGAGCTGGCCGCCCTCGACCCAGACGCGGTGCGGCCCGTAGGAGCCTGCGAGACGCGCCAGAGCGTCCTCGTCGGGCGCGACCGGCTGGCGGCTGGCCGCCGCCCGCTCGATGGCCCAGCCGAGCCGGGCCCGGTCCACTCGATCCGTCGCCTTTGCCTCGAGCTTGCGGAGCGCGTCGAGGTGCGCGGCGGCCAGCGCGTCGCGCGCGCTCGTCTTCACGTCCGGCACGACGCCGGTGCCCTCCCAGTTCGTGCCGGTGTCCTGGTCGACGGGACGCCCCATCGGCATCCAGACGGCGAAGCGCGGCGGGATGTCGAGGACGCCGCCCGCGTTGGCGCCGCCGCGCGTCGTCTCGCCGACGATCGTGGCGCGCCTCAGGACCTGGAACCGGTACGCGAAGCCCTCGGCGCCGGAGAAGGTGTGCGCGCTCGTCAGGATGTACATCGGCTGGCGGTCCAGGCGGCGGCCGGGCAGCCACGGCTGCGTCCAGTAGCGCTCGGTGACGTTGTCGCCGCGGAACACCATGTCGAACAGGCTCGTCGGGTGCGAGAGGAAGTAGCCGGCGAACCACGGCATCATGTGCGCGTTGCCGCCCGGGCAGTAGCGCAGATCGACAATCACCGCGTCGGTGTTCGCGAGGAACGCCATGGCGCCGTTGAGCGTATCCACGGCGACGTCCGGCGCCTGGAACCGATCGATCCGCAGGTAACCCACGTTGCCCGGCAGGATCTCGGCCTTCGCGAACCCGAAGTTCGTCTCGCGGAGCCACTTCAGCCGCGCGGCACGCTCAGCTTCGGGATCCGGCGGCCTCGCGCCCGGTGGCGGCGGAGGCGGGGGCGGCGGCGCGACGCCGAAGCGCAGGTGCGGATCGCGCGTGGCCGCCTGCAGGTCGCGCGTCACTGCCTCGCCGAAGGCCGTTGGATCGGTCAGACCGTCGTAGGCGCCCGACGCGAGCCGCTCCTCGACCGCGCGCGCGGCCGTCTCGGCGAGATCGGCAATCGCGTAGCGCGCCCGGAGCGCCTTTGCCAATTCCGTGATCCCCTGGCGTTTCTCGTCCCGCGTGAGTGTCCGGGACGTCTGCGCCGCCGTGGACGCGCCGGCGACGGTGATGAAGCCGAGGACGGCCGCGATGAGCGTCTTCATGATGGCCTCCAAAGAAACCTCGGACGTCGGCTGACGCCATGTTAGACACCGGATGACGGCACGCGTCGAGGGACCGTGCGGCATCGCACACCCCGGCTCCCGAGGCCGGAGGCCGGGGCCCGGAGGCCGGAGGCTGGGGGCCAGAGTCGGGCCAGCCCCCAGTCCCGAGTCCCGAGTCCCGACAAGGTGTACTATCCCCCGCATGCGGTCCCTCTGGACCGACCTCGGCGCCGGTGCACGGGGGCTTCGGACCACGCCCGGGTCGTCGCGTGCCGCCGTGCTCGCGCTCTCGCTCGGCGTGGCGACGGCCGTCACCCTCTCCACCGCGTTCCGCACGGTCGCTGACGACCTGTCGTGAGGGGGAAGGGCTGCCGAGGGGCTGAGAAGGGGCGTTATGCTAACGGCGAGACGGCCCTAGTGTTTCCTATCGTCCTCCTGACGTCTGAATCAGTCCGTCGCCGCGTCCCCTCGCACGGCCAGCCTCGGGGACGCCAGCCTTCGCTCTCGTGCACCGGCGCTTCGTCCGATGATCGGCACAGCTCTGCAATAACATGGAGAACTACGGCAGAGGTCCGCCAGATGTTCAAGAAGACGCCGCTGCGACTCGACATCAACCGGCGTCTCGATCCGTCGATGCGTCCGTGGCGGCGCTTCCGAGAGACGGGTGACCAAAATGAAAAGCACAATTTCGTTGGGCGAAATCTGGTCGAAGATCACTCCCAAGAGCGCTGATTGGAACATTCAAACCGATCGAGCCGTCTGCGGTAATCGCGGAACGACATTTTCGGTCAAATACGATCCGAACACGCTAACGACGACGGTCGCGGTTGAAGAAGGCTCGGTCTGGTTGAAAAACCTCTTTGGAACGCCAAAGACGATCATCATCAACGAAGGCGAAACCGGAACGCAGTCGCAGAATAACGCACCGACCCTGAAGAAACGCTGACGAAATGCTGCGATGAATCACTGCAAGTCGAAATCCGAGTTGAGCTCCGCGATCTTCAAGAGGAGATTGCGACTGAGCGTGACCGGGGCCCGGAGGCCGGAGGCTGGGGGCCAGAGGCCGGGGGCCGGTGCCGGGCCGCGACGGCCTCTGGACAAGTCGACGATCGTGGCCGGGAGGTCTACCTCGGGCCGGGCTCGAGCCCGGCCCCGGCGCTGGCGGCCGGCTCGTTCAGCTCCCGATGCGGATATTGGAGAGGGAGCCGAGAATCCCGAAGGCGCGCAGAAGCCACAGGACCACGACAATGACGACGACGGCATTCAGGATCGATTTGATGGACCCCGCCATCGGGATGTAGTTGTTCACCAGCCACAGAAGCACGCCAACCACGATCAGCGCCACGAGCAGTTGCATCAACGGCATGATTGTCCTCCCTGCGTCCGGTCCATGCGATCGGGCCTGGAGGCACCCACTGGGTCTCGCCCATGCGGGCGCGATCTGCCTTGCAGTGTGCGCCATGAGGCGCCGGGAAGCTGTGCACTTGTGGACACCGCCTGGCGTTCGGACACCAGCGGGAATCCGACGCTTCAGGCGGGCGGCTGGCCGTCGCGTGCCGGCGTCCGGCCTCAGCCGTCAGCCGTGAGCCGTCGGTCCCCAGTCCCCAGTCCCCACACGGTGTACCATCCCCCCATGCGGTCCCTCTTTGCCGACCTCCGCACCGGCGGGCGGGCGCTCCGGACCGCGCCCGGGTCGTCGTTCGCCGCCGTGCTCGCGCTCTCGCTCGGCGTGGCCACGGCGGTGACGCTCTACACCGCCTTCCGCACCGTCGCCGACGACCTGCCGCCCATCCCGCATCCCGAACGCGTCGGGCGGCTCTACTTCGCCGACGAGACGACGGCCTCGGGGTGGCGCGCGCTGCGCGCGCGCGACGTGGCCCCCCTCGTCGAGCAGGCCGGCGACCGGCTGGTGGCGGCGCTCGTGGAGGACGCCGACGTGGCGCTCGAGATCGACGGCTGCGCCGCCGTCGCGAGCGTGCGCGCGCAGGTGGTCACGCCGGCGTTCTTCGCGGTCGCCGGCGTCGCCCCGCAGCGCGGGCGGATCTGGACGGCGGACGGGCTCGCCGAGCGCTCTCCCCTCCTCGTCGGCGCCGATCTCTGGCGGCGCGCCTGCGGCGCAGCCCCGGACATCGTCGGCCGCCCGGCCAGCGTCGACGGGCGGCCGTACGAGGTGGCCGGCGTGATGCCAGACGGCTTCTGGCTGACCAACCGCGATGCCGGCCTGTGGCTGCCGCTCGTCCACGCGGCGCCGGACGACACGCCGATGGTCGTGGCGAGACTGAGCGGAGCAGGCACCTGGGCGGACGTGAACGGACGGTTCGCCGCGGGCCCGGCTCGTGATCGGGGCCTGGCGATCGCGCTCACCGATCCCCGGATCCGGCGCGGCCGCCTCGCGTTCGTGGGGCTGCTGGGCCCGGCGCTGCTCGTGCTGCTCGTCGCGTGCGGGAACGCGGCCGGGCTGCTCGTCGGACGCGCCCTGCGCCGCAAGCGCGACCTAGCGGTGCGCCTGAGCCTCGGCGCGACGCCCGGGCGACTCGCCCGGCAGGCGTTCGCGGAGACGGCCCTGGTGGCGACGGTGGCGGGCCTGGCCGCCGTGCCGCTGGCGGCGGCCGGCGCGTGGGCGCTCCGGCGCGGCTTCGCCCTGTCGAGCCCCGCCCTGGCGCGCGGCATCGCGGTGGACGCGCACGCCCTCGCCTTCGCGCTGGCGATCGTCGCGGCGACGGCGATCCTGACTGGAGTGATGCCCGCGGCGAAGGCCGCGCGGGCCGACGTCACCCCGCTGCTGTCGCGCGGACCCGCGCGCCCGATCGTCCGCCGCGGCCACTACACGCCGGCCGATCTCCTCGTCGTCCTCCAGGTCGCGCTGGCCGTCGTTCTGCTCGTCGTGGCGGCGATGTTCGGCCGGCTCTTCGACGTGCTCGCGGGCAGCCTGCCGGGCCGCCCCGATCGCACGTTCGTCGCGGACGTCGCCACGCCGGACCGCGCCGCGCCCACCCCGGACGCGCTCCGGCGGCTCGTCGCCGCCATGCGTGAGGTCCCCGGCGTCGCGCACGTCGCCGTCGCGGATAGCGAGCCGCAGCCGGCGGAGCCCGGGGGCCCGGCGATCGAGGCCCTCGACGCGCCGCCCGGCGCCGAAGGCTGCCGGGCCAGCGTCTCGGCCGTCGGCGGCGAGTACTTCGCCGCGTTCTCGGTCCCGCTGAGAGCCGGCCGCTTCTTCACCGGGTGGGAATCGCCCGCCGCGCCGCGCGTCGCGGTCGTGAGCGAGACGATGGCGCGGCGGTGCTGGGGCCGGGCCGACGCCGTGGGCCGACGCCTGCGGTTCGCGCGATTCGGCGACGCGCCGTGGCTCGTCATCGGCGTGGTGAACGACGTCGCGGGCGAGACGAGACTCAGGCCGAAGCCGGCGGAGCTGTACGTGCCGTTCGCGCAGGCGCCACGCGGCGAGACGGTGCTGCTCGTGGAGACGCGGGCGGTGGCGGGCATGGCCGAACGGCTGGCGACGGCGTCGCCATCAGGGGCGGTCCGGCTGAAGCGCTGGCGGCGCGTCGGCGACGAGGTCTCGCGGGCGCGGCTCGTGCCGGGCGTCCTGCAGGCGCTGTCCGCGATCGCGCTGCTGCTGGCGCTGCTCGGGGTGTCCGCGTCGATCTCGCAGTCGCTCGCGCGGGAGTGGCGCGGCCTCGCCATCCGCCTCACGCTCGGCGCGCCGCCCGCGCGGCTCGTCGCCGCGGGCGTCGGACGCCAGGCGGTCCTCGCGCTCATCGGGATCTTCGCCGGCACGGTCGTGACCGTCGCGGTGACCACGCAGGCGTGGGGCCAGCTCCTGCAGGCGATCGGCCCGGACCCACGCCTTTGGCTCGCCGTCGGCGCGCCGCTCGCCGCGTGCGGCCTGCTGGCGTCGCTCGGACCGATGGTGCGGATCGTCAGGCTGGACCCGATCGCCGCGCTGCGACGGGCGGACGAATAGCCGTCAGGGGTCAGGGGTCAGGAAGAGCTTTCCACCACGCCGTTGTCACGCTGTCAGATGGTCACGCGATGAGCGTGGGCACGTCGTAGGCGAGGAAGGCGCGGTCGTGCGTCACCAGCGTGAGGCGCTCGACGCGCGCCTGCGCCACGAGCATGCGGTCGAACGGATCGGCGTGATGCCGGGGCAGGCGGGCGACCTCCTCGGCGTGCGCGAAGGTGATGGGCAGCGTCTCGAAGCCGGCGTCCCGCACGTGCGCTTCGAAGGGCTGGTCGAGGTCGAGGCGGCCGATCGCGATCTTGATCGCCACCTCCCACGCCGACGCGGCGCTCACGTGCACGACGGCGGCCTCGGCGATGGCCGCGCGGACCTCGCGCGGCAGGCGACGGCCCCCCTGGCGCCACCAGAGCACGACGTGCGTGTCGAGCAGCAGCGTCACGACCCACCCAGGAACGCCTCGAGGATCTCGGGCGGCAGCGGCGCGTCGAAGTCCTTTCCGATCCGGATGCGCCCCTTGGCCCCGCCGGGACGACGCTTCCCGCGCGGCGGCCGCAGGCCGACGAGCCGCGCGCGCGGCTTGCCCGCCTTGGCGATGACGATCTCCTCGCCCGCCGCGGCCTCGTCGACGAGCTTCGAGAGCTGCGTCTTGGCCTCGTAGAGATTGAGGGTCTTGGCCATAGCCGTCTTCCTCAGCATACGCCCGCCGGTAGAGTTGGTCAAGTTGGTCAACACCACTCACCACCCTAACCTCGAGAACCCGAGAACCTGCGAACCCGCGAACGGTATAGTAGAGCGATGCGCTATCGAACATTCGGGCGGCTCGGGTGGGAGGTCGCGGAAGTCGGCTTCGGCATGTGGGGCATGGGCGGCTGGACGGGCTCGGATGACGACGAGTCGCGCCGGTCGCTCGACCGCGCGGTGGAGCTCGGCTGCAACTTCTTCGACACGGCCTGGGCGTACGGCGAGGGCCGGAGCGAGAGGCTGCTCGGCGAGCTGGTGGCGCGCCGTCGCGATCGCCGGCTGTACGTGGCCACCAAGATTCCGCCGAAGAACCGCCGCTGGCCGGCGACGCGCACCGACGCCCTGGCGGACGTCTTCCCGCCGGACCACATCCGCGAGTACACGCACCGCTCGCTCGAGAACCTGGGCCTCGACACGATCGACCTGCAGCAGTTCCACGTCTGGTCGGATCACTGGGCGGCCGACGAGTCGTGGCAGCGCGCGGTGACCGATCTGAAGCGCGAGGGTCTCGTGCGGGCGTTCGGCATCAGCGTGGGGCGCTGGGACCCGGCCAACGTGCTCCGCGCGCTGGAGACGGACCTCGTCGACGCCGTGCAGGTGGTCTACAACGTCTTCGACCAGGCGCCGGAGGACGAGCTGTTCCCGGCGTGCGAGCGCCTGAACCTCGGCGTGATCGCGCGGGTACCCTTCGACGAGGGAAGCCTGACCGGCACGCTCTCGGCGGAGAGCCGCTGGCCCGAAGGCGACTTCCGCAACGCGTACTTCGCGGCCGACAACCTGGCGGCGACGCTGCCACGCGTCGACGCGCTCCAGCGGCTGGTGCCCGAGGGCATGGACCTCCCCGAGCTGGCGCTGCGTTTCGTCCTGGAGCACCCGGCGGTGGCCACGACGATCCCGGGCATGCGCAAGCTGGGCCACGTCGAGCGGAACCTCGCGGCCTCCATCGGCCGCCACCTGTCCGCCCGCCTCGTCGAGGCGCTCCGCGAGCACCGCTGGGACCGGGCGCTCGGCCTCGAATAGGTCCGGCCGGCGCGTGTTTCTCCCGTGATTTCATGGGGTTACGGGCGGGATCGGGCCGGACGAGGAGGGGCCGGCCGGGTTTGCTGCTATAATCAGTGTTTTGCGCAGGGCGGAAGGAGCTGGCCGTGAAGGAAGGGATTCACCCGAAGTACAAGGAAGTCGAGGTTCGGTGCGCGTGCGGGAACACCTTCAAGACGCGCTCGACCAAGACCGAGCTGCATCTCGAAATCTGCTCCGCCTGCCACCCGTTCTTCACCGGGCGGCAGAAGCTGGTCGATACCGAGGGCCGCGTCGAGCGGTTCACCAAGCGGTTCGGCGCGCAGACGATCGAGGGGCGCAAGAAGGCGGCGGCCGAGCGGGCGGCCAAGAAGGGCAAGAACAGTCTGCCCGCCGACGCTCAGGCCTGATCGCTCCCGGCCCGCGGGTCGGCGAGCAGCGGGGCGGCCTCGGGGCCGCCCTTCTCATGTACGCGCGCCAGCTTGCGGTCGAGCCGCTCGACCCGGTGACGCACGGCGGCCTGCCAGCGCGGCGGCGCGCCGGCGCCCATCGC
>JAHECP010000051.1 GCA_024641665.1 Acidobacteriota bacterium
GCCGGCCGCGTCCGCCACGGCGGCGGCCCGGGACGCGCCCCCGCGGCCGAGCCGCGTGCGCAGCTCCTGCTCGATCAGCTGCCGGTAGCCGGCGCCGCTGTCGTCGAGCTGCTTCATGAGCGCGATGGCGCGCGCGCGCAGCCGCGCCGCCATCTCCTGGAAATCCGCGTCGGACACCTTGCCCATCGCCCGATCGAACTCGAGCTCCTTGATCGAGCGGAGCACCAGCATCTTCTCACGCTCGATGGCCGCCCGCGCGCGCGCGCCGAGCGATTCGGGCGCCGGCTTCTCCTCGTCGAGGGCCAGCGGGGCCAGCGTGCGGTAGAAGCCGTAGCCCGCCAGCCCGGCGGCGCCGATCGTGAGGCTGGTCAGCACCAGGTTGGCGGGCGACGGGTGCGCGGCGAGCATGACCGCCGCGGTGGCCGCCAGCAACGAGGCCAGCACGAAGAAGTGCCACGGGCGGAAGCCGCTGTCGGCCGCCGGGTTGGGCGCCGTCACGGCGGCGGGCCCGGAAGAACGGGACTTAGTCGAGGTCGCGGAGCTCATCGTCGAGTTGTGCCTGCAGGGCGGAATCCACGCCCGCGGCGGGGGCCGCCGGCGTCGGGGCCGGGCGCTCGCGGCGGGACCATCGCACGGCGACGCCCAGCGCCAGCAGCGCCCCGGCGCCTCCCAGCACGTAGGGCAGCAGCCACGCCAGCCGGTTGAACCCGCGGTCGATCGGCGCGCCCAGCGGCTCCTCGCTGCCGTAGGTCGCCACGAACCACGCCTTGATCTGGTCGGGGTCCTTGCCGAGCTTGATCTGTTCGGCGAGCTGGGCGCGCATCTTGTCGGCCACCGGACACAGGCAGTCGGTCAGGCTGTAGTGCGGGCAATCCCCGCACACGCACACCAGCTCGCTGCGCATCCGCTTCTCGAGCGCGCTCCGCGGGGCGGTCGGGCCCGTCGCGGTGTCCCCGTGTTGCTGCGCGCGGGCCGGCGCCGCGGGCGCGAGCAGGAAGAACAGCAGCAGGCCGGCCGTGGCCGCGCCGGCCGGCACTTTGGTCGTCGCGAAGGCGAACGCGCTCTCCGGCAGGAGCGCGATGCCCGTGCCGAACGCCATGATGCCGAAGCCGAACCAGATCCAGTCCACGAGCGGGTTGACGTGCACCTGGAAGGTCGCCGCCTGGGTCTGCATGTCGTAGCCGGCCAGGACGATGTAGAGATCCTCGGCGAGGCTGCGGTGGATCGCCACCTCGGTCGTCGGCTGATCCTCGTGCTTGCGGAAGAACCAGCGCGCCGGCTGCATCTGGCCGATCGGCTCACCGTCCTTGAAGGCCGTCACCTTCCCCGTGATCATCTGCTTCTGGCCGTCGTCGGTGACGGTGAGCGCGTCGTAGCGCACCGTGAAGTGACCGACCTGCAGCTCGTCGCCCGGCCGGAGCAGCTGTTCCTGGGTCTGCCTGAAGCCGTTGCCCGCGAAGCCGAGGAAGATCAGCACGATGCCCAGGTGGACGATGTAGCCGCCGTAGCGGCGGCGCGAGCGCGCCACGAGCCCGATCATCGCGGTCACGAGGTCGGTGCCGGTCGCCCCCCGGCGCACGCGGGCGCCGCGCCAGAACTCCTGTCCGATCGTCACACACACGAACGCGCTCAGCGCGAAGCACAGCCCCGAGCTCCACACGCGGACGCCGAGGGCATAGAGCGTGCCCGCCGTGGCGACGCTCACCAGGACCGGCCACTGGAACTGGTACCGCAGGTTCGAGACGGTGGACTTGCGCCACGCGAGCAGCGGCCCGATGCCGGTGAGGAACAGCAGCGCCAGCCCGATGGGCAGCATCCACTTGTTGAAGAACGGCGGCCCGACCGTGAGCCGCTCGCCCATCACCGCCTCGCTCAGCGTCGGGAACATGGTGGCGAACAGCACGAAGAACGCCGAGAAGAGCAGGATCCAGTTGTTGGCGAGGAACGCCGCCTCGCGCGACACCCAGGAGTCGAGCTCGTGCCGGGCCCGCAGGAGCGGCAGCCGGTAGACGACCAGCGCGAAGCTCGCCGTGAGGATCAGCACCATGAAGATGGTGAACATCCAGGCCAGCGCGCGATCCTCGCCGAAGGCGTGCACCGACTGCACGACGCCCGAGCGCGTCATGAACGTGCCGAAGATCGTGAGGAAGAACGTCACGATGACCAGCGTGACGTTCCACACCTTGAGCATGCCGCGGCGCTCCTGCACCATCACGGAGTGCAGGAACGCGGTGGCCGTGAACCACGGCAGCAGCCCCGCGTTCTCGACCGGGTCCCAGCCCCAGTAGCCGCCCCAGCCGAGCTCCTCGTACGCCCACAGCATGCCGAGGATGAGGCCGAACGACAGGAACAGCCATCCGATCATCGTCCAGCGCCGCACTGCGCGCAGCCACGCGTCGTCGAGGTTGCCCGTGATGAGCGCCGCGATCCCGAAGGCGAACGGGATGGTCATCGCCACGAAGCCCGTGTAGAGCGACGGCGGGTGGATGACCATGTAGATGTTCTGCAGGAGCGGGTTCAGGCCCCGCCCTTCGGCCGGCAGCGTGGTCAGGAAGGTCTCGAAGGGGTTGTTGTGCACCACCATCAAGAACAGGAAGAACATCTGCACGACCGAGATCACCGCGACGACCCAGGGAATCAGCTCGCGGTGCCGCTCCCGGTTGACGTACACGGCGAGCGAGGCGAACAGCGACAGCAGGAACGACCAGAACATGATCGACCCGTCGAGCCCGCCCCAGTACGACGTCAGCTTGTAGAAGAGCGGCATCGCCGCGTCCGAGTAGTGCTGGACGTAGCGGATCGAGTAGTCGCCCGTGACGAACGCGTGGATGATGATGCCCGACGCGACCGTGAGCAGCGCCGCCGTCAGGTAGAGGGCTCCTACCCCGCTCTCGACCAGCCGCCGCGAGCGCCGCCGCGCGCCGGCGACCGACGCGGCCACCGCGTACGCACAGACGACGAAGCTCGCCAGCAGGACGAACGTGCCCAGTGATGCCATCGGGTCACACCCTCGCGCAGGCCGTCAGTCGTGCGGCCGCCCGGAACGGCCGCCGACCTGCGAGGAGACGCGGAAACCAGAGAGAAAGACGAAGGACCGGCCGGGAGCCACCCGACTCGCCGGCGGCCCGCTCATTTCGGTTCGTACTTCGACGGGCACTTCGCCATCACGCCGTTCGGATCCACCGTGAAGCCGTCGGGGCCAAGCCGCCCCTTCAGCACGACTTCCGAGCCGCTCTTGAACGTGTCCGGCACGACGCCCGTGTAGCGCACCGGCACCACCGCGCCGTTGTTCTGGACCTCGAACTTGTAGTCGAGCGAGTCCCGCCGCCGCAGGATCGAGTCGTCCACGACGAAGCCGTGAAGCTGGAGCTTCTTGCCGTACCACGCCGCCGGGTCCTTCATGACCTCGTCGACGTGCTTGTAGTACTCGGTCCCTTCGCTCAGGGTCGAGTAGAGAAGGCCCGCAAAGGCTGCCACGAGCACGACGCTCGTGAGCCCGATCTTGATAGCTCTCTGTGACATAAGGGTTTGCGAGGAAACAGCTTGCTCCTCAGAATACCGCGTGTGTGCCGGGTGGTCAATCAACGCGTCCGGCGCCCACCCGCGTCCGGGCCGGATCCCGCCAGGTCGTCCACGCCCAGACGCCGCAGCAGGCGGTAGACCAGGGCGATGGGCAGCCCGACCACGTTCGAATACGAGCCCCCGATGTGATCGACGAACCGCGAGGCTAGACCCTGGATGGCGTAGGCCCCCGCCTTGTCCCGCGGCTCGCCCGACGCCACGTACCACGCGATTTCATCATCGCTGAGGGGCAAGAACCGTACCGCGGTTCGCGCGAGGTCACTGACGAGCTGGTCGCCGCCCACGACCACGCCCGTCAGTACGTCGTGGGTGCGGCCGGAGAGCCGTTTCAGCATGTCCGCCGCGTCCCGGTCGTCGCGCGGTTTACCGAGCACTTCCCCGTCGATGACGACCGCCGTATCAGCCCCCAACACGACCGTGCCGGATTTCCGACACGCACTGTGAACTTTTTCCCACGCGATTCGCAGGACGTACGCTTCGGGCGTCTCCCCCACGCGGACGGACTCGTCCACCTCCTGGGGCGAAACCTCGAACACGAACCCCGCCGCCGCGAGCAGCTCGGCGCGTCGCGGCGACGCCGACGCCAGAATGAGCATAACCACATTGTAGGACGGACGACCCGGCGGGTCGTCCTGATGGCTCTCGGCTCAAGGCTTACGGCTCACGCACGCAGCGCCGGGCGCTTGACAATCCTCCGGCCGGGGCAATAATCGGCGCGTAATAGGCGGGCTCATCTGCGCTGTGCCAGAGAGGATCCCTGGCTGTCTCAGGGGGGACGCCTGGCGGGTCAGAGCACATCCACCCCGGCCCGCCCCCGGCTAATGCTACCTACCGGCCGTCTGCCGCAGCACGGACGCCGGCTTCAGCTACACCAGCGGCACGTGGGGATCGGACTGGACGATTGTGGGTCGATGAATCCTCGAGGAGTTCGCAGCAGCATCATGACGGCTCTTGAGCGTCACTCATCGCGCACTGGCTTTCAGGGGTTCCGACGCGAGGAACCAGCCATGTGAATATGACACGGAAGTCGCGAGAGCAGAGGTGACAGCGATGCATCAAAGCCCAGCACCGAGCAGATTCCTCATTATCTTGGTGTCGATGTGGAGAAATGGGGTCTGGATGTGCTGACGCCCTCAGGCGTGAGGACCACCGGTCGCTATGATACGCGAGCGTTCTTCGCTTATCAGATCAAGGCTGGCGTGGCACAAACCCTGACGAATCGACTCGATTTCGTAGCCGGGTATCGGTACTTCAGGACCCAGAAGCGGGAACTCGATTCGCCATCTGCACAGGTGAAGTACCCGCATAGCGCCCAGACAATTCACTTCCTCGAGTTCGGTCTCAGGTGGGATTGGTAGGTCGCGCGAGGGCGGCGATCAGCTTCTTCATCACCTCGACGAGGGCGCCCTGCGCCACCTCGTCCGGCGTCAACGGGTGGAGCGCGGCGAACCCGCGCAGCCGCGCCACTACCTCGTTGGCGGCCACGCCTGCACCACCGCATTGGAGACACCGGAATCCGCCCGGCCACAGCGCCTGTAGTACACTGACTC
Organism: Acidobacteriota bacterium; assembly: GCA_024641665.1. Taxonomy (GTDB): domain Bacteria; phylum Acidobacteriota; class Vicinamibacteria; order Vicinamibacterales; family JAHECP01; genus JAHECP01. The sequence continues at coordinate 5,133 of JAHECP010000051.1, forward strand.
GCTTGTCATGCGCCTCGAAGGACGAGGATTGCACACTGCTTCTCGACCGGCTGCACGACGAGCGGGGCCGCGCACGGCGCGGCCCGCGCCCCTCGACTCCGCTCGGGACGCCCTGAGCAACGCCGAAGGGCGAGGGAGCGGCCGCCTTCGCGCGCCGCGCTTCGGCGGGCCAAGGCGCGGGGCGAAGGGGGCCCCACGAGCGACCGAGCCGGGGTGTGGGGCGGAGCCCCACCTGAGGTTCGAGCGATGATTCCCGTCCAGCACGTCACGCCCGCCGTTCTCGTCGAGCTGCTCCGACGCCAGCCGCTCTCCCCCGGCAAAGTGCGATTCGCCTGGGAAGCCGCGGCGGGCCCGGCGCTGGCGCGCGCGACGACGGCGGCGCTCGACGCCCGCGGGACGCTGCACGTCCGGACGTCGACCGCCGCCTGGGCGCGGGAGGTCGCGCGATCGCGGCCGCTGCTCCTCGAGCGGCTCCGGGCGCTGCTCGGGGCCGAGATCGTCACGGCGCTCGAGGTCCGCGAGGCGTAGGAGGGTCATTCCATGCGCGAGTCAGTCATCGTCAGCGCCGTCCGGCTGCCCACCGGCAAGTTCCTCGGCGCGCTCAAGGGCTTCAGGGCGCCCGAGCTCGGCGCGATGGTCGTCGGCGAGGCGGTGCGCCGGGCGGGCGTGGATCCCGCCGCCGTGGACGAGTGCATCATGGGCAACGTCGTCTCGGCGGGCCTCGGGCAGAACCCGGCCCGCCAGGCGGCCCTCAACGGCGGCCTGCCCGATGCCGTGGCCGCGCTCACCATCAACAAGGTCTGCGGCTCCGGGCTCAAGGCGGTGATGCTGGCCGCCCAGGGCATCGCCACCGGCGACATCGACGTCGCCGTGGCGGGCGGCATGGAGTCGATGAGCAACTGCCCGTACCTGCTGCCGCGCGTGCGCGAAGGGCTGCGCATGGGCGACGGCCAGGTGGTGGACTCGATGATTCTCGACGGGCTCTGGTGTGCGTTCGAGCACGTCCATATGGGCCTGTCGGGCGAAGTGGTGGCCGAGCAGTACTGCGTCCCGCGCGACGCGCAGGACGCCTACGCGGCCGAGAGCCACCGGCGGGCGGCGCGCGCGACGCGGGAGGGCTGGTTCAAGGACGAGATGCTGCCCGTGTCCATCCCGCAGCGCAAGGGCGATCCGGTCGTCTTCGACAAAGACGAGGCCATTCGCGACGATACGACCGTCGAGGCGCTGGCGAAGCTGAAGCCGGCGTTCAAGAAGGACGGCACCGTGACGGCGGGCAACGCCCCCGGCGTCAACGACGGCGCGGCCGCGGTGGTGATCATGGCGGCCGAACGGGCCGCCGCGCTCGGGCTGACGCCCATGGCGCGGGTGGTCGGCCAGGCGGTCAGCGGCCTGGCGCCGAAGCTCGTCATGATGACGCCGGTCGAGGCCGTGCGAAAGGTCGCGAAGAAGGTGGGTTGGCGGCTCGCCGACGTGGATCTGTTCGAGCTGAACGAGGCGTTCTCCGTGCAGGCCGTGGCCGTCATGAAGGAGCTCGGCATCGATCCCGCCAAGGTGAACGTACACGGTGGCGCCGTGGCGCTCGGTCACCCCATCGGCGCGTCGGGCGCCCGCGTGCTCACGACGCTCCTCTACGCGCTGAAGCACCGCAACGAGAAGCGCGGTATCGCCACGCTGTGCCTCGGCGGCGGCAACGGCGTCGCACTCGCTGTCGAACGCGTGTAAGCGCTTGGCGTTCGACAGCGAGAGCAGTCAGGAATCAGGGGTCAGGAGTCAGGAGTCAGGAAGTTCTTGCTGACTCCTGACCGCTGCCCCCTGACCGCTGGTCCCATTCATCATCAGCGACAAGAAATCATGACAGACATCAACACCATAGGCGTCGTGGGCGCGGGAACGATGGGCAACGGCATCGCGCAGGTGTTCGCGCAGGCGGGCTGCGCGGTACGGGTCGTGGACGCCCTGCCGGCCGCGCTGGACCGGGCGAAGCAGACCATCGAGAGGAGCCTCGCGAAGTTCGTCGAGAAGGGCAAGTTGCCGGCCGCCGAGCGCGACGCCGCGCTCGCCCGGCTCTCGTTCGGCGGGTCGCTGGACGCGCTGGCCGAGGCGAACTTCGTCGTCGAGGCCATCGTCGAGGAGACCGGGGCCAAGCGTGCGCTGTTCGCCGATCTCGACCGGATCACGCGCCCTGGGGTCATCCTGTCGTCGAACACCTCGTCGATCTCCATCACCGCGCTCGGCGCCGCCACGAAGCGGCCCGACAAGGTGCTCGGCATGCACTTCATGAACCCCGTGCCGCTCATGACGCTCGTCGAGCTGGTGCGGGGCCAGGCAACCTCGGCCGAGTCGATGCAGACGGCCATGGCGCTCTGCCGGCGCCTGGGCAAGACGCCCGTCGAGGCCGCCGACTACCCCGGCTTCATCTCGAACCGCATCCTGATGCCGATGATCAACGAAGCGATCTGCGCGCTGATGGAGGGCGTGGGGTCGCCCGAGGCGATCGACACGGTGATGAAGCTGGGGATGAACCACCCGATGGGCCCGCTCACGCTGGCCGACTTCATCGGCCTCGACGTGTGCCTCGCCATCCTCGAGGTCCTGCACCAGGGCCTCGGAGACCCGAAGTACCGCCCCTGCCCGCTCCTGCGCCGCATGGTCGCCGCCGGCCACCTCGGACGGAAGACGAAGCGCGGGTTCTACGAGTACTGACCCTGGGTCGATTCGACGCGAAGTACCGGTCGGTGCCACGGAATCCCCTCGAACGTGCAGAACTGCTCCTGCACTCCCTGAGGACCTGCTCTTGCTGGGTCTGGGTGAGAAGCAATGAAACAAAATCAATAGACTAATTTAAGTCTACTAATATCAGCATGGTATTTTTTATACCTTATTGAGGCCATTATAAGTTTTGCTGCCCTATTAACTAATCCACATACGATAGCATCAATATTCCTTTTTAAGTCTGTAATATACTATTCTGTGAATTGTGAACCTAATATAGTCTACACTTAGAACTCATATGCAGACTTCAGCCGAGTGGCAGACCGAGCTTGGCCGGCAGATTCGAGCTCTTAGAATTCGGCAGAACCTCGACCAACGGCAGTTGTCTCAGCGAGCCGGCATCGCCCTGAACGCGGTGAAGAACCTCGAGCGGGGCAAGGGTGCGACCCTACACTCGCTCATCCAGGCGCTGCGCGTGCTGAACAGAGCGGACTGGCTCGGCTCGCTCGCACCCGCGGTCTCGATCAGCCCGGTTCAGATGCTCAAGACCAAGGCTCCTCGCCAGCGGGTCTCACGCCGGCGGAAGAGAGCCAAGAAAGCCCAGAGGAAGTAGACACTGGCTTACACCCCCGTCGAGGTGGTCGAGGTCTGGCTTTGGGGCAAGGCCGTCGGTGCCGTTGCACGTGATCCAAGGCTGGACTACTACGCGTTCGAGTATCAACCTGCCTTCCTGCCGATCGGCATCGATCTCGCGCCGCTCACCATGCCGATCGCACATGCCAGTGAACCGTTCGTGTTCCCCGACCTCCCCGAGCTCACCTACCGGCGGCTGCCCGGAATGCTCGCCGACGCGTTGCCAGACGATTTTGGCAACGCCCTGATCGACGCCTGGATGGCGCGCAAGGGGACTAGCAAGGTGCAGATCACTCCACTGGACCGCCTGGCGTACATGGGGAGGCGGGGACTCGGAGCGTTGGAATTCAAGCCAGCACGCGGCCCAAGACCCTCCAGGTCCAGCACCGCGATCCGGCTGTCCGCGCTGGTCGAAAGCGCTAGGCGTGCGGTGCACGGCAAGATCGATACGGATGCTCACGCAAGCGCCGCGCTCGCACAGATCATCCGAGTCGGTACGTCTGCCGGGGGAGCGAGAGCGAAGGCGGTGATTGCGTGGAATTCGGGCACGGAAGAGATTCGGGCTGGTCAATTCGACGTCGAGCGCGGGTTCGAGCACTGGCTGCTCAAGTTCGACGGCATGGGCACGGATGACAGACTCGGTATCGGCCAGGACTACGGGCGCGTTGAGTACGCGTATCACCTCATGGCCGCTGCGGCGGGGATTACGATGTCACCCTGCCGTCTCTTGGAGGAAAGCGGTCGGGCCCATTTCATGACGAAGCGGTTCGACCGCGACACCAACAGAAAGCACCATCTGCAGACTCTCTGCGGGCTGGCGCACCTGGACTACCGGCAGAGGGCCACCCACGACGTCAGCCAGCTCTTCTTGACGATCAACCGTCTCGAACTCGGATACGCGGCTCTCGAAGAAGCGTTCCGGCGCGTCGCGTTCAACGTGATGGCCTCCAACTGCGACGACCACACGAAGAACATCTCCTTTCTCCTTCGTGAGGAAGGAGGGTGGGAGCTGGCGCCGGCGTATGATGTGACGTACGCTTACAATCCGGATGGAGACTGGACGTACCAGCACCAGATGTCGGTGAACGGGAAGTTCGCCCGCATCTCGAGGGACGACCTGATGGTCGCCGCTGAGCGCTTCGCCATCGGCACCGCGCCTCAGGTGCTCCGCGAGGTCCGCGAGGCCGTGTCCTCGTGGCAGGACTTTGCCAGACAGGCGGCCGTCAGTCCCGCAGAGGCAACCCGTATCAAGGAGCACCACCGGCTTCTGTCCTGATCCGCAGCGATCGTCCTCTCGCCTGCCGTCCTGGCCCGCTGCCCCCGCCACGTTCATGTTCCTCTCCGTCCCTGGATCGCCTCACTTGATCGCCCCCGGCACCTTCGGGTGAATGCCGTTCTGGTCGAGCAGCGTGTAGAACGCGGGCATGCCGGCGATGACGGCGTTCACCCCGTCAATCGCCTTGGTCAGGTCGGCCTTGGTTTCCTCGACCTGGCGCAGCTGGGTTTCGGTGGGCCGCGCCGTGACGGCCATGACCTGGCGCTTGAGCTGACCGACGCGGCCGCGCACGTTCTGTGAGCCCCCGCCGAAGCCGCGGCCGCCGGTCAGGCCGAAGCTCCGTTCGAGCCCGCCGACCTGCTTCGCCAGCTCCTCGGTCTTCGTGTTCACCGGCGCCGGCACGTCCGCCGCGGTCTTCAGGAGATCCTGGACGCGCTTGATCTGCGAGGAGAGGTCGCGCACCGCGTCGGCGGCCTCGTTGGCCGTCGCCTGGAGCCGGTGCAGCGCCGTCGCGGTGTCGAACATCGTCTTCCGGTCGGCGTCGCTGATGGGAATCTCGGGGTCGCCCGCGACGCGCACCGGCGTCGTGCCCGCGTCGCGCCCGTCCACGACGAGCGTCACCCGGTAGTCACCCGGCAGCACGCGCGGCCCGTCGAGGCCGCCCCCGCCGAAGCCACCACCCCCGCCGCCGGCCGGCTGGCCTTGCGGCCGCGGCAGCGGCTCGACCCGCAGGTCCCAGGAGACCGCGTTGACGCCCTGCCCCATCGCGTTCTTCACGTCGTCGCCCTTCAGCTCGCGCACCACCGTGCCGTCCGCGTCGCGGACCGTGAGCGCGAGCGTTTTCGGCGCCGCCCGAAGGTAGTAGCTCAGGCGCGCGCCTTCCGGCGGGTTCTTGCCGAGGAACTGCCGGTCGCCCTCGAACATCCTGCGCCGGACCTCCGAGGGGTTCCGCTCGACGGCAGGTCGCGCGGCAAACAGGGACGCCGCGCTCGAGCGTGCCTTCGTCCATTGCTGGAACGGCGTCAGGTCGTCGAGCACCCACACGCTGCGGCCGTGGGTGGCGAGGACCATCGCGTTGTCGCGCGGCTGCAGCGTGATCTCGTAGACCGGCACCGTCGGCAGGTTGGCGGTCACCTTCGTCCAGTGCGCGCCGCGGTCGGCCGTGAACCACAGCCCCGTTTCGGTGCCGAGGTACAGCACGTCGGCGTTCTCGAGGTCTTCGGTGATGGTGCGCGCCACCTCTCCCTTCGGCAGGTCGCCGTCGATCGACCTCCAGGTGGCGCCGAAGTCGGCGCTCGCATACACGTACGGCGCGAAGTCGTTCGATCGGTGCCCGTCGAAGGTGGCGTACACGGTCCCTTCGGCGAAACGGGACGGCGCGACGCCCGACACGTAGGTACCCTTCGGCAGCCCCGGGATCTTCGCCGTCACGTTCGCCCACGTCTTGCCGGCGTCGCGCGACACCTGCACCAGCCCGTCTTCCGAGCCGGTGTAGTAGACACCGGCCGTCCGGGGCGACTCGGCGAAGGTCGTAATCGTCGGCCACTGGCTCACGCCGTCGTTTTTCGCGATGGCGATCTTCGACCCGACGACGCCCATGATCGACAACTCCTCGCGATCGGCGTTGGTGGTGAGATTCGGGCTCACCACCTGCCACGACATGCCGCGATCGGTCGTGCGGAACAGGCGGTTGGCGGCCACGAACACGGTCTTCGGGTCGTGCGGCGAGATCACCACCGGCGTGTCCCAGTTCCAGCGGTACTCGTCGTCACCCGCCTTGGGCTCGGGCCGGATCGTCTGCCGCTCGTTGGAGGTCCGGTCCACGCGGTTCATGCGGCCGCCCTGCGATTCGGCGTACATGACGTTCGGGTCGGACGGGTCGATTTGGGCCTGGAAGCCGTCGCCCCCGCCGATGACGAACCAGTCGTCGTTGGCGATGCCGTCGGCCGCGCGCACCGCGCTCGGGCCGCACCACGTGTCGTTGTCCTGCAGGCCGCCGCACACCGTGTAGGGCGACTTGTTGTCGACGGCGACGTGGTAGAACTGCCCGATGGGCAGGTTGTCCAGCCACACGTAGGTCTTGCTGCGGTCGTAGGAGATCGCCACGCCGCCGTCGTCGCCGACGACCAGGTGGTTCGAGTCGGCCGGGTCGATCCACATGGCGTGGAAGTCCACGTGAACGTTCCGCGCGCCGTCGTTCGAGAGGGTCTTCCCGCCGTCGTCGGAGACCTGCAGCTGCACACCCAGCATGTAGATCCGGTGGTCGTCGTTCGGGTCGATCCGGATCTGGCTGAAGTACATCGGCCGCGGGTTGACGTCGCTCACCTTCGTCCAGCTCGCCCCGGCATCCTCGGAGCGGTAGAGGCCGCCCTCCTTGGGGTGCTCGATCCGCGCGTAGAGCACGTTGGGGTCCTTCCGGTAGACGTCGAGGCCGATGCGGCCCTTGTCGCCCTCGGGAATCCCGTTGGTCAGCTTCGTCCACGTCCGGCCGGCGTCGGTGGACTTCCAGACGGCGCTGCCCGGACCCCCGCCGTTCATGCCCCATGCGGTCCGCTGGCGCTGATACGTGGCCGCGTACAGCGTCTGGTTGTTCGACGGGTCCATCACCAGCTCGGTGGCGCCGGTGTTCTCGTCCACGAAGAGCGTTCGCGTCCAGGTCAGGCCGCCGTCGGTCGTCTTGTAGACGCCGCGGTCGCCGCCCGGCCCCCACAAGCTGCCGAGGGCCGCCACGTAGACGACGTTGTAGTCCATCGGATCGACCAGGATGCGGGCGATGTGCCGCGACTCGCGCAGCCCCATGTTCTTCCAGGTCTTCCCGCCGTCGGTGGACTTGAAGACGCCTTCGCCCCAGGAGGAGCTCTGGCGGTTGTTGTTTTCGCCCGTGCCCACCCAGACGAGGTTGGGGTCGCCCGGCGCGATGGCCACGTCACCGATGGACGACGTGCTCTCGTGGTCGAAGACCGGCTCGAACGTCGTGCCGTTGTTCACCGTTTTCCAGAGGCCGCCGGTCGCGGTGGCCACGTAGAACACGGCGGGGTTCTTCTCGAACACCGCGAGGTCGTCCACGCGTCCGCCCGCCGACGCCGGCCCGATCTCGCGGAAGGCGAGCTGGGCGAACGGCGACGGGGCCTGGGCGGGCCCGGACTGCGCGAGGCCGCCCGCCACGGCCGGCCCCAGCACCAGGGCACCAGCCAGGATCACGCCACCGAAAAACGGGGTCAGACCCCATTTGCTCGTCGAGGGTCGCTGGACGTTCACGGCTTGCCTCCTCGGAGGGATGGAATCACGACGGATCAACAGGCGGGATGGTACGCGACAGGGCGCCGGCGAGCAACTTCAGCGACCGGCCGTCTTCCGGGCCCGCCACCACCAGACGGCCGCCGCGGGCGGACCGAGCAGCACGAGCTCCCAAGCAACGGCCGTGAGGTTGTAGGCCCAGAAACCGGGCAGCCAGTAGCGCCGCGAGATCGCCATGAAGAGATGGAGGTCCGACTGGTAGAAGCCCTGCGAGAACGGCCAGAGCGCCATGACGCCGATGGGCGGCGTGGTGTCGTCCCCGAGCCAGTCGAACAGGACGTGCGAGCCGTAGGCCGCCGCGAACGCCAGGCCCCATGAGAGCTGACGTCCGGACAGCCACCACCCGACGATGCCGGCGAGGATGGCGGCGCCCAGGCTGTGGGTGTAGCGGCTGTGCACGCCGAGCACGAAATCGAGATCCGGCAGCGTGCCGACCAGGCCCAGCAGCAGCGCCGGACGCCACCAGGCGGCGCCGGGACCCGTCCACCGGCGGCGATCGACCGTCGTGGCGGCGCCACGCGGCGCGGCGAGGCCGCCGAAGAGCGCGCCGCCCAGGGCGTGACCGATGGGACTCGGCATGAACGACGACGTTAGCAGCCGCCCCGTTGGGGCGCAACCTCTGCTGGTCGACCTCCCGCGCGCCTATAATGGCCCCCGATGCGCATGACGCCGCCGTTCCCCGCGATCAGTCGGCCCTGGGCGCGGCGAATCGGCTTCACGTTGTTCGCTGTCGTGTCATCCGCGGCGGTGATCCTCGGGGGCCGCTATCTGGGGCCCCTCGGACTCAGCGCGGTCTGCTCGATCGACGAGCCGGTCCCGACGTCTCTCAGCCCGCAGGTCCAGATTCTGGATCTTCGACAGGCGTGCCCGCCGGGCGTGCGCTCGCACTTCGAGGTGGACTGGGCGGGCTTCCTGTGGGCGCCGCGTTCGGGAGTCTACCATTTCGCCACGACCTCCGATGACGGCTCACGCCTGTACGTCGACAGAAAGCTGGTCGTCGACAACTGGGGCTCGCACAGCCCGGTGGACGTCGTCTCGGAGATCCCGCTCGACACGGGCGCCCACTCCTTCTATCTCGCCTATCGACAGGACACGGGCGGCACCTTTCTTGCGGTGGACTGGACGATCCCGGGAGGCCCGCGGTCGCCAATCCCGGCGTGGGTGCTCTCGCCCCGGTCGCTGCCGGCATGGGCGTGGTCGCTTCGACCCTATCTGACCGGGTCGGCACTGGTCGTCGCTCTGCTCGATCTGATCGCGGGGCTCGTGCTCGTGCTCCCCGCGGTCGGTCGACTCGCCGGATCCACGATCGGCTGGCCCCGGTGGAGCCGTCGCGACCCGTGGCTGCTGCCCATTCTCGCGGCAGGCCTGATCCTCTTCCTGGGGGGCATCTGGTGGGGACTTCCCGGCAGGGGCTGGGCGCCCGACGAAATCGTGCCCGAAGACGTGCTCGCCGGGCTGTCGCAGGGGTTCTCCCACGGGTGGTACTCGATTTACCCACCGTTCCACTATTGCGTGATCGCGGCCGCCTATCTCCCCTTCATCGCCCTCTCCCGCACCGGGCTGATCGATCTGGCTGCCGGCGCTCCGTACGCCGCGCTCCATCTGCTTGCGCGTCTGGTCAGCGTCGCCATGGGGCTCGGCATCATCGTCGCCACGTATGTCCTGGGCCGCGAGATCCACGGCCGCCAGGCCGGTCTCTGCGCGGCGGCTCTCGGCGCCACGGTGCTGCCCTTCGTCTTCTACGCGAAACTGGCCAACACGGACGTGCCCTACGTCTTCTGGCTGGCGATCTCGCTGGTCTTCTACACGCGAATCGTGCAACACGACGACGAGCGGAGCTACTACGGATTCGCCGCAATGGCCGCGTTGGCGGTGTGCACGAAGGACCAGGCATACGGATTCTACGGTCTGCCGATCGTGCACGTCGTGGCGGCGCGATTCGCCCGGCTGGCGCGAGCGTCAGGGTCACCGATGGTCGCCCGGGTGTTCGACAAGCGGCTCGTCGGCTCCTTTCTCGTGGGCTTGGGGCTCTTCACCCTGTGCCAGAACCTCTGGTTCGACCTGGACGGCTTTCGGTCCCACCTGGCGCTCATCACGGGCGGGGCCAGTGTAGGCTACCGCCAGCTCGACAACACTGTGGCCGGCCAGCTCGGCTTGCTCTCGACCGCCGGGAGCGAGCTCGTCTGGTGCCTCACCTGGCCAGTCCTCGCCGCGGCCGCCGTCGGAATCGCGGTCGTGGCGGCCCGCCGATCGGAGCGCAAGGCTCTGTGGCTTCTGCTGCCGATTGTCTCGTACTACGCCACGTTCATCGCGGTCGTCGGCTACCACTACGACCGCTTCTTCCTGGGCGTGTGCGTCGTGCTGGCGGTGTTCGCCGGTCGGGGGGTCGCGCAGCTGCTGGCGACCAGAGGCCGGCGGTGGCTCGAGATCGGCGCGCTGGGTCTGGTCTCGGTCTACCTGGTGTGGCGGGCGGCCTCCATCGACCTGATGATGGCGGGCGACAGCCGGTACGAGGTGCAGCGCTGGCTGGAGACCCATGCCGGCGTCGGGACGACCGTTGCGGCCGTCGGCCACCCCGGCTACCTCCCCTGGATCGCGCGAATGAACTGGGAGAGCATGCCCGCCTCGGTTGAAACGCTGCTCAGTCTGCGCCCGGATTTCGTCGTCATCAACGTCGAGTTCAGCGCTCGAGCCGAGCCGGGCGGTGCCGAACAGAGATTCTATGCCGCGCTGGCCGACGGTACCGTGCCGTACAAGCAGGCATTCGAGTACAAGGCCGAGGTCCCCCTCTCCCTCCTCAGCTACTCGCCGCGGTTCACCGCCAATCGCGAGGACGAGTTCACGAACCTGGCCAAGGTGAACCCTCGAATACGCGTTTACCGGCGCGTTGACACCCCGGGATGAGGGGGCCGGGCGGCGAGGCCGGGCGTCCGGCCGCGCCGGATGGCCGCGTTCACGCTTCTGCACGATTTCGGGATCCGGGGCGCGGTCGGCCCGAAACAGTTCGTTCATCTGCGGCGCGGTTTGTTAGAATGCGCGAGTCTCTCATGCACGACCGAAGAGCCTCCCCAGCTCGCGGCGTCGCGGCGCACCCGGTCCGCCGGTTGTGGCGGACACTCGTGCGGCTGGCGCTCTTCCAAGCCGACTCCGCTCCCGCACGGACGCGCATCTCGCCGAACGACACCGACCCGGCGCTCGCCTGGATTCACTGCCACCTGCTGGCCACGCACGACCACGTGATTCGCAGCGCTCCAGGCCGCATGTTCCTCGAGTGCCAGCGTTGTGGCGCCCGAAGCCGCGGCTGGGACGTCGGCTCCACCCGTTACGCCATGCCGCCACGGGCGGCGGTCCGTACCGTATCCCTCGTCTCCGCGGACCCGATTCCGGCAGCCGCCGGCGACGCGCCGTCCTCGGCCCCGTTTGCGGGGGCCCTGGCGAGACTCGTCACGCCGGCGGTGACACGCCGAACGGGCCGTGTCCTCATCGGGATCCGCCGGCCGGTCGCCGTGCCCGCGCACGCGTGGCAGGCGGCGGAGCTCGAAGCCCGGGCGCTCGGTGCGACCGCCGGCGCCCGTCTGCACGCCTCGCGCGATCCGCCGTGCGCGTGGCGCCCGTGACGGCGCAGACTCCCGGCTCCTCCCCCCCGCCTCGCGCACGCAGGTTTCTCCCCGTGCCCACCATGCGGTCGTGGCAGTTCCCGCCCTCCGCCCTCGACGGGGCGAAAGTCCGTGTATCCGTAAGTGGCTGTAATGACGAGTGATATCAAGAGACAGATGCGCGTTTTCGCTTGACATTCGCCCGGCACGAACTTAGAATGCACAGAATCGCACGACACGGAAGCGCGCAGCGTGGGACGCTGCAACCCCTGACCGAGAGCTGATCCAGTGAGCCGCAACCCGCACCCGTCCGTGAGGCCCGACATGGCTGAAGAGCGCACCGACCGCGAACGTCTGAAGGCAATCGAAATGGCCGTGGGCCAGATCGAGAAGCAGTTTGGCAAGGGCTCGATCATGCGCCTGGGCCAGCAGGGCCCCATCCTGCCGATTCCGGCGATCTCGACCGGCTCGATCAGCCTCGACTACGCGCTCGGTGTCGGCGGCGTGCCCCGCGGGCGCGTCGTCGAGATCTTCGGCCCGGAGGCGTCGGGCAAGACGACGCTGGCGCTGCAGGTGATCGCGCAGGCGCAGAAGACGGGCGGAATGGCCGCCTTCGTGGACGCCGAGCACGCCCTCGACGCGCAATACGCGAGGAGGCTGGGCGTCGAGCTCGACAACCTGCTGGTGTCGCAGCCCGACAACGGCGAGCAGGCGCTCGAGATCGTCGAGGTGCTGGTGCGCTCGGCCGGCGTGGACGTGGTGGTCGTGGACTCGGTCGCCGCCCTCGTGCCCCGGGCCGAGATCGAGGGCGAGATGGGCGACGCCCAGGTGGGCCTGCAGGCCCGGCTCATGTCGCAGGCGCTGCGCAAGCTCACCGGCGTCGTCTCGAAGTCGAAGACCTGCCTGATCTTCATCAACCAGCTGCGCGAGAAGATTGGCGTGATGTTCGGCAACCCCGAGACGACGACCGGCGGCCGCGCCCTCAAGTTCTACGCCTCGGTGCGCCTCGACATCCGCCGGATCGGTTCGATCAAGGACGGCGAGCTGGTCGTCGGCGGCCGGACCCGCGTGAAGGTGGTCAAGAACAAGGTGGCTCCGCCGTTCCGCCAGGCCGAGTTCGACGTCATGTACGGCGAGGGCATCTCGAAGGAAGGCGACCTGCTCGACCTGGCCGTCGAGCGCAAGATCGTCGAGAAGAGCGGCACCTGGTTCTCCTACGGCGGCGAGCGCCTCGGCCAGGGCCGCGAGAACGCCAAGGCGTTCCTGAAGGACAACCCCGAGACCTTCCGGACGATCGAGGAGCGGCTCAGGAAGGAGCTGGGACTGCTCGCCGACACCGAGGCCGTCCCGGCGGGTTCGTAACCCGCTGTTCTTCCATCGTCACTTCGTCGGCGGAATCGACTTGACGAGCACCACCACCTCGCCCGGACGGGCCAGCCCCAGTTCCTGGCGGGCGATGCGCTCGATCGCGGCAGGATCTTCCCGCAGGCGGCGCGCTTCTTCCCGAAGCCGGGCGTTCTCCGCCTCCAGTGTCTGCACCTGTGCCTCGAGGGCGCGGTATTGCTGTCGCGCCCGGTAGGACTCCACCAGGCCCCGCTGCCCCACGACCGCCTCGGCCAGAATCACCGTCGAGATGAACAGGATGACGAGCTGCAGCCGGCGCCGCGTCGGCCGCTCGCCCCGCCGCGGGAGCGGCGGCGCGGCCATGACTGTGGCCTGGTCGGCCCGATTGCCCATGCGGCGCGGCAGCATCGAGTCTAGAGTAACGCAAAACGTCTGCGATTGCTGCCCCCCTGACCCCCAACCCCTAACCCCTGACCCCTGACCCCTGACCCCTGACCCCTGACCCCTGACCCCTGACCCCTGTAATGCCTACTCCCCCCTGAGCGCCACGACGGGATCGACGCGCGTCGCCCGCCAGGCGGGCACGAGGCTGGCCAGCGTCGAGACGACGACGATCGTGATCGACGCGAGCGCCAGCGTCGCGGGGTCTCTGGCCTCGACGCCGAAGAGCAGGCTCGCCATGAGCCGCGTGACGAGCAGCGCGCCCGCGAGGCCGAGACCCGTGCCGACCAGCGCCAGGCCGAAGCCCTCGCGCAGGAACATCGCGAGCACGTTGCCGGACCGCGCGCCGTGGGCCATGCGCACGCCGATCTCGAGCGTCCGCTGGCCGACCGCGTAGGCGAGCACGCCGTAGAGGCCGATCACGGCCAGCAGCAGCGCCGCCGCGGCGAACGCCCCCAGCAGGAGGGTCGAGAAGCGCTGCGAGCCGATCGACTCCGCGACGAGATCATCGAGCGTGCGGACCCCGCCGATCGGCAGATCCGGGTCGAGCGCGTGGACCGCGTCGCGGACCGACGGGACCACGCTCGCCGAGTCGCCATCGGTGCGCACGACGAGCGTCATCGACGAGAACGTCAACTGGCCGTAGGGCTCGTAGAACTGGTTGCTGGCGTCCTGGGTGAGGCCATACTGCTTCGTGTCGGCGACGATGCCGACCACCTCGCGCCACGCCTCGGGCCCCATACTCACCTGCACGCGCTTGCCGAGGGGATCCTCGCCGGAGAAGAACCGCTTCGCGAACGTCTCGTTGATGATGCCCACCCGTGGCGCGCCAGGCCCGTCCTGCTCGGTGAAGAGCCGGCCGCGGAGCAGCCGGATGCCCATCGCCGCGAAGTAGCCCGGGCTCACCGAGTAGTAGTTCGTGGGCTGGCGCTCGGTCGGCGCCACCGGCGGCCGCCCGTCGATCGTGACGCCCCCGACGTAGTCGTTGGCGAGCGGCAGGCTCTCGGTCGCGCCTGCGGCGCGCACGCCCGGGATCTGCGCGACCCGCTCGACCAGACGCTGGTAGAACCGGAAGGCGTCCGGGCGCTCGGGGTATTTCCGGTCCGGCAGCGCCAGGCTCGCCGCGACCGCGTGAGACGCGACGAACCCGGGATCCACCTGCTGCAGGTGCTGGAAGCTTCGCGCCAGCAACCCTGCGCCGGCGAGCAGGATCGCGGCCAGCGCGATCTCGGTGACGATGAGCGCCCGCCGCGTGCCGCGCCGGAGGCCCGGCTGCGCGCCGCGGCCGCCGGCGTTCAGCGTGTCGCGGAGGTCGGTCCGGGTCACCTGCAACGACGGCAGCAGCCCGAACAGCACCGGCGCGAGCGCCGACAGCGCGAGCGCGAAGCCGAGGGCGCCGAGATCGAGCGCGATGGTCCCCGTGCGCGGCCGCACCGCCGGCGCGAGCGAGAGCAGCGCGCCGAGCAGCCAGTGCGCCAGCAGAAGTCCGACGGCGCCCCCGGCGAGCGCGAGCAGCAGGCTCTCGGCGAGCAGCTGCCGGACCAGGTGCGCGCGCCCCGCGCCGAGCGCCGCCCGGATCGCCAGCTCCTTCTGCCGGCCCATGCCGCGCGCCAGCTGCAGATTCGCCACGTTGGCGCAGGCGACGAGCAGCACCAGCCCGACGGCGCCGAGCAGGATCAGCAGCGCCGGCCGCACGTCTCGAACCGCATATTCGGGCAGCGAAGACGCCAGGACGCGCCAGCCCGTGTCGTCGTCCGGGTGCTCCGCCTCGAGGCGCCGCGCGATGGTGTCGAGGTCCGCGCGCGCCTGCTCGAGGGTCACGCCGGGCTTGAGACGTCCGACGGCACGGAGGTAATGGGACCCGTATCGTTCGCGCTCCTGCGCGGTGAGCGCCATCGGCACCCAGACCGCCGTGGTGGCCCGGAGCGCCTGCATCGCCGCCGGCAGCACGCCCACGACCGTGCAGGGCACATCGTTCAGCGAGATCGCTCGGCCGACGACGCCCGGGTCGCCGCCGAAACGCCGCTGCCACAGTCCGTACGACAGCAGCACGACCGGCGGCCCGCCGGCTGTGTCCTCGTCGGGCCGGAACGTGCGGCCCACGACCGGGCGGATGGCGAGCAGGTCGAACAGATTGGCCGTGGCCCGGTCGCCGGCGAGCCGCTCGGGCTCGCCCGTCCCGGTCAGGTTGAACGATTCGCCGCCGTAGGCCGCCATGGCCTCGAAGGTCCCGTTCTGCGCCTGCCACGCCAGGAAGTTGCCGGGAGACACCGAGAACTCCGGCAGCTGTGGCAGCTTGCTCTCGCGCAGGAACACCAGGCGATCGGGCTCGGCAAACGGCATCGGCCGGAGGAGCACGGCATCGACGACGGTGAAGATGGCGGTGCTGGCGCCGAGGCCAAGCGCCAGGGTGAGAATGGCGACGGCCGCGTAGCCCGGGCTCTTGCCGAAGCTGCGGATCGCGAAGCGAAGGTCCTGGCGAAAAGCGGGCATCACGTCTCCCCTCTGAGCGCCACAACAGGATCGACACGCGTCGCCTTGTAGGCGGGGACGAAGCTGGCCAGCGTCGAGACGACGACGATCGTGAGCGAGGCGAGCACGAGCGTCGCGGGGTCCCTGGCCTCCACGCCGAAGAGGAGGCCCGAGAGCAGCCGCGTCACGAGCAGCGCGCCCGCCAGGCCGAGGCCGGTGCCGACCAGCGCCAGGCCCAGGCCCTCGCGCAGGAACATCGCCAACACGCGCGCGGACCCGGCGCCGTGGGCCACGCGCACGCCGATCTCCAGCGTCCGCTGGCCGACCGCGTAGGCCAGGACGCCGTAGAGGCCCATCACGGCCAGAAACAGCGCCGCCACCGCGAACGTCGCCAGCAGGAGCGCCGAGAACCGTTGCGGGCCGATCGATTGCGCGACGAGATCATCGAGCGTGCGGATCTCGCCAATCGGCAGGTTCGGGTCGAGCGCGCGGACTGCCCTGCGGACGGCCGGCATCACGCTCGCGGGATCGCCCACGGTGCGCACGACGAGCGTCATGTAGCGCGCCGGCGCCTGACCATAGGGCTCGTAGAACTGGTTCGTGGCGTCCTGCGTCAAGCCGTATTGCTTCACGTCGGCCACGACGCCGACAACCTCCCGCCAGCCCTCGGGATCCATGCTCACGTCCACGCGGCGGCCGATCGCCCGCCCGTCGGGGAAGAAGCGCTGCGCGAACGTCTCGTTGATGACGCAGACGCGCGGGGCGCCCGGTCCGTCCTGCTCGGTGAACAGGCGGCCGCGAAGCAGGCGGATGCCCATCGCCGCGAAGAAGCCGGGACTCACCGAGTAGTAGTTGGTGGGCGGGCGCTCGCTGATCGGCACCGGCGGCCGGCCCTCGAGCGTGATTGCCTCGACGTGGTCGTCGCCGAACGGCAGGCTCCCCGTCGCGCCGGCGGCCTCGACGCCGGGCAGGTGCGCGACGCGCGCGACGAGCGCCTCATAGAACCGATAGGCATCAGCCCGATCGGGATACCGCGCATGCGGGAGCGCCAAGCTCGCGGCGACCGCATCGGACGCGACGAATCCCGGGTCCACCTGCTGCAGGTGCTGAAAGCTCCGCGCCAGCAGGCCGGCGCCGACGAGCAGGATGGCTGCGAGCGCCATCTCGGTCACGATGAGCGCCCGCCGGGTGCCTTGGCGGAGCCCCGGCTGGGCGCCGCGGCCTCCCGCGTTCAGGGTCCCCCGGAGGTCGGCCCGGGAGACCTGCAGCGACGGCAGCAACCCGAACAGAAGCGGCGCCAGCGCCGAGACCGCGAGCGCGAAGCCGACCGCCCCGAGGTCCAGGCCGATGTCGCCGGAACGCGGCCGCACTGCCGGCGCGAGGGCCAGCAGCGCGCCGAGCAGCCATTCGGCGAGTACCAGCCCCAGGACGCCCCCGGCGAGCGCGACGAGCAGGCTCTCCACGAGGAGCTGCCGGACCAGCTGGGCACGCCCCGCGCCGAGCGCCGCCCGGACGGCGAGCTCCTTTTGCCGTCCGAGGCCGCGCGCCAGTTGAAGGTTCGCGACGTTGGCGCAGGCCACGAGCAGCACCAGGCCGACGGCGCCGAGCAGGATCAGCAGCGCCGGCCGCACCTGCTGCGTCGCGTAGGCCGGCAGGGAGAACGCCAGCACCCGCCAGCCCGTGTCGTCGTCGGGGTGCTCGGCTTCGAGCCGCCGCGCGATGGTATCGAGGTCGGCGCGCGCCTGGGCGAGGGTCGCACCCGGTTTCAGGCGTCCGACGGCGCGCAGGTAGTGCGACCCGTATCGTTCGCCTTCCTGCGCGGTGAACGCCATCGGCACCCAGAGCTGCGTGGTGGTCCGGAGCGCCTGCATGGCCACGGGCAGCACGCCCACGACCGTGTACGGCAAGCCGTTCAGCGAGATCACGCGCCCGACGACGCCCGGGTCACCGCCGAAGCGACGCTGCCACAGGCCGTACGACAGCAGCACGACGGGCGGCCCGCCGGCACGGTCCTCGTCGGGCGTGAACGTGCGACCCACGACCGGGCGGATGCCGAGCAGGTCGAAGAGGTTCGCCGTCGCGCGATCGCCCACGAGGCGCTCGGGCTCGCCGGCCCCCGTCAGGTTGAACGACCCGCCGCCGTAGGCCGCCATGGCCTCGAAGGCGCCGTTCTGCGCCTGCCACGCCAGGAAGTTGCCCGGAGACACGGAGAACTCGGGCAGCTGCGGGAGCTTGCTCTCGCGCAGATAGACCAGGCGATCGGGCTCCGCGAACGGCAGCGGCCGGAGCAGGACCGCGTTGACGACGGTGAAGATGGCCGTGCTGGCGCCGAGGCCGAGGGCGAGCGTCAGGACCGCCACGGCGGCGTAGCCGGGGTTCCGGGCGAGGCCGCGGACGGCGTGCCGGAGGTCCTGGGACAGGCCGGGCATGGCGTGGCTCCTTGCTGGTCATGCAGTTAGACGGGAGGCGCGCGCCCGGGGTTTGCGCGCCCCCTGCCCCTTGAATTGCGCCGGCCTTTGCCTTAGGATGACTCGTTCCCAGGCAATAGGTTCCGAGGGGCCCCCCCGACGTCGAGGGCGGGGCGCGCCTCCCAGCGCTCTCCCATCTCCCCGGTGTCGCACCCATGATTCGCGCACGCGTGATCCGCGTGCCATTCGACCAACGGAGGTCCGATGACAGTGCCAAATCTCGAGTCGCTGCGCGCCCGTTTTCGCGGCGAACTCATCCAGCCGGGTGACGCCGCCTACGAGGCGGCGCGGAAGGTCCACAACGGGATGATCGACAGGCGGCCGGCGCTCATCGCCCGGTGCACGGACGTCGCCGACGTGATCGCCGCCGTGGATCACGGCCGCGAGAACCGGATGCTCACGGCCGTGCGCGGCGGCGGCCACAACGCCGGCGGCCTGAGCATTTGCGACAACGGCCTGGTGATCGATCTGTCGCGGATGCGCGGGGTTCATGTCGATCCCGCCGCGCGTGAGGTGCGCGCCGAAGGCGGGTGCCTCTGGGGCGACGTGGACCATGCCGCGCACGCCTTTGGGATGGCCACGCCCAGCGGGACGGTGTCCACGACGGGTGTCGCCGGGCTGACCCTGGGCGGCGGCATCGGCCACCTGACGCGGAAGTACGGGCTGACGATTGACAACCTGCTGGCCGTCGACGTCGTCCTGGCCGACGGCCGCTTCGTCACCGCCAGCGAGCAGGAGCACCCGGAGCTCTTCTGGGCGGTGCGCGGCGGGGGCGGCAACTTCGGGGTCGTGACGTCGTTCCTGTTCCGGCTGCACCCGGTGAAGATGGTGCAGGCGGGGCCGACCTTCTGGCCCCTGGAGCAGACGCGCCAGGTGATGAAGGCCTACCGGGAGTTCATCGCCCGGGCGCCCGAGGACGTGAGCGGGTTCATGGCGTTTCTGACCGTGCCGGCCGTGCCGCTGTTCCCGGAAGCCCTGCACGGCCGGAAGGTGTGCGCGATCATCTGGTGCTCGCCCGGGTCGGCGGACCAGTTCGAGGCCGCCACGAAGGCGATGCGGTCGGTGGGCAAGCCCCTGCTCGACCACGTGGGGCCGATGCCGTTTCCGGCGCTGCAGGGCCTGTTCGATCCGCTCCTTCCCGCCGGGCTCCAGTGGTACTGGCGGGCCGACTTCGTGAACGAGCTGGGCGACGAGGCCATCGCGAAACACCTCGAGCACGCCTCGCGGCTGCCCGCCGGGCTCTCGCAGGTGCACATCTACCCGATCAACGGCGCGGCGCACCGCGTGGGCGCGGGCGACACGGCGTTCGCCTATCGGGACGCCACCTTTGCGCTGGTGATCGTGGGCGTGGACCCCGACCCTACGAATGCCAAGACGATCACAAAGTGGTGCAAGGACTACTTCGACGCGCTGCACCCCTACTCGGCCGGTGGCGCCTACGTGAACTTCATGATGGAGGAAGGCCAGGAGCGCGTGCAGGCCGCGTTCCGCGACAACTACACACGCCTGGCGGCGGTGAAGAAGCAGTACGACCCCACGAACTTCTTCCGCGTCAACCAGAACATCCGGCCGGCGTGAGCGGCTCTCGATGTGCGGCGGGGCAACGGCTCCGCCGCGTATCTTGGTAGCTCAGGTGCACAAGGTGCAACGTGCACCGTGGTGCACGACGGTGCGAGGAGGCGCCGAGGCTCACGCCGGGGCGCATCTTCGCTCAACGCTGAAAAGACGACGCGCGCCATCGCAGCCGTCGCGCCACCGCGCACCGGGTGCACCATGTGCACCCCGTGCACCTCGGTGCACCAGATCCCGCAAGCCCGTCGGCCCGTGAGCGTCAGTGGCGGGCTCAGCGGGCGCTGTGGTAAGATTTTGGTCTTGCCAACGGGCGATCATGCCGTGCCGAGGTAGCTCAGTTGGTAGAGCACGTGACTGAAAATCACGGTGTCGGCAGTTCAATTCTGCCCCTCGGCACCATCCTTTCATCCCCCTGCTGAAGTCCGACCACGGTCCTGCACGACGGACAGCACGTGTCTGCAGGCGCACGGCTGTGCATGGGCCTCGCTGCGGATGCAATGGCAGAACGAAGGCGGGCGATTAGGTTAGCGCTTGGGGTCGGAGGGGCCGGACGTGCGGCCGACGAGCCGCTTCGCGTGGTGGACGACGTAGCGGGGGTTCGTCAACGCCCGGGCGGCGCGGATGCCCAGCCACTTGGTGCGGTAGAACACGTGGCCCCAGACGCCCGCCGTCAAGCGATCGAGGCGATTCGACACCTTGCGGGCGCGCAGCCTGAGCGCCTGCGCCATCGGCAGGACGTGCGCCTGATCCGACTTCCGGACGATCGGACAGGCGAGCGATCGCAGGCAATAGGGGTGGAAGCGGCCGCCTGCCAGCTTGCCGCGAATCGCCTGCAGGAGCGGCGAGTTCCAGGCCTCGCGGTGCTGCCCCATCGGCGCCACCGGCAGGGCGCCGTAACAGCACGGGAGGATACCCCGTCGCAGGATGTACATGCTCTTCCAGGGCTCGACGCAGAGCGGCCGGCGCTCGGTTCCCAGCGACGGCAGCGGCTCGTCCGGACCGGTCGTGGGCGCGCTCGTTTCCGGTTTGGCTTGCGCGACCGGCGATGCGCCCGGCGCCGTCGCGACCGGCGCGGCGTGTTCCGCCGCCTCGGCAGCCGGCGCGGCCGCCGACACGACCGACCGCCGGCCCGCCTCGAACTGCTCGCGGAACATCTCGCCCATCGACCCGCCGAAGTTCATCTGGTCGGCCAGCGGCACGCGGAGCTGGCGGCACAACTCCATGGCGCGCCCGCTCACCCACACGAGCTCCTCGAACGGCAGCAGCTCGTCCTGATAGCGATACCGGTACCCGGCGCGCTCCCACTCGAGATCGGTCGAGTCGGAGTAGTTCAGCGGCCGCAGCACCATGCAATCGACCGCGAGATCCGCGCAGATGCGGACGAAGTCGTCCAGCTCGCGCACGTTGACCCGCATCGGCATGAACACCAGGTGCACCCGCGGCAGGTGCCCCGGCCCCCCCTTCGCCTCGATCAGACGCCGGAGGTTCCGCAGGATGACGTCGAACCGGTCATTCCGCAGCTTCGCGTAGGTCTCGCGCGTGCCGGCGTCGAGCGAGACGTACAGATCGACGCTGCGTCCGATCAGCTTCTGGATGTTCCGGTCGGTCAGGATCTGCCCGTTCGTCGTCATCTCGAGCAGCTTGCCGCCCCGATCGAACGCGTCGAACAGGTCGTCGATCGGCTTCATCATGAACGGCTCGCCGATCGAGCAGTTCACGAGGCTCGAGGCGTTGTCGAAGAACGGGCCGAAGTCCTTGAGGGTCTCCAGCGTGAACGGGGTGTCGACGTTGTCGCCCTCGAGCGCCTTGTTGAAGTCCCACTCGCAGTAGACGCAGGGAGGATTCACGTTGCAGGCGCCGTGCAGGTCGATGCCCAGGCTCACCGGCGTCGACGACAACCGCGTCCGCCCGTCGGCCATCTCGCGGAGGTTCGTCACCGCGTTGGCGTACTGGCGCGCGATCTCCGCGTGGCGGTGCGCATCCTCATGCAGGACGGGCGGGCGCACCCGCACGGCGAGCTCGCGGGTATCGGTCGGATAGTAGGCCCGGGGGAAGATCTTGTTCGCGCAGAGCGCCAGGTCGCCGGCCCCCGCCGGCACGACCACCGGCAGGCGCTGCCAGCCGCCGACCAGATCGAAGGTCTGCTCCCGACCGGCGGCCTCGACGGTCAGCCGCTGCGAGAGATCCTGGAACTCGGAGAGCGGCGCCAGCTCGAGGTACCGCTCCGCCGCGGACGGCTCGAACGACAGCCGACCCGACAGTCCCATCCACCGATACGTGTCGATCCCTTCACGCTCTTCGGCGTAGAAGCCCTCTGCAAAGGTCACCGGCGCGGCAGCAGCCAGGTACCGCGGCAGCGCCCTGGGCACGTCCACCGCCATCTTCAGGTAGGTCATTCTTGGTGGCTCCCACTATAGCACACCGCCGCTGACGGCTCCGCGCCAGGCCCGCCCGACGCGAGATGTTGTACGATACGGGCCGCGTTCGGCTGCCGCCCCGGGAGCGGCACGCGCGATCGCTCGCGGCCGGGCTCGATGTCGGCGAACGCCGGCCGGAAGGGGTCCATGTCGTTCGCGTTCCCTCCAGAGTGTCGTCGGCGCCTCGCCGGAGGCGGCCGCTGGTGACGAGCCGCCCGCCGTCGAATCGGACGGCGTTCGCCCGCTGGATGGGTGCGCGCCCCGGCCTGACGGCGGCCGTCGCGGTCTACCTGCTCGTCACCCTGATTCAGCTGCTGCCGGTGTTGCGGGATCTGCTGCACCAGCTGCCGAGCGATCCCGGCGATCCGGTGCTCAACACGTGGATCCTCTGGTGGAACGCCCACGCCTGGCCGCTGACGGCACGCTGGTGGGATGCGCCGGCGTTCTACCCGGCCCCGGGCATGCTCTCGTTCTCCGAGCACCTGGTGGGCATGACGCCGCTCACGACGCCAATCCAATGGCTGACCGGCTCGCCGGAGCTCGCCTACAACCTCGCGTTCATCGTCTCGTTCCCGCTGTCGGCGATCGCGATGCATCTGCTCGTCCGCGACCTCACGGGCCGCGACGACGTCGCGTTCGTCGCGGGCGCGGCGTACGGCTTCAGTCCCTATCGCGTGGCACAGCTCGCGCACCTCCAGGTGCTGTTCTCCTTCTGGATGCCGCTCGCCCTGCTCGGCCTCCACGCCGGATTGCGCGGACGACGCTGGGGGTTTCCGTTCGCCGCCTTCTGCTGGTTGATGCAGGGGCTGACGAACGGCTACCTCCTGCTCTTCTTCCCGGTGCTGGCCGGCCTCTGGCTGGTGTGGTTCGCGGGCCGACGGCCGCGCACGCTTGCGGCTTCCCTCGGCTGGTTCGCGGCGGCGGGCCTCCTCGTGGCGCCGTTCCTCATCGGGTACCTGCGGTTCCACACGGCCTACGACATGACCCGATCGCTGTCGGAGATCGAGTTCTACAGCTCCGACGTCTCGGCGATCTTCGGAAGCAGCTACCGCCTGAAGCTGTGGGGGGAAATCCTCAAGCCCTCGCCGGAAGGCGAACTGTTTCCAGGGTTCGTCATCCTCGCCGTCACCACGGCGGGCATCGCGTGGTCGATCTGGACGACGCGCTTCTGGGCCGTCGTGCATCCGAACGCCGCGCCAGGACGCCTCCGCTGGTTCCGCCTGTTCGTCGGGAGCGTGGCCCTGATCTGGGGCTTGCTGGCCCTGGCGTCCTGGCTGACGGGCGGCTTCCACATCAACCTCGGCGTCACCACGATTCCGGTCGTCAACGCGAACAAGCCGTTCAAGGTCATGCTGGTGGCCGCGTTCCTCTACGTGGTCTCCGGGTACCCCGGCGTGTCCGCGTCACGCGTCGATCGCGTGACGGTCTTCTACCTGCTGGCCGCGCTGCTGACCTTCGCGCTGTGCTGGGGACCGTCGCCGCGGTTCCTGGGCAAGCCGTTCTGGCACCTGGGCCCGATCAAGGCGCCGTACGCCTGGCTCCTGATGCTTCCCGGCTACGACGGCCTGCGTGTGCCGTCTCGATTCGGCCTCGTATTCATCCTGTGCCTCGCCGTCGCCGCCGCGCTCGTCCTCGCGCGCCTGCTCGCGCCCGGGCGCCGCACCACGGTCGTCGCCGCGGTGCTGGGCTGCGCCGTCATGGCCGAAGGCTGGTTCGGACCGATGCCGGTCGTCCCCTCGCCCCTGCGCCAGCCGGCCCCCTGGATGGGAGACGTGGCCGGAGCCCGCGCCGTCGCCGAGCTGCCGATGGGAGACATCGGGGACGATCTGGGTGCCATGCTGCGCGGCACGGTGCACGGCAAGCCGGTGGTGAACGGCTACAGCGGCTACTTCCCGCCGCACGAGGTGGCCCTCGCCCGGGCGCTCGACCACGGCGACCTGACGGGGCTGGAGGCGCTCGCCCCGTACGGACCCATCGCCGTCGTCGTCCACACGGAAAGCCGCCGGGGCAGGAGTTTGCAGGCCCTCCTCGATGCGTCCCCCGCCTTCGTCCGGCGCGGCACGTGGGCCGAATCGGCACTGTACTGGCTGCCGGCGCCGGCGGCTCCTGCTCCGGCGTCAGCGGAGGGACCGGGGCTGGCCATCGCGCGCCTGACCGCCTCCGTCAATTCGACGGCGCTGCCGCAGGCGGCCGACGGCCGGCTCGACACGCGCTGGACGACCGATCGTCCGCAGCGCGGCGGCGAATGGGTGCTCGCGGATCTGGGCACGGCCCGTCAGGTCGGCGCCGTGACCATGCAGCTCGGACGGTTCGCCGACGACTACCCGCGGATGCTGGAGGTCGACGTGTCGCGCGACGACACGGACTGGACCCCGGTGTTTCGCGGCTCGGTGTCCGGCCTGGCCGTCGTCGGCGCGCTGGACGATCCTGCGTCGCTGCCGATTGCCGTGCCCGTCGGCACGCCGTGCCGCTACATTCGTCTGACGCAGATCGGCCACGACGACGAGATGTACTGGTCGATTGCGGAGCTGAGCGTGCACGGCCCGCCGGCCGGCCAGACCTGAACCAGGGTTGGACGCGCGGTGCCCCGGCCCGCCGGTCGGGTTTGCGACCGCGAAGGTCGGCTCGCGTCTAGAACACCAGCAGCATCTGCACGAAGGTCTCCTGCAGGAACGCGTCCGGCCGGCCGGTGACGTTCGCGTCGCGGCGGTAGGTCATCTTGAGCTCCACCGCCCGCTCGTGCAGGAACCAGGTCGCGCCGACCGACGTGCGGCGCCAGGCCCGCGCGTAGGCGGCGGCCGCGAGCACGTCGAGGCCCGCGGCCAGCTCGAGCCGGTGGTTCACCACCATGTAGCTGCCCTCGACCGAGCCCTTGCGCAACTCGGCGACGCGGCCCTGGAACAGTCCGCCCGCCGGCGCGTCGGCCCGCGCGGTCGCGCGCACGGGCTCGAACTCCGCGTCCAGCGAGACGCCGTGGCCCCGCAGCCCACCGCTCAGCTCGAACGCGCGCGACGAGCCGAGATTGGCACCGGCGAGTTCGGCGCGGTCGCCGGAGTTCCACCACCGGTAGGCCGCCACGCCGACGACGGCGCGCCAGACTGGCGTGTGGAAGTCCCCCTGATCGCGCGGCGTCGCGCCGAACGGATGCAACTCCAGGCGTCCGACAACGGCCACGCCCTCGTTGCTCCTGCCGTCGTCGTTCGCCGGCGAGTCGAAGGCGAGCTGGAACGCGCTCGTCGGGTGAAGCGACGACCCGAGCGCGGCCGACCACTGGATCCGCTGACTGCGGGTCCAGCCGTCCAGGCGCACGCCGAGGGCGCGGTTAAGCGTGCCGTAGTGCGCATCGCCGGTGAACGGACGTTCGGTCAGCGAATGCTTCTGGCCCGAGCTCATGTAGCTCCGCGAGAATGGCAGCTTCTGGTTGCCGACCGTCAGCAGGAGCCCCCGGTCGCGCCACCCCGCGTACTGGAGGTACGCGTTCTTGATGATCACGTGCGAATTGCCGAAGTCGACCTCGAACTCGCCCATCCAGCTTCGGCTGACGTTCACCTGCGCGATGACGAGCAGGCGGCGGAAGGTCACGTTGTCAAGCGCCGGCTGGCCGGGCGTCTTCAGCAGGAGGCTTTGGGCCTGGATGACGCCGCTGAGCGTCAGCGTGTGGTCGCCCTTGTCGACGACCGTGATCTGCCCCACCGCGGGCGCCGCGGCGGCCAGAGACAGGGCCGCGACGATGACGCCGACCGCGCCGGCCGGGCTGTGCCGCCGGCGCGCCGCACGAACGCAAGAGGTCCGGAGCTCAAAGAGGCGCACGCGCGCGGGAAGATATCACACTCGCCGCGCGCCCGCGTGCGCCGCCTTGCCTGCCCTCGGGCCCGGGCGTAGGATCGGCGTGTCTCAGGCTGGACCCGAGGTTCCGCAGTGACACCCCCCTCTGACCCGTCCGCCCTCCGTGTCGCCCGCCGATCCGAGGCGACGCCGGGCTCCGACCAGCGTCGGCGATTCGCCGCCGCCGGTCTGTTGCTCGCGGCGCTCTGGCTGTCGCCGGCCCCGCATGCCGCGGGCGACGCGCCGGCGCCACACCGCGTCGTCCTCGTGGGCCTCGACGCGGCGGACTGGCTCGCCATCGACCCGCTCGTCAGCGCCGGGAAGCTCCCGGCGTTCGAGCGCCTGAGGGCCGCGGGCCGCACGGGCGTCATGCACCCGACGCCGCCCCTTCTCTCCCCCATCATCTGGACGACGATCGCGACCGGACTGCCGCCGGAGGAGCACGGCATCCTCGACTTCATGGTCGACCTGCCCGATGGTTCTCAGATGCCCATCGGGTCGAGCCAGCGGCAGGTGCCGGCGCTCTGGAACCTGTTCTCCGACGCGGGCCGGACGGTCGCGATCGTCGGCTGGTGGGCCACCTGGCCGGCCGAGACGGTGCGCGGCGTGATCGTGTCCGACGGCCTCGCCCCGCAACTGATCAAGCCGACGACGCTGGACGAGGCCGGCCTCGTCTATCCAGGCACGCCGGCCATGCTGGAACGCGTGCGTGCGAAGATCGTGAGGCCCGACCAGTTGGGCTACGACGATCTCGCCGCCTACGTGCCGCTCACCAGACGCGAGCTCGACGCGGCGCGGGTGGCGTCGGCGACCGGCGCCAGTCGCCTGTACCAGAACAAGATCGCCCACCTCGCCGCCGCAGTGGCGAGCTCGAGGACCTACGCGGCCATCGCCGTCGACCTGGCCCGCACGGAGCGGCCGGATCTGCTGGCGGTCTACATCGAGGACATCGATACGGTGTCGCACCTGTTCGTCACCGACCCGGTCCGGGGTCCTCGCGCGATCGAGCGCGTCTACCGCGACGCCGACTGGCTGCTGGCCGCCCTCGCGAGCGCCAGCCCGCCCGACACGCTGATCGTCGTGTGCTCGGACCACGGCTTCTATCCGTCCTCGGCCGGCGTGGCCGAGGACCCGTCGAACCTCACGGGACCGGCGACCGCCTGGCATCGCCCGTACGGAATCCTCGCCGTCGCCGAGGCCCGCGCGCTCACCGCGACCGGACCGTCGCCGGACGCCGGGCCCCCGCCCGATCGGGGTCTCGTCACGCCGCTCGACGTGGCGCCGACGGTCCTGCATCTGGCGGGCCTGCCGGTGATGACCGAGATGCCCGGCCGCGTGGTCACCGCGATGCTCCCGCCCGACGCCGCGTCGAGGCCGGTCGTCCGGCGGCCCGCTCCCCCGTTCACGCCGCCGCCGGCCCCTTCCGGCGCGCGACGCGACCAGGACGAGGCGCTCGCCCGGCTGCGGGCGCTCGGCTACATCGGCACGGTGAAGACTGCGCTCGGGCGGCAGAATCTCGGCGAGATCCTGTTCCGCGAGGGCAAGCCCGCGGCCGCCGAGCGCGAGCTGCGCGCCGTCGTCTCGGCCGAGCCGGACAATCTGGGCGCGCGCCTCTGGCTCGCGAAGAGCCTCGCCGCGCAGGGTCGGACCACCGAGGCGCTCCGGGCCTACGAGCGCGCGGTCGCGCTGCCCGACGGGGCTCGTACCGCGCTCGTGGAGGCGGTCGATCTCGCGCTCGCCGCGGGCCAGCCGGACCGCGCCGCGGAGCTCGTCGCGAAGGCGCCCCCCGATCCGGACAGCGCCGCCGCGCGGGCCGTGG
>JAHECP010000214.1 GCA_024641665.1 Acidobacteriota bacterium
CGCGGCGCTCGCGGCGACCCTCGCGGGCCCGGCGGCGGCCCAGGTGCCGCCCGGGGCGCCCTTCGCGGGCCTGACGGTCACCTCCGTCCACCTCGAGGAGAACGGCCAGGCGGTCACCGAGCCGGGCCTCGTCGGCCTCGTGGAGACGCGCGCGGGCCAGCCGCTGTCGCTCGTCGAGGTGCGCGACAGCATCGCGCGGCTGTTCGGCATCGGGCGCTTCGAGAACGTGCTGGTGGACGCCACGCGCGACGGCGCCGGCGTCGCGCTGCGCTACGACCTGGTGCCGCTGCAGAGCGTGGTGCGCGTGGACTTCGAGGGCGACCTCGGCCTGCCGGAGAGCCGGCTGCGCGCGACGCTCGAGGACCGGTTCAACGGCCTGCCGCCCGTCGGCCGCGCGCCGGCCGCGGCGCGCGCCCTCGAGGACCTCTACGCCGGCTTCGGCTACGCCCGCGCGACGGTCACGCCCGCGCCGCCGCGACAGGAACCGCGGGGGCTCGTGCTCGTCTTCGACGTCGAGGCCGGCCCGCGCGCCCGCGTGGGCGCCGTCACCGTAGTCGGCTCGCCCCGCCTGCCCGACGCCCTGCTGCTCGACCGGCTCGACGTGCACGCGGGCGGCGACTACGACCGCGACGGCCTCGATCGCGCACTGGCCCGCTACGTGACGGAGCTGCGCAGCCGCGGCTACTACGAGGCGACCGCCCGCCACGACGCGACCGTCGGTCCCGACGGCCGGACGATCGACCTGACGATCGACGTCGAGTCCGGCCCGTTCGTCGAGGTGACGTTCGAGGGCGACCCGCTCCCGGCCGACCGGGAGAAGGACCTGGTGCCGGTCGCGCGCGAGGGTTCCGTCGACGAGGACCTGCTCGAGGACTCGGATCGCCGCATCGAGCAGTACCTGCAGGAGCAGGGCTACGCGCGCGCGCAGGCGAGCCACCGCCGCACGCAGCAGGACGACCGCCTCGACATCGTCTTCACCGTCCGCCGGGGCGTGCAGTACCGCGTCTCCGCGGTCGAGATCACCGGCGACCGGGCCGTGCCGGAGAGCGAGCTCCGGCCGCTCGTGCGGACCCAGCCCGGCGAGCCGTTCGTGGCCTCGCGCCTCGACGCCGACGTGTCGGCCATCGAGCGCTACTATCGCCGTCTCGGTTACGCCGAGGTGAAGGTCGTCTCGTCGGTGCCCGAGCCGCCCGCGGCCGAGCGCGGCGCGACCACCGCCTTCGTGACTCCCCGCATCGTCATCACCGAGGGACCGCTGACGCTCGTGGACCGCGTCGACATCGAAGGCAACCGCGCCGTCGCGTCCGGCGATCTCGACGCGGTCGTCCAATCGAGGTCCGGACAGCCGTTCTCCGATCGGCTGGCGCTCGCCGACCGCGATGCCGTCACCCGGCTCTATCTCGATCGGGGCTACCTGTCGGCGTCGGTCCGCGTGGCGCCCCGCTTCAACGCGGATCACACCTCGGTGGACCTCGTGTTCACCGTGGAGGAGGGGCCGCAGGCCATCGTCGATCACATCATCGTGGTGGGCAACACGCGCACGAGCACCAGCACCATCCTGCGCGAGCTGCCGCTCAAGCCCGGCGACCCGCTCGGCCTGAGCGAGCGCATCGAGAGCCAGCGCCGCCTCCAGGCGCTGGGCCTCTTTCGCCGCGTCGACATCAGCGTGCTCGACCACGGCGGCTCGCGCCGGGACCTGCTCGTCACCGTCGAGGAGGCGCCCGCCACCACGATCGGCTACGGCGGCGGCCTCGAGGGCGGCCGGCGGCAGCGGCCCAGCAGCACGGGTGGCCCGCCCACCGAGCGCATCGACATCGCGCCGCGCGGCTTCTTCGAGATCGGCCGCCGCAACCTGTGGGGCAAGAACCGCTCGGTCAACCTGTACACCCGGCTGAGCGTCCGGCAGAGCGACAACGTGACCGACCCGTCGCGCAGCGGCCACTTCAACGAGTACCGCGTCGTCGGCAGCTACCGCGAGCCGCGCGCCTTCGGCTCCAACGCCGACCTGCTCGTCAACGGGTTCCTCGAGCAGGGCGTGCGCACCAGCTTCAACTTCTTCCGCAAGGGCGTCACGGCCGAGGTCTCCAAGGCGCTCCGGCCCCACCTGCGGTTCGCGGGGCGCTACAGCTTCGGGTACACCAAGGTCTTCGACGACCGGCTCACGCCCGCGGACCAGCTGCTCATCGACCGGCTGTTTCCCCAGGTGCGCCTGTCGACGTTCTCGGGCTCGCTCGTCCGCGACACGCGCGACGACGCCATCGACCCCGCGAAGGGCCGCCTGCTGAGCGTCGACGGCGAGATGGCGGCCCGCGCGATGGGCTCGCAGGTCGGCTACGTCAAGACGTTCCTGCAGGGCTTCACGTACCGGCAGCTGACCGGGAACCGCCTGATTCTCGCGCTGGGCGCGCGCCTGGGCCTGGCCACCGGCTTTCCTCGCGACCTGGTCGAGACCGACGCGAGCGGCAACCCCGTGCTCGGCGCGGACGGGCAGCCGCTCGTGACGAGGGTCCGCGATCTCCCGGCGAGCGAGCGGTTCTTCGCCGGCGGCGACTCCACGGTGCGCGGCTTCGCGCTCGACCAGCTCGGACGTCCCGACACGATCGGATCCAGCGGCTTCCCCATCGGGGGCAACGGGCTCGTCGTGCTGAACGCCGAGCTGCGCTCGCCCCAGTGGCGCAGCCTTGGCGTCGTCGGGTTCGTGGACGCGGGCAACGTGTTCAAGCGCGCGAGCGGCATCAACCTCGGCCAGCTCAGGGGCAGCGTCGGCTTCGGCCTGCGCTACAAATCGCCCATCGGCCCGCTGCGCGTGGACCTGGGCTTCAAGCTGAACCGGCAGACGCTCGTGTCGGGCGGGCGCGAGTCGCTCACCGCGATTCACATCAGCTTCGGACAGGCGTTCTGATGACGAGGACGAGGACGACCGTGGTGCGTTGGATGGTGGTGGCCGCGATGGCCGTGACGGCGCTCGGCGCGGGCCGCGCGTCGGCCGAGGTCATCGACCGCATCCTGGCCATCGTGGGCGGTCAGGTCGTGACGCTGTCGGACGCGGCCGTCGCGCTCGTGGTCGGGATCGCCGACGCCAGGGGCGCCGCCGACCCGGTCGAGACCGCGATGAACGCGCTCATCGAGCGCCGGCTCGTCCTGGCCGAGGTGGACCGCTATGCGCTGCCCGAGCCGGCCGAGGCGACCGTCGACCGCAAACTTGCCGACCTGTGCGCGGGGCTCGCCGCGCGCGTGCCCGAGGCCGAGACGCTGGCCCGGATTGGGCTGGACGACGAGCGCCTGCGCGAGATCGCGCGCAACGACGTGCGGATTGCCGTCTATCTCGAGCAGCGGTTCGGGGTCGTGCAGCCCACCGACGCCGAGGTGCAGCAGTACTACCGCGATCACGCCGCGCTGTTCTCGCGGGACGGCCGGCTCCTGCCCTTTGCCGAGGTCCAGGCCGACGCGCGCGCGCGCCTCGCCGCCGAGCGCCGACAGGGGCTCATCGACGCCTGGATCGCCGACCTGCGCCGCCGCGCCGACGTCAACGTGCTCTACGTCTCGCGGGGAAAGGGCTGACGCCTCGGGGTGCACCAGGTGCAACGTGCACCTGGGTGCACAGGGGTGCGACGAGGCGCCGATCTGGCGCAGAGGCGCGGCTTCTCCCTTGAAGAGAAGATGCGCGTCATCGCAGCCCTCGCGTCACCTCGCACCGCCGTGCACGGCGTGCACTCCGTGCACCCGGTGCACCGGTCGTAAGCGGCGCTAGCCACCCATCAACAGGAACCTGAGCGCCTCGACCAGGTTGAAGCCGGCGTGGCTCGTCACGGTGGCGACGATGCTCCGGCGCTGCAGGTAGACGAGGCCCCAGAAGAAACCGAGACACGCCGTCGCGACCGCGACGTCATGGCCCTGCTCCAGATGTCCCGCGCCGAAGGCCAGGCTGAACAGGAAGAGCCCGACCCAGGCGCCGCCGAGATACTGCTCGAACCGGTGCAGGACGAACGCGCGCTGCACCTCCTCGCGCAGCCCGCCGGCCACCACCAGCACGGCGAGGAACAGTCCCGTGTCACGCCGCTCGGCGAGCAGGACCTCGAGCGGGTTGCGCGCCACGTTGTGCAGCCCCGGCAGCCACACGCGAATCGACGCCACGATCGCGACGATGCCGAAGAAGACGATCGGCACGAGCAACAGGCCGAGCAGCACCTCGCCGGCGGGCGGCCGCCGCCCGAGGAAGATCGCGCGGGGCGATTCGCCGTGCGCGGTGAGGAAGACCAGCACCAGCCCGATCACGAGCGCCGCGTCGAGAAGCGACAGCGTGACCACGAACTGGAGCGAGAGCTGGCCGTTCGCGTCGATCGGCGAGAGCCCGCCGGTCTGGAGCAGCACGATCAGCAGGATCTGCGTCGGGAAGCCGGAGCAGAGCACCGTCTCGGCGAGCGCGACGAGCCGTGCCGACGGCGGGATGCGGCCCGGTCGCGGCGACGTCGGGCCGGGGTCCGGGGCGGAGCCCCGGTCAAGTTCGGGGATGGTCGGCGCGGTGTCGTCCGCGCCGGGCGAAGGCAGGTCCACGTTCGGAATCTACCACAGGGGTCGTCGGTACCACCTGTGCACCCCAAGCGCGCGCAAGCGCCGTACCGGATGTAACCCCTTGCATAGAATGGAGTTGGGTGACATGGTCGAACCCGTACCGTGTAACAATTACCTTCCGGGGTATACACTGGCCGCTGGAGACATGCCTGCCATGAGCCGACGGTCCGGAGCGTCCGAGCCCGAGCGCGTGCTGATCGTGGAAGACGACCGCGCCACGCTCGAGGGCCTGACCGAGCTCGTGCGCTCGTGGGGCTATACCGCCGAAGGGGTCGAGAGCGGCGAGGCCGCGATTGCGGCCATCGGGTCGTTTCGTCCGTCGATCATCGTCAGCGACCTGGTGATGCCGGGCATGAGCGGCCTCGACCTGCTGCACGCGCTGGAGGACCAGCTCAGCGACATGACGCTGCTGATCCTGACCGCGCAGGGGAGCGTCGACACGGCGGTCGAGGCGATCAAGGCGGGCGCCTACGACTACCTGACCAAGCCGGTGGATCCGCAGCGTCTGCGCATCCTGCTCCAGAAGATCGTCGAGCGGCTGGCGACGGTGCGCGAGGTGAAGGGGCTGCGGCGCCAGCTGCGCGACCAGGGCCGCTTCGGCCGCATCGTGGGCGGGAGCGTCGGCATCCGCCGGGTCTACCGCGTGATCGAGCAGGCGGCGCCCACGGGGGCGTCCGTGCTGATCTCGGGCGAGTCGGGCACGGGCAAGGAGCTCGTGGCGCAGACGATCCACGAGCTCAGCCCGCGGGCGAGCCAGCCCTACATCGCGATCAACTGCGCGGCCATCCCCGAGTCGCTGCTCGAGAGCGAGATCTTCGGGCACGAGAAGGGCGCGTTCACGGGCGCCTACGACCGTCGGCTCGGGTGCTTCGAGCTGGCGCA
The DNA here is from genome assembly GCA_024641665.1 of Acidobacteriota bacterium. Taxonomy (GTDB): domain Bacteria; phylum Acidobacteriota; class Vicinamibacteria; order Vicinamibacterales; family JAHECP01; genus JAHECP01. The sequence goes on from JAHECP010000214.1 coordinate 5,455, forward strand.
CCGCGGCACGCTCTTCCTCGACGAGATCGCGGAGATGGCGCCGGTCATGCAGGTGAAGCTCCTGCGCGTACTGCAGGAGCGCACGTTCCGGCGGCTCGGCGGGCGCGATGAGCAGGCGGTGGACGTGCGCGTCGTGGCGGCGACCAACGCCGACCCGGAGGAAGCGGTGCGCTCGGGCCGGCTGCGCGAGGATCTCTTGTACCGGCTGAACGTGTTCTCGATCGCGTTGCCGCCCCTGCGCGAGCGTCTCGACGATGTCCCGCTGCTCGTGCAGGCGTTTCTCGACGAGGCCAACGCGCGCAACCAGAAGGCCGTGAAGGCGGTGGCGCCCGACGCACTGCGCGCGCTCGAGAGCTACACCTGGCCGGGCAACATCCGGGAGCTGCGCAACGTGGTCGAGCGGGCGACGATTCTCGCCGAGGGGGACTTCATCGAGCGCAAGCACCTGCCGCCGCCCGTGGCGGCGGGGAGCGGCGCGCCGCCCAAGGCGGTGACGCTCGCGCCGGGCACGACCGTCGAGGAGGCCGAGCGGCGGCTGATCCTGCTGACGCTCGAGTACACGGGCAACAACAAGACGCGCGCCGCCGAGATCCTGGGTATCAGCCTCAAGACGCTGCACAACAAGCTGAACCGGTTCCGCGAGGAGAAGCTGGTCGCCGGCGATTAAGCGGCCGCGCGCCATGGCGAGCATCAAGACCAAGCAGGTGGCGGGCGTCACGGCGCTCGTCGGCGCCGTGGTCGTGGCGCTCGGGCTGGTCCAGATCGTCTCGCTCGCGCGCCTGAGCCTGACCGACGCCCAGGCCCGGGCCGAGCTGCTCGCGAACGCCATGTACCAGGCGGCGAGCAAGGTGGTGCCCGAGTCGTCCGATCCGGCGCAGGCGCTGCGCGCCGATCCCGGCGTCCGATCGCTGCTCGAGTCGAGCGTGGCCTACGCGCGCGGCGTCGCGTTCGCCGCCATCGTCGACACCCGCGACGTCGCCATCGCCCACAGCTTCCCGGAGATGGAGGGACAGCCCATCCCGCCGCACGCCTCGCTCGAAGCGCTGCGGCGCGAGAGCGCGTGGACGCAGATTCGCGCCATCTACTCCGACCGGCTCTTCGAGATCCGCCAGCCGCTGCTCGTCGGCGGCCGGGAGTTCGGGTCGATCCGCATCGCGCTCTCCATGCTGCTCGTGCGCGAGGGCCTCGGCGAGGCCGTGCACCGCGCCGCGCGAACCGCGCTCGTCGCGCTGGTCGTGGCCGTGCTGGTCGCCGTGCTGCTGGCGCAGTGGATGCTGCGCCCCATCCACGTGATCAAGAGCGGTCTCGCGCGACTCGGCCAGGGCGAGTTCAACGTCCGCCTCGACCTGCCGCCGGGCGAGGAGTTCCAGCTGCTCGGCAGCTCCTTCGAGGCGGTGAGCGCCCAGCTCGCCTCGACACGCGACCGGGCCGGACCCGGGACGCCGCCTCCGGCGCCCGACGCGAGCCTCGCGTCGGTCGGCGAGGCGCTCGAGAACGCCGTGGCGCTCTTCGGCCCGGGCGGCGAGCTCCTGTTCGCGAACGCGGCCATGCGGGCGATGCTGCCCGGGGCCGAGACCGGGCGGCGGATCGCGGACTGGCTCGACGAGCGACACGTGTGCCGGCGTCTCGTCGAGGGGACGCTCGGCGACGGCCGGGCGCGCGGTCCCGTGGGCGCGGCGGTCGGCCCCGAGGACCGCGAGACCGGCGGCGCCGAGCGCGCGCTGCTGGTCGACGCCGTGAAGGACGCCGACGGGCGCGTCACCGGTGCCCTGCTCGTGGCGCGCAACGTCGCCTACCTCGACCGCGTGCGGTCGATGGTGAACTACTCGCACAAGCTGTCGTCGTTCAGCCGGCTGATGGCGGGCGTCGCCCACGAGGTGAAGAACCCGCTGAACGCGATGACGATCCACCTGGAGCTGCTCAAGCAGAAGCTGCAGCAGGCGGCTCAGCGCGAGCGCGAGGCGGCGCCGCAGCCGCTCGTCGCCGAGGCGGGCGAGGGCGGCAGCCTCGGCGGCATCCGCGAGGCGCCGCCGCCGGTGGCGCCCGACCTCGCCCGGCACGTGGCGACGATCGGCGACGGCATCAAGCGGCTCGATCAGGTGATGGGCGGCCTGCTGAAGTTCCTGCGGCCCGAGGAGTTGCGGCTGCAGCCCGTCCAGCTCGCCGACGTGATGACCGAGGTGGCGCGCGTCGTGGAGCCGGAGGCGCGGCGCACGGCGGTGACGGTCCGGATCGACTGCGCGCGGGATCTGCCCGACATCAACGCCGACCTGGTCATGCTGCAACAGGCGCTCGTGAACCTCGCCATGAACGCCTGCCAGGCGATGCCGGACGGCGGCACGCTCGAGCTGCGCGGCCGCGCCACGGCCCGCCGCCGCGTGGAGGTCACCGTGACCGACACCGGCGTCGGCATCGCGCCCGATCACCTCGCGCGAATCTTCGACCTCTACTTCACCACCAGGCCCCAGGGCAGCGGCATCGGCCTGTCGCTCGTCTACCGGATCGTCCAGCTGCACGACGGCGAGATCGCCGTCGAGTCGACCCCGGGCCACGGCACGACGTTCCGGCTCTCCTTTCCGAGGACATGACGGGTGAGGCTTGCCCGTTCACGGGTAATCCTTGTCCGTTCACGATGAACCTTGTCCGTTCACGGTGAACCTTGTCCGTTCCGGAATGCTCCCTGTCCGTTCGGGCCACGCCCGTGAACGGACAAGCGTCAGTTCCCGTGAACGAACAAGCGTCAGGTCCGTGAACGGACAAGCGATAGTCCCGTGAACGAACAAGCGTCAGTAAGGATTAGAATGCCGGAGATGCGCAGCTTGGGGCGTCTCACCGCGGCGGCTGTGGCGGTCGCGCTGGGGCCGGGTGCGTGCGCGAAGGCGCGTCCCCGCACGGTGCCCGCGCCGCCGCCGCTGTCGTCGACGGTCCTGACCGCCGGCGTGGCGGACTGGCCGCCCGCGCT
>JAHECP010000052.1 GCA_024641665.1 Acidobacteriota bacterium
CCGAGGTAGCCGGTCGCGCCCTTGAACGCGGTGACCGGCGCGCCGGCGACGACGCGGGCCAGCAGCCGCGCCTCGTCGCGGTCGGCGTCGGCCGTGCCGATGCCGTGCGCCACCACGAAATCCGGCCGCACGCCACCCGTGGCGTGGGCGATCGCCGTGGCGGCGGTCTCGACGGTGGTCTTCGGCGGCGCGTCGCCGGTCTCGGTGGCCGAGCCGAACCCCAGCACGCGCCCCAGCACGGGGGCGCCGCGCCGGCGCGCGTCCGCCTCGCGCTCGAGCACCACGAAGCCCGCGCCCTCGCCCAGCACGAGACCGTCGCGGCCGCGATCGAAGGGCCGCCCTGCCGCGTCGGGCCGGGCGGGGGAGAGCAGGCCGGCGCGCGCGTAGGCCAGCACGGTGGACTGGGTGAGGAGCGAGTCGTACCCGCCGGCGAGGACGGCGTCCGAACGGCCCTCGGCGAGATCGTCGGTGGCGGCCGTCACGGCCTGCAGCGACGCCGTGTCCCCCTGCACGAAGTTCGCGCTCGGGCCCTTCGCGCCGAGCTCCATCGACAGCAGGCCGAGGCCCGCGTTCGACAGCGTGCGGAGCGACCAGTAGCGATCGACGGCGCGGGCCGCGCGCCCGCCCAGACCCCGGTAGTCCGGCGTGTCGCCGCTGTCGGCGGCGATCTCGAGGCCGCGGAAGAACTCCGCGCTCTCGAGGCCCGTCTGGCCGGAGCCCGTGTAGATGCCCACGCGGAAGGGGTCGAGGGAGGGGAGATCGATCCGGCTGGCGGCGACCGCGTCGAACGCGGCGTGCAGGGCGAGGCGGACGCTTCGCCCCATGAACTTCTCGTTCTTGGGGAAGCGCATGCGGCCGGCGATATCGACCGCGGGCGTTTCCGCGCCGGCCGCGACGCCGAGGCCGGAGACGTCGAAGACGCCGAACCGCCCGATGCCGGACTCGCTGCGCCGCAGGCGCTCCGCGATCGTCGCGGCCGTCGTGCCGAGCGGAATCGCCAGGCCGGCGCCCGTCACCACCACCGTCGCTCGTTCGCTCATCGGCTCAGCACTTGGCCCGTCGTGCGGCTTGACACGAGGATATCGGACTCGTTTCCGGCTGGCCGCATCATACTGCGTCCGGGTGCCTCAGTCTTTGAGGTCCACGCCGAACCGCTCGGCCATCCGGTAGAACGTGCGGCGATCGATGCCCATCACCTCGGCGGCGCGGGTGCGGTTGCCGCCGACGGCCTCGAGCACGTGGACGAGGTAGCGCCGCTCGAGCTCGTCGAGCGAGGGGAGGTCGGTGAAGAGCCGCGTCTCGAGAGTGGCGCGGCCGTGCCGTAGAGCGGCGGGCAGGTCGGCCAGCTCGAGGCGCGACCCGCGGCTGAAGAGGACGAGGCGCTCGACCGTGTTCTCGAGCTCGCGCACGTTGCCCGGCCAGTCGTGGGCCGCGAGCGCGGCCAGCGCGTCCTCGGCCAGCTCCACGCGGCGGCCGGCGCGGTCGTTCGCGTTCTGCAGGAACCGCTCCACGAGCAGGGCGATGTCGGCGGGCCGATCGCGCAGCGGCGGCATGCGGATGACGATGACGCCGAGGCGGTAGTAGAGGTCCTGCCGGAACTTCTGGTCGCTGATGGCCTGCTCGAGATCCGCGTTGGTGGCGGCGATGACGCGCGCGTCGATGCGCACCGAGCGCGCCGCGCCGACCGGACGGACCTCGCCGTCCTCGAGCGTGCGCAGCAGCTTGACCTGCAGCGCGGGCGGCATCTCGCCGACCTCGTCGAGGAAGATCGTGCCGCCGTGCGCCTGCTCGAAGAGCCCCTTGGTGTCGTTCACGGCGCCCGTGAACGAGCCGCGCGTGTGGCCGAAGAGCTCCGACTCGAGGAGCGTGTCCGGGATGGCGCCGCAGTTGATCGCGACGAACGGGCGGCTGCTCCGCGGGCTGTTGGCGTGGATGGCGCGGGCGACCAGCTCCTTGCCGGTGCCGCTCTCGCCGGTGATGAGCACCGGCACGCCCGAGTCGGCGGCGCGGGCGATCTGCTTGTACACCTCCAGCATGCCGGCGGTACGCCCGATGAGCTCGGGCGGTCCGGCCTCGCGGCGCGCCGCGTGGCTGTTGGCCGTGGTCGCCGCCTGGGCCAGGGCGCGGTCCACCGTCTCCTTGACCTGGGCGATGTTGAACGGCTTGCTGATGTAGTCGAACGCGCCGGCCCGCACGGCGGCGATGGCCGTGTCGAGCGTGCCGAAGCCGCTGATGAGCAGCACCTGCCCTTCGGGGTTGCTCGACTTGAAGGCCTTGAGCACGTCGAGCCCCGACTGGCGCGCGTTCAGGTTGATGTCCGACACGAGCAGGTCGAACGCGTCCGACTGGACGCGGTCGAGCGCGTCGTCGGCCTGCGTGGCCGTCAGGACCTCCCGGTCCGGACGGGTCAGCAGCTCCGCCATGAAGCGGCAGGTCTCTCGGTCGTCGTCCACGATCAGAATCCGATGCATGTCAGGTACCCTCACGCGGTCGGCTCCGCCGTCGCCCCCGCCGTGACGGGGAACTCGATGACGATCAGCGTGCCCGAGCCGGGTTCGCTCTTGATGTCGATGTCGCCGCCGTGGGCGCGGACCACCTCCCGCGCGATGCTCAGGCCGAGCCCGGTGCCGCGGCCGGGCGGTTTGGTGGTCACCCACGGGTCGAAGATGCGCGCGAGCAGCTCCGGCGCGATGCCCGCGCCCGTGTCGCGGACCTCAAGGCGCACGCCGCCGTCGGCGCGCGCCGCCCGTACGGTCAGGATGCCCCCGTCGGGCATCGCGTCCAGGCTGTTGGTGATCAGGTTGAGCAGCGCCAGCTCGACCTGCACGGCGTCGACCTCGATCGGCGGGCAGGTGCCCGGCAGGTCGAGCTCCAGCGTGACGCCCTGCCGCTCGAGCCGGTCGCGGATGAGATCCGAGACGCGCTCGATGATCTCGCCGGGGCGCACCACGCGGCGCGACGCCGGCGGCCGCGCGTGGTCGAGGATGCGCCGGAGCTCGGCGGTCACCTTGTCGATCTGCTCGGCCACGATGGCCAGGCGCGTCTCGAGCCGGTCGTTGCCGACCTGCTCCTCGCGCATCATCTGGACATAGCCCGACACCAGGTTGAGCGGCGTGCCCACCTGGTGGGCCACGCTGGCCGCCATGTGCCCGACCGCCGCCATGCGCTCGGCCTGGGCCAGCGCCTCCCGGAGCGCCAGGACGCGCTCGTGCGACTCGACGAGCTCGGTGTTGCGCTCCTGCAGCTCGCTCGTCGCCTCGTCGATGCGCTCCTGCAGCGCCACGTTGAAGTCCTGGAGCTGATCCAGCATCTGGTTGAGCCGCTCGGCCACCGTTCCCAGCTCGTCACGGCGGAGCACCTGCGCCCGGGCCATCAGGTCCCCCTGGGCGGCGCGCTCCATCGTCGAGCGCACGACCGCCAGGGGCCGGTGCACCAGCCGGTACCCCAGCAGGTCCACCAGCCAGGTCAGGAGCAAGATCGCGGCCGGCATCAGCCAAAGGGCCATCGTCCAGGATCGCTCGCGGATCTGGTCGATGATGGCGACCGACACCGACACGATGACGGCGCCGACCACCTGGCGGCGGTCGTCGCGCAGCGGCGTGGCCACGATGCGCAGGGGCCCGGTGTCGGTCTCCAACGTGGCCGTGGACTCGAGGGAGCGGCGGGCGAGCTCGAGGGCGTCCGGGCTCACCTCCGAGGCCGTGCTGGCCAGCACTTCGGGGCTGCTGCCGGCCAGCGTCACCACGGAAATCGAGCGCACGGCCGGGACGGCTTCGAGAAAATCGTGCAAGGTCTCGCCGATGGCGGCCGGGTCGAGCTGCGGCCAGCGCAGCTCCAGGTCGTCGGCCACGGCGAAGGCCGTGGAGCGGGCGTTGCGGGTCAGCTCGCTGATGGCCGCGCGCTCGAACAGCCGCGACTCGAGGTACTCGGTCGCGCCGATGACGAGCGCCACCACGACGGCGACCATCAGCAGGAGTCGGCCGCGAAGCGTCTTCGGAAGAAGCATCTTCGCCACGGTGGGGCGGATCTGCGCGCGCCCCCGCTCGAGCAACCCGGCCTCGGTTTCGAGATAACCCGCTTCGGGGCAGTGCTTTGTCTCCATCATATCGCGGTCGCCGACGAGTGGCACGAGCCTTGAGTTCATCGCGCGTGCCGACCCGGTAGCGACGGCAGAGGGCGACAGTCGGGCGGGCCCGCAAGGGGCCCCCCGTTTACATAGCCGGGTGGGCCCGCAAGGGCCCGCCCGTTCGCTTAGAGTGTCGAGCCTGCCGCACGACGGAGGCAGGAGGCGAGATGTCGATGCGGTATCTGATGTCGGGTGCCACTGTGCTGATCGCCGTGGTCCTGACGGCTGCGACGGCTCTAGCGCAGCCGGTTCAGGCGCCCAAGGCCCTGAAGGCGACCCCCGCAATGCACGCGAGGACCATCGCCGTGAACGAACGCGTGCTGGTGGGCTCGATCGAGAAGCTCGACGCGTCGGCGCAGACACTGACCGTGAAGACCAAGGACGGCGAGAAGGCGGTCCAGATCGGTGCTTCGACCCGCATCAACGAAGGGTCGAAGAAGTTGGACGTGGATGCCCTCGGCAAGCTGACCGGGCACCACGTGAAGGTCCGGTACCGGGAGCAGAACGGGCAGATGACGGCCGACTCGATAATGGTGTCGCGGTCGGTCGCAAAGAAGTAAGACTCCTCCAAACACGACGGCCCTGCTCTTGGCCGGAACGTGAGGCGGCGTCCCTCCGGATGGGGGACGCCGCTTTCACGTACGGGCACCTACGGCCGTCGCCGGCGCGTCGCAGTCCTCAGCCGTGCCGCGCCAGCCCGCTCGTGGCCGTTGCCGGTTCGTGGTGTGCGGCTTCACCTCGGCGAGGGCCTCCTCGCTGCCGGACCGGGTGCTCCAAGAACACGGTGAATTCTCCACGGGTCCATGGTGCCGGTCGTCGCCGGACCGGCAGTTTGTCGGCGGCAGCGCCGGGAACTCGACGGTTTTCGGGCCAGATCACGCCGGTTTGCGCGCCATTTCGTGCAATCGAGGGATCGTGCTTTGCATACGCCGATATGTCTCGCGCATGAGACGGGCCCACGGCGGACGCACATGGACGCTTGGTTTGAGCGCGCCAGCGCCGGCGGCACGGAGCTCAGGGCCCCAAGGCCTTGCCAGCTCGGCGACGGCGTAAACCTGTCGGCCGCGCGCCCCTCGGCCACCACGGCCATCGAGACGTTCCCCCCCGCACGCCGGAGCCGATCGCCACGAACCTCCTCCTCCCGTTCCCTGCGACCGCCTGATCCAGTTGGAATGCGCGGCGCGAGCTCGACGACCCGCGCCGATTCTCGCCCTTTGGCAGATCGTCACCAGCGAAGCACGGTTCTCCACGACAAAGGTCAACACGCTCCAGTCGAACAGACTCGTCCGGTCTGTGCCACGCCGTGCCCGGTGAGGATGGTGTCCACCATGGATCACCCGGGCATGCTGAGGTCGTGTGTCGATCCTGCGGTGTCGATCCGCGGCCTGTTCGACTTCCCGGCGCCGTTCCTATTGGCTGGAATCCGACACTGAAGAACTCCCACGCGAGCGCTGAGGCAGGCGGCGCGACGGGGGGCACCCGGTGAAACACACGCTCCGGCGGCAGTGTTGGATCCAGGGTCCTCGTCACGCCACCGGCGCTACCCAGGCTGAATAGGCCGTCGCCAGGGGACCGTTTCGAAAGTCGACATCACCCAGGTTGGTGGCTGTGAACGACCCACGGACGATCACGCAGCCGTGTGTTCGGGAGCCCGCAATGCGGTGGACGATCCCCCTTGCCACAGGTGCAAGAGGGGCAGGAACGATCGGTCAGGTTTGCGCGGGCAGACGAGAAAAGGAAACGGGTGGCGGTAGGCGCCGCCCTCGCCGGTGGCGCAAGGAAAGGATGGGCCATGGGCACTGAGACGACCCTAGTGAGCGAAGCTCCCTGCGAGATCACACTGGAGAACTTTCTGGAATTCCCCGAAGGGCGGAAGGTTCTGAGCTGCATTCAGTGCGGGCTCTGCGCGGGCACCTGTCCCTACGGGGACGTCATGGACTATCCACCCAGGCGAATCATCGCCATGCTGCGCGCGGGCATGCTGGAGAAGGTGTTTCACAGCGAGAGCCTGCTCAACTGCGTCGCCTGCTACGCGTGCATGGCGAAGTGTCCGCGCGACATCCGTCTCACCGAGGTTCTGCTGCCGCTCGTCAAGGAAGAGATCTTCGTTCATCTGCCGGAAGTGCCGCCGGAACTGCAAAAGGCGTTGCAGAACACGTTGCGGTACGGCAACCCGATGGGCGAGTCGCCGCGCAAGCGCGTGGCGTGGACGAAGACGACGGATGTCCCGATTCCGATCCTGGGGGAGATGTCCCGCCCGGTGGACGTGCTCTGGTTCGTCGAGTGCTACACCTCCTACCATCCCCGCGGACAGGACAACAGCCGCGCGCTCGCCAAGATTTTCAACGGCCTGGGGATCGACTTCGCCATCCTGGGGAACGAGGAGAAGTGCGCGGGCGAGTGCGCCCGGCTGGTCGGCGAAGCCGGTCTGTTCGGCACGCTGCAAGACTACACGATGACACTGTTTCGTCGGTACGAGGGCCGGTTCAACCGGATCGTCACCTCCGGCGCCCACGCGTACGACGCGTTCAGGTATCAGTATCCCGCGCTCGGGTTCGACTACCAGGTGGATCACACGATGCCGTTCCTGTTCCAGCACCTTGAGCAGCTCAAGCCGATGTTGTCGCGGAAGCTCAATTACCGGGTGACCTACCACGATGCCTGCTGTCTGGGGCGGCACAACGGATTCTACGAGGAGCCACGGGCGCTCTTGACGGCGATTCCAGGAGTCAAGCTGGTGGAGATGACTCACAACCGCATCAACTCGATCTGTTGTGGCGGGGGCGGAGGCGGGATGTGGCTGGACACCTACTACAAGGCCAAGGGTTACGAGCGGCTCTCGGAACGGCGGGTCAAGGAAGCCGTGGCCACCGGTGCCGACGTTCTCGCCATCTCCTGCCCGTACGAAGTGTCTCGGTTCGAAGACGCCGCAAAGGTGCTCGGCTATGACAACAAGCTCGTAGTCCGGGATATCTCGGAGCTTCTGGCGGAGGCCATGCAGTCATGAACATTCTAGTGCTGCTCAGGATGATTCCCGATGTGGTCGAGGAACTGGAGATCTCGAACGACGGGAAGACGCTGGATCGGGAGTTCCTGCGCCTGATTCCCAACGAGACCGACGACCACGCCCTGGAAGAAGCGCTTCTTCTCAAAGAACGGCACGGGGGAAAGGTGACCGTCGTTGCGCCGGACGCCCCGGAGCTGGACGACGTGTTGTTCGCCTGCCTGGCGAAGGGAGCCGATCGGGCGGTGAAGATCAGCGGCGTGGAACCCGTGATGGGCGGCCGCGCGGCGGCACGGCTGATGGCGCAGGTCCTCACCACGGCGCCGGGCCTGCTGCCGGCTGATCTGATTCTCACAGGCGTGCAATCGACCGAGGATCTCGACGGGTTGATGGCCCCAATCCTGTCGCACCTGCTGCAGCTGCCCTACGTGGACAATGTGACCCAGGTGACCGCGGACGGCCCCGGCAAGACGGTCACCGCCGTCAAGGAGTTCCCCAGCGCGGTGCGTGCGGAGTTCGACGTGCAGCTGCCGGCGGTGCTGGGGATCCAGGCCGCCGAGAAGCCGCCGCGCTACGTGCCGGTCGCCAAGGTGCGAGCGGTGATGAAGTCCCAGCACCTGGAGTCCGCCGCCGCGCCTGCCGGAGTCGAGGCAGGGCAGCTCGAGATTCTGCAGATGGCGAAGCCGGAGCCGGCGGAACACGCGGAGATGCTGGCAGGCGACCCGGCGCAGGTGGCGGGCAAGATCTGCGAGATTCTTGCCGCGCGCGGCGTGCTCTAAGAGAGGTCAAGACGATGAGCGGGAGCATTTGGGTACTGGCAGAGCATTGGCGGGGGCAACTCTCGGAGAGCACCTACGAGCTGCTCGCGCTGGGGCGCGAGATCGCAGACGGCCTCGGCGTGGAACTCCAGGCGGTCCTGTTGGGACACGGAGCCGCGGACCTGGCGAAGGGGCTGGGGAAGGCGAATTCCGTTCTTTCCGTGGATCACTCGTCGCTGTGCGAGCCGGTGCCGGAAGCCTGTGCGGCGGCGCTGGTGCAACTGATCAAGGAGCGACGCCCGCGGAGCGTTCTGGTGCCGCTGACCAACATCTCGATGGGCGTTGGGACCCTGGTGTCGACGGCCGTGAAGGTTCCGGCGGCCAACTTCTGCAGAGACGTGAGAGTCGTGGACGGCGGGCTCCAGGCAACCTGCGTGCTGTATGGGGGCAAGATTGAAGCCACCGTCACGATGGGCGCGGAATGCTCGATTCTGGGAATCTGGCCGGGCGCCAGAGCGGCGGAGAACGGGCGGTCGGATGTCGTGCCCCCGGTGGAGCCAGTAACCGTCTCACTCCCGGAGGCTCCCCGAGTCCGCTTCAAGAGGTATATCGAGCCGGAAGCCGGCGACGTGGACATCACGCAGCAAGACACGTTGGTGGCGGTGGGGCGGGGCATGCAAGGGCAGGCCAACCTGGCGCTCGCCGAGGAACTGGCCGAGGTGTTGGGAGGGGCGGTGTGCGGTTCGCGCCCGGTGATTGACCAGGGCTGGCTGCCGCTGTCGCGGCAGGTGGGCAAGTCGGGCGTGTCGGTGAAGCCGAAACTCTACCTGGCAGCCGGCATCAGCGGCGCTCCGGAACATGTGGAGGGCATGAAGAACGCCGCCCTCATCATCGCCGTCAACACCGATCCACGGGCCCCCATCTTCAACGTCGCTCATTACGGCATTCTCGCTGACGCGCTCGAGGTGCTTCCGGCCCTGACGGAAGCGGTTCGAGGCAAGAAAGGATGAGCGCCAATGCCTGATCCGGCTACCACCCAGTACTTCGGCCTGCCGGGTTATGTCGTGCTGTGGATCTTGACGCTGGTCGCGTTCTATCTGTTCGGTATCAAGGTGGCTTACTACGTGCGTACTCTCGGAAAGGCCCGCCCGGAGAAGCGCTGGGATCGAATCGGCGAACGGGTAGGACTCGTCCTGACCCACGTTCTGGGCCAGCGACGGCTGTTCAACGAGCCGGGGATCGGCATCGCGCACTTCCTGATCTTCTGGGCGTTCGTCTTCTACGCCACGAGCTTCTTCTGGAACCTGGTGAAGGGCCTGGTTCCGATTCTGCCGATTCCGTACGCGGACGACGTGGGGTGGATGGCCTTCGCCCTCGAGGCGTTCGGCGTGCTGGCGCTCGTGGGGATCGTGGTGGCAGCCGTGCGGCGCTACATCCTCACGCCGCCCAGGCTGGAACGGACCTACGACGCCACCCTCATCCTCGGGTTGATTGCCCTGCTGCTCGTAACCTTCCTGGTCGGAGCCGCAGCCAAGACGCGCGGAGCGCCCGGCGTCTACCTCTGGATGTGGTGGGCTCACATGGTCACGGTGCTGGGCTTCCTGGCCTACCTGCCGTATTCCAAGCACATGCACCTGCTGGCAGCCCCGTTCGGTGTCTTCTTCTCCTCGCTTCGGCCGGGCGCGCCGCCGCCGGCCTCCGAAGGCGCCTCGCGTTTCGAGGAGTTCACCTGGCGGGAGCTCTTCAGCGGGCTGGCCTGCGCGGAGTGCGGCCGCTGTGACCGCGCCTGCCCGGCCTTCAACAGCGGCTTCGCGCTCTCACCCAAGGAGCTGGTTCACAAGGTCAAGGAGCTCGTGCGCGCGCCGGGGGCAGGCGGCAAGTTCCTGGGCGAGGTGGTTCGGCCCGAAGAGGTGTGGGCCTGCACGACGTGTCTCTCCTGCATGGAGCGCTGCCCGGTGCTGAACGAGCACATCCCGCTCGTCCTCGAAATGCGCCGGCACCTGGTCTCGCAGGGAGAGGTCGAGACGCCGCTGCAGCAGGCGATGATGAACCTGAACCGGTATGGCAACTCGTTCGGGCAGTCGCCGCGAGCCCGCGCCAAGTGGACGGCGGACCTTCCGTTCAAGATCAAGGACGCCCGCAAGGAACCGGTCGAGTACCTGTGGGTGGTGGGTGACTACGCCTCCTACGATCCAAGGGTCCAGACCGTCACGAAGGCGACGGCCCGGGTGTTCCAGCAGGCGGGACTGGACTTCGGCATCCTCTACGAGGGCGAACAGAACTCGGGCAACGATGTGCGCCGCACCGGCGAGGAGGGGCTCTTCGACGTGCTGCGGGGAAAGAACCTGCAGGCGGTGGCCAAGGCCCGATTCGAACACGTCGTGACGACCGACCCGCACACCTACCATGCCCTGAAGAACGAGTATGCCAACGGTGACGGCGGGTGGACCGGCAGGAACGTGCTGCATTCCTCGGAACTGCTGGAGCGCCTCCTGGCCGAGGGCAAGCTGTCCGCTCACCGGCGGCTGGATGGCGTCGTCACGTTCCACGACCCCTGCTACTTGGGCCGCTACAACGGGGTCTACTCCCCGCCACGGCTCGTGTTGAACGCGCTCGGGACGAAACTGCGGGAGATGCCGCGCAATCGCCGCACTGCGTACTGCTGTGGGGCCGGCGGGGGACGGATCTGGATGGAAGACCCGCCCGGGGTGAAAGAGCGGCCGGCCGAAAGCCGGGTTCGAGAGGCCGCAGGTCTGCACGGGGTGAACACGCTCGTGGTGGCCTGCCCCAAGGATCTGGTGATGTTCCAGGACGCGCTCAAGACCACGGGGCTGGAAGGGTCCCTCGCCGTCAAGGATCTGATCGAACTGGTCGAAGAAGCCGCCGCTCCGTCGGAGAGGAGTGACTCACATGCAAGAGCCTAGCGAACGCGGTAGCCGGGCCAGCCGTGTTGGGGTGTTCGTCTGCCACTGCGGCACCAACATCGCAGGGACCGTGGACGTGTGCCGTCTGGTGGAGTACGCCGGCACCCTGCCAGGCGTCGCGCTGGCCAGGGAATACAAGTACATGTGCTCGGACCCGGGGCAGGAGCTGATCCAGCAGGAGATTCGGGAGCACGGGCTGGACCGGGTCGTGGTCGCGGCCTGTTCTCCCTGCCTGCACGAGAAGACCTTTCGCACGGCCACGGCCAAAGGCGGCCTGAACGCCTATCACTTCCAGATGGTGAACATCCGGGAGCACGACTCCTGGGTGCACGAGGACAAGGACGCGGCGCTGGAGAAGGCCAAAGACCTGGTCCGAGCGGCCGTGCGGCGCGTGAGGCTGCACCAGGCGCTCGAGACCAAACGCGCGTCGATCAATCCCGACGTGCTGGTGGTGGGCGGCGGGATTGCCGGCATTCATGCCGCGCTCACGCTGGCCAACGCGGGCAAGCACGTCTACCTGGTGGAACGGGAGCCCACCATCGGCGGCCACATGGCCAAGTTCGACAAGACGTTCCCGACACTGGACTGCGCGGCGTGCATCCTGACGCCGAAGATGACGGCGGTGAAAGCCCACCCGAACATCACGCTGTGGACGCTCTCCGAGGTCACGCGGGTGGAAGGCTACGTGGGCAACTACCAGGTGAACGTCACGCGCAAGCCCCGCTATGTGCTGGAGGACCTTTGCGTGGGCTGCCTCGAGTGCATCGAGGCCTGCGTCTACCAGCAGGCCAAGGTCCTCGACGAGTTCAACCTGGGACTGGGCAAGCGGAAGCCGATTTACATCCCCTTCCCCCAGGCGGTGCCGCTGCTGGTGGTCATCGACCCGGAAACCTGCATCGAGTTCAAGAGCCACAAGTGCAAGAAGACCTGCGTGGAGATCTGCGGGGAACGCAACGCCATCGATTTCGAGCAGCAGGACCGGACGGAAACGATCGAGGTGGGCACGATCATCCTGGGCACGGGGTTCAAGGTGTTCGATGCTAGGCGCATTCCCTACTACGGGTATGGAACGTACCCGAACGTGTATACGTCCCTCGAGCTGGAACGGCTGGTCAACGCGTCGGGCCCGACCGGAGGCGAAGTCGTGCTGCGCGACGGCCGCACGCCCAAGTCGGTCGGCATCATCCACTGCGTGGGCAGCCGCGACGCGCACACCAACCGCTACTGCTCGCGGGTGTGTTGCATGTACTCGTTGAAGCTGGCGCACCTCATCAAGGAGAAGACCGAGGCGGACGTCTACAACTTCTACATCGACATGCGCACGCCGGGCAAAGGCTTCGAGGAGTTCTACAACCGCGTGGCCGAGGAGGGGTTGAAGCTGGTGCGCGGCAAGGTCGCCGACGTATATCCGGAAGGGAACGGCGACGGGCGGCTCGTGCTGCAGGTGGAAGACACGCTGCTGGGGATGGTCCGGAAGGTCCCGGTGGACATGGTGGTGCTGTCGGTAGGCCTGGAAGCACAGGCGGATGCGCAGGAGGTCCGCCGCATGTTCAACATCACGTGCGCCGGCGAGGGCTTCTTCCTGGAGCGGCACCCCAAGCTGGCGCCCGTGAATACCTTCACGGACGGCATCTTCCTCGCGGGCTGCTGCCAGAGCCCCAAGGACATTCCCGATACCGTGGCGCAGGCGGGCGCCGCGGCCGCTGAAGCGCTGGCGCTCATCGACGCGGGCTCCATCGAGATGGAGCCGAACACGGCGTACGTGCTGGAAGAAGTCTGCTCCGGGTGCAAGACGTGCATCCCCATGTGCCCGTACAGCGCGATCTCGTTCCTGGAGGACAAGAAGAAGGCGGAGATCAACGAGGTGCTGTGCAAGGGGTGCGGCACGTGCGTGGCCGCCTGCCCGTCCGGGTCGATCCGGCAGAATCTGTTCGAGGACGAGGAGATTTTCGAAGAGATCGAGGGAGTGCTGACCTATGCCTGACGGAAATCATGGCCCGTTCGAGCCCAGGATCGTGGCGTTTTTCTGCAACTGGTGCACCTACCTGGCATCGGACCTAGCGGGGACGTCGCGAATGAAATACGCGCCGAACACGCGGGTGGTACGGGTGATGTGCTCAGGGCGGGTGGACCCGCAGTTCGTGCTGGACGCCTTCGCCCGAGGAGCCGACGGCGTGCTCATCGGGGGCTGCCATCCCGGCGACTGCCACTACCAGGAGGGCAACTACAAGATGCTGCGGCGCTTCCACCTCCTCAAGCGCCTGCTGGCGCAGATGGGCATCGAGGACGAGCGGTGCCGCCTCGAGTGGATTTCGGCGGCGGAGGCAGACAAGCTCAAGGCGGCGGTCAATGACATGGTGGAGAAGGTGCGGGCGCTCGGCCCCCTGCACTTGGCAATCCCGAAAGAGGAGTTTGCCGAGGAGGAGGTGGCAGTCTCATGACGAAACCCAAGGTGGCCTTCTACTGGTGCGCCGCCTGCGGCGGGTGTGAGGAAACGGTCGTCGATCTGGCCGAGCAGATCCTCGACGTGGTGGCCGCGGTCGACATCGTGTTCTGGCCCGTGGCGCTCGACTTCAAGCGCAAGGACGTGGAGGCGATGCCCGACAAGTCGATCGCGGCATGCTTCCTGAACGGCGCCATCCGTACCACCGAGCAGGAGGAAATGGCCCATCTGCTGCGGCGCAAATCGCAGACCCTCCTGGCCTTCGGGTCGTGCGCCCAGCTGGGAGGCATACCCGGTCTGGCCAACCTGTGGCAGCGGGAGAGCGTCCTTGAACGCGTCTACCAGGAGTGTCCGAGCAACGTCAACCTGGACGGGGTGAGACCCTCGAGACAGTACCGGGACAACGGGCACTCGGTGACGCTGCCAACCCTGTTCGACACGGTTCTGACGCTGGATCAAGTAGTGGACGTGGACTACTACGTGCCGGGGTGCCCGCCGACGCCGAAACTCCTCCTCGAGGCGGTCCAGGCGCTGCTCGGCGGCAACCTGCCGCCCAAGGGGGCCGTGCTGGCACCGGACCACGCGCTGTGCGAGGAATGCCCGCGCAAGGACACGCGCCCCGACAAGCTCATGCTGACCGAGTTCAAGCGCCCGCACGAGGCGCTGATTGACGAAGAGAAGTGCCTGATGGCGCAAGGGCTGCTGTGCATGGGGCCGGCGACGCGAGGCGGCTGCGAGGCGCTGTGCGTGAAAGGCAACATGCCGTGCACCGGCTGCTTCGGCCCGACCAGCCGGGTGAAGGATTCCGGCGCCAAGGCCCTTTCGGCCTTTGCGTCGCTCGTCAACAGCAACGACGAGAAGGAGATCGCGGGCATCCTGGGGAACATTGCGGACCCGGTCGGCACATTCTATCGGTACAGCCTGCCGTCGTCTCTGCTGCGGCGAAAGAGAGTGGAGGCCTAAGTCCATGCCAGACGTGAAGCAGGTAGCTGAGACGGTGCGACGCAGGGTCACCATCGACCCGATCACGCGACTGGAAGGGCACGGCAAGATCGACATTTTTCTCAGCGAGCAGGGAGAGGTCGAGCGTGCCTATTTTCAGATCCCCGAGCTGCGGGGGTTCGAGAAGTTCGCGGAAGGACGGCCGGCGGAAGACATGCCCCAGATCACCTCTCGGATCTGCGGGGTCTGCCCGACGGCCCATCACATGGCCGCCACCAAGGCGCTCGACGACCTGTACCAGGTGGAGGCGCCGCCGGCGGCGAGGAAGATCCGCGAGCTGGTCTACAACATCTTCATGGCGGAAGATCACGCGCTGCACTTCTACTTCCTGGGCGGGCCGGACTTCATCGTCGGTCCCACGGCGCCGGCGGCGGAGCGCAATGTCCTGGGGGTCATCGCCAAAGTCGGGCTGGAGGTCGGGAAGAAAGTGATCATCATGCGCCGCCGCTTGCGTGAGCTGATCACGCTGGCGGGGGGCAAGGTCGTTCACCCGGTGCTGGGTTTGCCGGGCGGCGTGGCCAAGCGCGTCACGCCCGAGCACGCAGCGCAGTTCAAGGAGGTGGCGGCCGAAGCCGTCGAGTTCGCCCAGTTCACGCTGGGGGCCTTCGAGAAGCTGGTGTTGGGGAACAGCGACTACGTGAACCTGATCTGCTCGGATACCTTTACCCACAGGACTCATTACATGGGTCTGGTGGACGGGAACAACCGGATGAACTTCTACGATGGGCAGATCCGGGTGGTCACGCCGGCGGGCGCGGAGTGGGCGAAGTTCCGGGTACAGGACTACTTGAACTACGTGGCGGAGCACGTGGAGCCGTGGAGCTACATGAAGTTCTGCTTCCTGAAGCCGCTCGGGTGGACCGGCTTCAGCGAGGGCGCGGAGAGCGGCGTCTATTGCGTGGCGCCGTTGGCGCGGCTCAACGTGGCCGAGGGAATGTCGACGCCGCTCGCGCACGAAGCGTACGAGAAGTTCCACGCCACGCTCGGAGGCAGACCCGTGCATCATACGCTGGCCAACCACTGGGCGCGCGTGGTGGAGCTCCTGAACGCCGCGGAGCGCATGCAGGAGCTGGCGAACGACCCCGAGATCACGGATCCACACGTGCGCACCATACCGACCGCGACGCCGAAGGAGGGGATGGGGGTCATCGAGGCCCCGCGCGGGACCCTCATCCACCACTACCAGACCGACGAGAAGGGAATCATCCAGAAGGCGAACCTGATCGTCGCGACGCAGAACAACGCCGCCCGCATCGCAATGAGCGTGGAGAAGGCGGCCAAGGGGCTGGTCAAGCCGGGGAACATCTCGGAGGGCCTCCTGAACATGATCGAGATGGCCTTCCGCGCCTACGATCCGTGCATGGGCTGCGCGACTCACTCGCTGCCGGGGAGCATGCCTCTTCACATCCGGGTGCATGACCACGGCAGGAACATGGTGGCCGGGCTGCGGCGCGACGCCGACGGGAGCGTGCACAAGACATGATGCGTGTGCTGGGCCTCGGGAACGAGCTTCTCAGCGACGATGCGTTCGGCATCACAGCGGCCCGGCAGATCGAGCGGCTGTTTCCGGGCGAAGTCGACGTCGTCTGCACTTCGGCATCGGGATTCGATCTCATCGATGACATGCTGAACGCCTCTCGGTTGATCGTGATCGACACCGTCCTCACGGGAACGGCAGAGCCTGGAACGATCTACGAGTTGCGGGAAGGCGAGGTGGAGACGGTCGGAGGGGACTCTCCACACCGCGTCGGGTTGTTCGAAGCTCTCGCGGTTGCCAGGAAGCTGGGCTTGCCGGTTCCGCAAGAGGTGACCATCCTGGCGGTGGAAGCAGCCGATTGCACGACGGTGGGCGGGGCGCTCCATCCTGCCGTCCAGGCGGCGATGCCGGTGGTGGTCGGGCAAGTGGAGGAGCATCTGCGCCGAGGGAGCGTCGAAGCGCGCTGAACCGCCTCGACCGCCCGTCGCACGGGCGGCCGGAGTGGACGCGGCGTCCCTCCGGATGGGGGACGCCGCTTTCACGTACGGGCACCTACGGCCGCCGCCGGCGCGTCGCGGTCCTCAGCCCGGCAGCGCCGGCGCACCCGCCCGCGCGAGCACGCGCGCGACGGTCTCGAGAAACTCCTGCTGGTCGATCGGCTTGGCCAGGAAGCCCTCCGGCGGCGGCACGTGCTTGCGCGTGCTCAGGAACTTCCGGAACGGCTCCGGGTCGCCACCGAAGCCGGTGACGGCGGTGACCACGACGACCGGCGTCGCGGCCAGCGCCGGGTCCTCCTTCAGCTGGCGGTAGAACCGGATCCCCGATTCCTCCGGCATGGTGATGTCGAGACAGACCAGATCCGGCCTGTCCCGCTTGACGATCTCGAAGCCGACGCGGCCGTTCTCGGCGCTCGTCGTCTCGTACCCGTTGTCGCTCAGCAGCGTCTCCAGGTAGGTGACCACCGCCGGCTCGTCGTCGATGACGAGCACCTTCTTCTTGCCTGTGCTCATGGGGTCCTCCTCGTCGACGCCGCGCCCGGACGAACGCCGCGTCACCGGTCCCTGCCCTTGACGGCCTCCAGGGCCCGGCGCAGCGCGTCGGCGCTGGCACCCTGCAGGCTCTTCTGCAGCTCGTCCTTGAGGCCCAGCCGGTCTTCGGTGTCCGCGCTCTCGTCGAGGCCGAGCGCGCGCTGGATGCTGCGCACGTACGACAGCGGGTTGATCGGCTTCTCCAGGTACGTGCCCGGGCCGGACATCACCGCGTTGTCCAGCAGATCCTGGAGGCTGCCACTGCCGAGCTCGTCGCGGGCGTGCGCAGTGACGACGAGCACGGGGATGCGCGAGAGCGCCGGGTCCTTCTTCAGCTCGTAGAGCAGCTTGTGGCCGGACTTCCTCGGCATGATCAGGTCGAGCGAGATGAAGTCCGGCGGGTGCTGTCGGATGACGGTCATGGCTTCCTCGCCGTCGGCGGCGGTGAGCACCGTGAAGCCGGCGTCCTCCAGAATCGCCGCGAGGTACTGCCGGACGTCGGGCTCGTCATCGACGACCAGGATGGTCTTGTCTTCGGCTCGCGCCATGGTTCGGTCTCCTCATCTGCCGACGTCGCCGTTGCTGCCGTTGCCGCTCGCGCCGTCCCGGCGAGGCAGCCGGTCGCGCGGGAACTCCAGCCGGAACACCGATCCAACACCCTCGGTCGACTGGAACGCGACGCGGCCGCCGTGCTGCTGCACGATCTTCCGGGTCGTCAGCAGGCCCAGCCCGGTGCCCTTCTCCGAGCCCTTCGTGGTGAAGAAGTTGGTGAACACCTTCTTGCGAATCTCCGAGTCCATGCCGATGCCGTCGTCGGTCACCTCGAAGACGAGCGTGTCGCCTTCCTCGCGCGTAGCGAGCACGACGTGTCCGCCGTTGCGATCGCTGACCTGGCAGGCGTCGAGGGCGTTCGAGACGAGGTTCGCCAGGCACGTGTGGATCGCGTCCTCGTCCAGGTACGCCGGCGCGAGGTCCGGCGCGAGCTCCGCGCGGAGGTCGATCCGGGCCATCCCGGCCGTCTCGACGAACAGCTCCATCACCGTGGCGGCCACGCGGTTCGGGTCCACGAGCGCGACGGTGGGGGCGCGGCCCTTCGCGAAGTCGAGGAACTCCTTCACGAAGACCGAGATGCGCGTGATGTTCTCTTCCACCATGTGCCAGCCGCGCAGCAGACGCTCGGAGTCGCCGCGCTGCATGCCGGAGCGGACGATGTAGACGCCGCCTTCGAGGCCCATGAGCACGTTCTTGATGCCGTGCGCGAGCCCCGCGACGGTCTGGCCCACCGCCGCCAGGCGCTCGGCTTCGAGCTTCTCCTGCTCGAGGATCTTGGTGGCGGTGATGTCGGTGGACATCTCGATGATGCACGGAATGCTCCCGTCCGGCTCGACGAGCGGGACCATGTGGACGAGGTAGTGGATCTCCTTGCCGTCGCGCAGCACGCCTCGCTCCTCCCGGACGCGCACCTTCGCGTCGGCGAACGTGCTGGCCGCCGCGCAGCGCTCGCAGCGTTCGGTGCGGCCCTTGTAGACGGCGTAGCACGGCTGGCTCTGCCAGGGGCCGTAGGCCTCCGCGAAGCAGCGGTTGGCCTCGACGATCTGGAAGTCGTGGTCGATGACGCTGATCGCGATCGGCACCTGGTCCCACAGCTGGGTCCGCACCCACTGCTTGACCGGCTCGGACGTCATGCGCGCGACGGCTGAGGTCACGTCATCCTCCCAGGCGGACGCCGGCCGCGGCGCCGTGCACCGAGCGGTAGGGCGCGAGGCGCTCGAGCGCGCCGCCGTCCACGTCCCGGTGGCAGTTGCGGCAGCGCGCGAAGTCGGCCGGGTGCTTCGCCGGCTCCTCCTTCACGCGCTGCTCGTGGCATCCGACGCACAGGCCGTGCATCGCGTCGACATAACCGACGGCATCGCCACTCAGCCTGAGCTCCGGGCGCACCCGGCTGCCGGCCAGCTCCATGCCCGCGTGGCAGTCGACGCAGGGGATGGCCGTCGCACGGGTCTTCGGCCCGTCACGGTTGACGTGGCAGCGCACGCAGCCGGCGTTGCCGCCGAGCGCGGCCGTATGCGCGTCGTGGTCGAAGATGTCGGTGTGCGAGTACATGTCCCGGTGGCACGCCGCGCAGGCCGTGTCGCGCTGGAACGGCAGGTTGGCGTGATGGCAGGTCACGCACGAGCCGTCGCCGCCGAGCGCCTGCTCGTGCAGGTCGTGGGGAAAGACCACGAGCCGTCCGTCGCGGTTGCCGTCGATCACCATCAGCCACACGCGGCGGGTCTCGGCGCCGGAAAGGGCCGCGGTCTGGACGAGGGCGAAGCGGTGGCCGGAGGCGGCGCCGACGGTCGTGATCGCGCCTTCGACCATCCGCACCGGCGAGACCGGCACCGGCGTCGGCCGGCCGGTCAGGGCCCCGGCGCCGGGCAGGAAGCCGAGCGCCGCCGCGGCGCCGGCCACCAGCGCGAGGGAATACCGCCGCGGGGCCGCCAGCGCTTCCGGCAAGATCGGCCGGACGCCGAACGGATCGAGGCGCGGCGCCCGCGCGGGAGCCGGCGCGGCGTGCGCCTCCGGATACACGCACAGGTGCTCCACGAAGAAGATGAACACGAGCAGCGCGCCCGAGACGATGCCTGCGCTCACCGCCAGCTCCATCCAGGTGGGGACATAGGCGGCGCCGGCCGGCCGGGCGAAGGCGACGATCGACACGTCGAACCGGTAGCCGATGACGCCGAGGACGGCCATGAGCGCGGAGAGACCCAGTCCGCGCCGGCTGCGGCGCACGGCCGGCACGGCGAGCAGCACGCCGGGCACGAGTGCGCTCAGCGCCAGCTCGAACCAGAAGAGCGCCGCCGCCGGCGACAGCGCGAGCGCGGGGCCGAGCGCGTGCCGCCACGCCAGATCGCCGAGCCGCAGGCCGGCGTAGAGGAGCAGCACCACCGACGCCGCCCCGCCCAGGCCCGCGAGCTCCTCGCGCGGGAGCCGGTGGCCGAACAGCCAGGCCGAGAAGTACGACTCGAGCGTCACCATCATCAGCCCGACGCCCACTGCCGAGACGAGGAACAGCACCCAGATGATCGGGCTGTACCAGAGCGGGTGGAGCCGGTACGGCGTGATGAGGAACAGCGATCCGAGCGAGGACTGGTGCAGCGTCGAGAGCATGATCCCCGCGATGACGAGCGGGATCGTCGCGCGCTTCAGGAGGCGGTGCGCCGTCCGGAAGCCGGGGCGGTCGAACCACGGATGCTCCAGCATGACGGGGCTGAACTCGAGCGCCAGCACCGTGAGGTAGAGCATCACGCACATCGCGACCTCGAAGAGGACCGAGTGCGGCTGCGGGTAGATGAGCGGGTGCCAGATGTGCCAGGGCAGGCCGAGGTCGTACAACAGGCCGACGGCAACGGCGACATAACCGAGAAAGGCGGTGAGGATGGCCGGCCGCGTGAAGCGCCGGTAGCGTTCGAGGCGGAAGATGTAGACCGCGGCCGCGAGCGTGAAGCCGCCGGCCGCCAGCGCGACGCCGGCCATGACGTCGAACGCAATCCAGAGGCCCCACGGCGCGGCATCCGACAGATTGGTCACGGCGCCCAGGCCGCGCGTGAAGCGCGCGACGGTGACCACCGCCAGCACGCCCACGAGCGCCCAGAGCATCGTCTTGGTGATCCGCTCTCGGCTGCTCATTGGTCGCTCTCGTGATCGGGGCCGTGGCCCGCGGCGGCGTCAGGACCGCCCGGGGCTTCGCGGTCGAGCCGTTCGGCCTGCAGCTTCATCCGCCGGCCCGTGATCCAGAAGACGCCCGCCATCAGCCCGCCGACGCCCAGCGCGAGGGGCGGCACCTTCGACAGCGCGGCCCAGGTGAGCTCGGGCAGCGGCTGGTCGGTCACCTTGCCGGCCGCCAGGAAGTCGAGCGGAACGCTGGAGATCATGAGGACCGACGTCCCGCCCACATCGTCCTCGCCGTAGACGTGGGGCACGTAGCGGGCGGGGGTCGCCCGGATGCGCCGGCGCGCTTCGGCGAGGAGGGCGTCGCGGTCTCCGAAGATGGTCGCCTGCTCGGGGCAGGCCTCGACGCACGCCGGGATCCGGCCCTCGGCCAGCCGCGGCGCGCACAGGGTGCACTTGCGCACGTAGGGCACGGCGGCTGCCCAGTCGTAGCGCGGGATCTCGAACGGACAGGCCATCATGCAGTAGCGACAGCCCATGCAGCGGTCGCCGTCGTAGACGACCGGGCCTTCGGGCAGCTTCCGCATGGCGCCCACCAGGCAGGCGGAGACGCACGCTGGCTCCACGCAGTGACGGCACTGCTGGCGGACGAACTGCCCGTCGTGACGCACGATCGTGGTGAACCGCGTCGCCGAGAGGTCGTCGATGCGCAGCTTCCAGCGGCGGGGCTGGTCGGGGCCGAGCCCGTTGACCTGTTTGCACGCCGTCACGCACTTCTCGCAGCCCGTGCAGCGCGTCGTGTCGGTGAGGATGGCTTTCGCGGTCATACCGGCTCCTCTTCCTTCCCGAGCGCGGCGCCCACGCGGCTGCCCGAGTCCTTGGGCCAGTGCCAGCCGATCTCGGCCACCACCTGCGTGCCTGGCAGGAGAGCGGCGTGCGTGAGCTTGGTCAGGGGCATCAGCAGAAAGATCAGGTTGCCGCTCATCACGTGCACGAACAGCACGCTCTCGTAGTCGAAGGGGTTCAGGCCCGGGTGCATCACCAGGAAGCCGGTGACGAACGGCAGCGCCAGCAGGATCAGGATCGCGTGGTCCTGCGGCTTCGAGAGGGCGCGGGTCGCCCGGGCGGCCAGCCGCTGCGCGATCAGGCCCGCGGCGGTCACGACGGCCAGGATCGTGAGCACGTCCGCGAGCGCGTTGGGGATGGCCGGCCAGCTGACGCCCACCGCGCGCGCCCAGAGCGCAATGTGGCCCGCCAGGAAGATCGGCACGACGAGGATGGCGACGTGGAACAGGATCGAGGTGGCCGTGAAGAGCGGCTCGCGCCGGAGCCGGTCCGCCGGCAGCAGCCACGTGAGGGTGGCCTTGACGATCGCCGTCAGCGGCAGGGAGCGGTCGCCGGCGCGACGCAGGGTGCGCCGGATCTCCCAGATCGTCACGCCGACGTGCCGGACGAGGCCCAGCAGCATGAAGCTGAAGCAGAACACGAAGGCGGGGCCTCGGGCCCACTCGAGCCACGCGTGCATCGTTCCTCCTACCTTACGTGGGGCTCCGCCCCACACCCCGGCTCGGTCGCTCGCGGGGACCCCTTCGCCCCGCGCCGCTCCCTCGCGGGCCGCGCCGTGCGCGGCCTACCCGTGCCTGCGAGACCGTGGTCGCCTCCTACACATTCGAGCGGGCCAGCACGGTGGGCGACCCGGCCGTTTGGTCGGCGGCCGGCTCGCCGGCGGCTCGACGGGCGGCCTCGCGGGCGGGGCCGAAATCCAGCACCTTCAAGAGCAGATCGTGCAGGCCGACGACCTGCACGTCCTTGAGGTCGTTGTCCTCGCAGACCTCACGGAGCTGCTTCTTGCAGTTGGCGCAGGGGGACACCACGATCTGGGCCCCGGTGGCCCTGATCTGATCGGCCTTGCGCCGGCCCAACGGCCCGGTGCGGAACTTGCGGATCTCGTCGATCGAGACCGTGCCGCCCCCGCCGCCGCAGCAGTAGTTCTCGGTGCGGTTGGGCGTCATCTCGACGAAGTCCCGGCAGATCGCCCGCAGGATCTCGCGCGGCTCCTCGGTGATGCGCCCCGCGCGCGCGATGTTGCACGGGTCGTGGTACGTAACCCGCTCCTCGATGCGCTCGGGCTTGAGCGGGATACGCCCTTCGCGCAGCTGCCGCGCCGTGTACTGCATGCAATTGACGACCTCCGGCGCGTCGGGGCCGCAGAAGGTGGGCACGAACCACGCGCTGCGCGTGGCGTGGCCGCACTCGCCGATGAGGATCTTGCGGCCCTTCAGCCGGCGGACTTCGGCCACCTCGTTCTTCACGATCCGCTCCATCATGCGGTCGCTGTAGAACAGGCCGTAGTTGATGCCGTCGTAGTTGCCCGTGCCGATGGTCCACGAGCCGCCGGTCACGTGCATCACGGCGGCGTTGCCCATCAGCGTATCCGCCTCGAGCAGGTAGTCGGAGACCGCCGGAAAGAACACGTACTCCGCACCCTCGACGTCCATCGGGAACTTCAGATCGACGTCGAAGTTCTCCTTGAGCTCCTCCTCGAGGAACTCGCAGGTGTCCTTGAGCGCGGGGACCGGAATGGCCGACGTGTTGCCGACCCCCTCGAGCTGCTCGCGCGTCGCGACGACCAGCGCTTTGGGGGCGATGCCGACCTCGGCGAGCAGCCAGCGGGCGAGGTGCGTGATGAGCCCGTGGTCGATCCCGATCGGGCACGTGAGCTTGCAGCGGCGGCAGGCGGTGCAGCGGTAGTACGCCTCCGCCATCTCGTCCACGTACTCGTCGGTCAGCGTGAACCCGTTGCCGAACCGCGCCGCCAGCGCGCCAGACCGCGTGAAGTACCGCCGGTAGACCCGCAGCAGCAGCTCGGATCGATGGCAGGGGATGTCACGGTCCTCCCGGGTGGACTGGTACAGCTGGCAGTCCGCCGCGCACCGCCCGCACCGCACGCTCGCGCGGCTGTAGACGTCGAGCGGCAGGTTGTAGCTCGAGTGCTCCAGCACCGCGGCGAACGCCTCGAGGAACCGGCGCGGCCGGTCGGTGGCCTCGAGCGCGTTCTGCTCGACGTAGAAGCTGTACTTGGTCCTCGAGTCAGTCATGACTCCCTGGTCTCCCCGGCCCCCACGGTCTTGGCCGCCACGGCCCCGCCCGGGCCCTCGCTCAGGCGCTCCTTGCCTGGCTTGAGCTGGCCGCGCAGGAACCGTCTCAACAGCTCGTCCACGTTGCCCGACACCCAGGAGATGACCGTGATGCCGTGCTCGACGAGCATGTCCTCGAAGAACGCCTGCACGCCGCCGCAGATGAGCGTGTCGACGCCCTGATCGCGCAGCAGGCGCACGCGATCGAGCGCTTCGCGGCTCTGCAGCGAGAAGTCGATCTGATCGACGATGCGCCGCCGCTCGACGATGAAGATCGCGATCGTCGCCGAGTACTCGAAGCAGGGCGCGACCTCTTCGCCGAAACGTGGAATGGCCAGCTTCACACGCGTTCTCCGACGTTCTCCCGTGGCAACTTCCGCGCCAGCGCGCCCGCGCGCCGCAATCCCGCGGAAACAGGCCGTGAAATTGCCAGGCGGGCCCTCGCGCCGCGGCGCCGTTGCTGCGCGCCTGCAACGTGCCGGTGTTTCGCGGTTGCCGTCGTGCAACGTGCGCGCGGCGGCCACGGCGCGAGGGACCGGGACGTGCAGACCAGGAGGGGATCGGGAACGGATCAGGAACGGATCAGTGCTGGGGTCGCTCGGCGGCGGTCAGCCCGTAGCGCTTCATCTTGCGCCAGAGCGTGGTGCGGTTGATGCCGAGCTCCTCGGCGGCCTTGCCGAGCGCACCGTCGGCGCGGGCGATGGCGGCGCGAATGGCGTCGGCCTCCGCCCATTGGAGGCGGGAAGCCGCGGGCTGGGGCTCGCCGGCCTCGTGGCGCGCGGGCTGGAGCTCCTCGGGCAGGTGCGACACGTCGATCAGCCGGTTGTGGCAGAGGACGAAGCCGTACTCGATCACGTTCTCGAGCTCGCGCACGTTGCCCGGGAAGGCGTGCCGCATCAGCACTTCCATCGCGGCGGGCGTCAGCCCCGCGATCTGCTTCCCGCGCTTGGCGTTGAAGCGCTGCACGAAGTGCTCCACGAGGTACGGGATGTCCTCGCGCCGCTCGCGCAGCGGCGGGATGGTGAGCCGCACCACGCTGAGCCGGAAGTAGAGATCGTCGCGGAAGCGTCCCTCGCTGACGAGGTCGGCCAGACGCCTGTTGGTCGACGCCACCACCCGTACGTTGGCGTGCGCGGTCTTCACGCTTCCGAGCGGCTCGTACTCCCGCTCCTGCAGCACGCGCAGGAGCTTCACCTGCGTCGCCGGCGGCAGATCGGCCACCTCGTCGAAGACGATGGTGCCGCCCTCGGCGAGCGTGATGCGTCCGGGCTTGTCGCGCTTGGCGTCGGTGAACGCCCCCTGCACGTAGCCGAACAGCTCCGACTCGAACAACGCCGTCGGCAGCGCGCCGCAGTTCACCACCACGTAGGGCCGGTGGCGCCGCGGGCTGAGGTTGTGGACCGCCCGCGCCAGCAGCTCCTTGCCCGATCCGCTCGGTCCCTCGATGAGCACGGTGGCGTCGCTCTCCGCGATGTCCGGCAGCAGCGCGAAGATGCGCCGGAACGCGCGGCTGCGACCGACGATGTCCTCGAAGGTGTACTGGTGATCGATCTCGCGCCGCAGCCGCTCGATCGCCGACAGATCGCGGAAGGTCTCGACGGCGCCGAGCAGGGTGCCGGACCCGTCGCGGAGCACGGCGGTGCTCACGCTGATCGGCACCGACCGCCCGGGGCTGGACAGGATCCGCGCCGGCACCTCGATCAAGTTGCGGTTGGTCTCGAGCGTCTGGCGCAGCGCGCAGCCCCGCTCGCAGATGTCCGCATGGAACACGTCCGAGCAGCGCCGGCCGATCGCCTGCTCGGCGGGCACGCCCGTGATCCGCTCCGCCGCCCGGTTGAACGACGTAATCCGCCAGTCGCGGTCGACCGTGAACACGCCGTCCGCGATGGAGCTGAGGATGGTCTCGAAGAACGCCTGGTCTCGCTCGGGTTGCATGGCGACGGGCCCCTGGCTTCCGGGATTCCGCCAGGCCGCTCTGGACCGCGGTTGTTGCACGGGCTGCAACACGTTGCAGCCGCAGAACATCCGGGCCTCTCACGGGCGGCCGTTCACGGGCAAGAAAGCAAGGACCGCGCCATCTTCGTGGCGGAGCTTGGGATGTTGCAGCGTTGCATCCGGTGGCAGCAGGCCCCGAGGCCCGCTACGGCCGGCGGGCGGCCCCCCGCGCCTGGGCGTAGCGCGAGGGCAGTGGGTGGTCGAGGCGGGCGGCGATGAAGCGCGAGGCCTCCGACAGGGCGTCGAGGTCCACGCCGGTCTCCAGACCCAGGCCGTCCAGCATGTAGATCAGGTCGTCGGTGGCGAGGTTGCCCGCGGCGCCCGGCGCGTACGGGCAACCGCCGGCGGCCGCCGGGCGCGCCGCACCGCCGAATCGCCGTACAATGATCAGGATGTGGTCCCCCGACCTGGACGGGCCCCTCGACCGGGCGCTCCGGGCGGCGATGGTCGAGACGCAGATCGTCCAGCGCGGCCTGCGGCATCCGCGGGTCGTCGCCGCGATGCGACAGGTCCCGCGTCATCTGTTCGTGCCCGGCGTCGGCCGCGACGCGGCCTACGAGGATCGGCCGCTGCCGATCGGCGACGGCCAGACGATTTCCCAGCCCTACATGGTCGCGGTGATGACGGCGGCGCTCGACCCCCAGCCGGGCGATCACGTGCTCGAGGTGGGGACCGGCTCGGGCTACCAGGCCGCCGTGCTGGCCGTGCTCTGCCGCGAGGTGATCACGATCGAGCGCCACCCGCGACTCGCCGAGCGGGCCCGCGCGACGCTGGACCGCCTGGGCTTCGGCCACGTCAGGGTCGTCGTCGGCGACGGCTCGGTCGGGTTTCCCGACGGCCGGCCCTACCAGGGCGTCATCGTCACGGCCGCCGCGCCCGCCGTGCCGGTCCCGCTTCGCGATCAGCTGGCGGAGGGCGGGCGGCTGGTCATCCCGGTGGGCTCGAGCGGCTACCAGGAGCTCGTCGTGGAAACGCGGACGGCGTCCGGGTTCACCAGGGAAACCCGCGAAGGCTGCGTGTTCGTGCCGCTCATCGGGCAGGAAGGCTTCGCCGACTGAGGCGTTCCGGCCTGTCTCGTATCAAGACACCTGTCTCGATTTCAACGTCAACCTCGACGGTTGTATACTGATCAGACGAACCAAGTTCTGTGGCGCGATGGTCGCGCCGGGGTGATCTTCATGCCCAACCGCCGCCCGCGCGTCCTGGCTGTGGACGATGAGCCGGCGATGACGGAGCTGCTGTCGACACTGCTCGGCCAGGCCGGCGACGAGGTGGACACGGCGTCGTCGGGCGAGGCGGGGCGCGAGCTGTTCGCGGTGGGGCGGCACGACGTCGTCATCGTGGACCTGATGCTGCCCGACGCCGACGGCCTGGAGCTGCTCAGGCAGTTCAAGCAGATCGACCCCGAGGTGGAGGTGATCGTCCTCACGGGCCATGCGACCGTGCCCAAGGCCGTGGAGGCGATGCGGGCGGGCGCGCACAGCTTCATGGAGAAGCCGGTCGACCCCGGCGCGTTGCTGACCTGGGTGGAGCGGGCGCTCGAGCGCCGGCAGCTCGTGGGCGAGAACGAGGCGCTCAAGCGGCAGCTCGAGGACCGCTTCCAGTACGGCAACATCGTCGGCAAGAGCCGGAAGATGCACGAGGTGCTCGAGCTGGTGCAGAGCGTGGCCGCGAGCGACGCCAACGTGCTCATCGGCGGGGAGAACGGGACGGGCAAGGAGTTGATTGCGAACGCGCTGCACGCCAACAGCAAGCGCGCGCGCCGGCCGTTCATCAAGATCAACTGCGCGGCCATCCCCAAGGACCTGATCGAGTCGGAGCTGTTCGGCTATCGCAAGGGCGCGTTCACGGGCGCGCTGACCGATCGGGAGGGGCTCTTCGAGATGGCGGAGGGCGGATCGCTCCTGCTCGACGAGATCGCGGAGATGCCGACCTACCTGCAAACCAAGCTGCTGCGGGTGCTGCAGGAGCGCGAGTACCGGCCGATCGGGAGCGATCGCGTGGTGCGGGTGGACTTCCGGCTGATCTGCGCGACCAACGCCGACATCAAGCTGGCGCTGCAGGAGGGACGGTTCCGGGAGGATCTCTACTTCCGGATCAACACGATTGCGCTGCGCGTGCCGCCGCTCCGCGAGCGGACCGAGGACATCCCGCTGCTCTGCGAGCACTTCCTGGCGAAGTACCGGGACCGGCACGAGCGCAACGTGAAGGGGATCGCGCCGGCGGCGTACCACCTGCTGCTGCGGCACCCGTGGCCGGGCAACGTGCGGGAGCTCGAGAACGCGATCGAGCGGGGCGTGCTGGTCGCCAAGGGCTCGGAGATCACGGTAAACGATCTGCCCGAGTCGATTCGCGACGCGCCGGCGGCGCCGCCCGAGGGCTTCGTCGTGCCGCCGCACCGGACGCTGGCCGAGATCGAGAAGATGACGATCCAGCAGACGCTGGAGCGCACGGGCTGGAACAAGCAGGAAGCGGCGCAGATGCTGGGGCTCTACCGCCCGACCTTGTACAGCAAGATGAAGAAGTACGAGATTCGCGACCCGACCAGGCAGCAGCGGCGGGCGGCCAACGGCCGGGCGGAGACGTACTCCCGGTCCGGGTCGTAGGCGGCGGCGCGGGCTGGTACGTTGTTTGTAGACGCAGCAGGGGAGGAGGCTGGCGTGGACGAGCGGTCGAAGGTCGTGCTGGCGACGCTGCTGGGCGCGATCGCCGGCGGTCTCTGGGGCTACCTCTACCTGACGGCGGGCGGACGCCGGTTCCGCGAGCAGCTGGAGCCCCGGATCGACGATTTCGTCACGGAAGTGCGGCGCGCGAAGCGGACGGTCGAGAAGGCGCGCGCGGCCGCCGACGAGAGCTGGCACACGCTCAACGAGCTGACCGGCGGCCCGTCGCCCTGGGAGGGCGCCGGCCGCGTGGCACGCTGAGGGGCCGTTTTGCCACACCGCCGGTGTGGCGCCGGAGCCACGTGGCGGCCGCCACGGGCCGGCGCCTGCCCGGCGGCGTTCTGGAACGGCAGGATATTCCCGAGGTCAGGAGGATACACATGCCTTACGACAACGAACCGGACGAGCGCCGCGGCGGGGTGGGCCTGCTCGTCGTGGGCCTGCTGCTGGGCGCCGCGGTCGGCGCGGCCGCGGCGCTGCTGCTGGCGCCGAAATCGGGAAGGGAGGTCCGCGACGACCTGGCGGCCCGTGCGAAGAAGGCCCGCGAGACGGCCAATGAATCGCTGCAACAGGGACGCGAGAAGGTCGGCCAGGTGATGGACAAGGGCCGCGAGGCCTACGACAAGGCGCGCGGCGTGGTGCAGCGCACCAGGGACGACATCAAGCAGAACGTGCACGAGCTCGTCGGCCCGGGCAAGGACGCGTAGCCGGCGAGGCCCCCCTGTGGCCGGTTCCGATTTGCGCGCGGCGGGCCGCGATCGCGCGCCGGCGCGGTCGCGGCCGCTCACCTCGCGACTGACGGGCGAGGTGCGCCTGTTCGGCCGCGCGATCGTGCGGGGCGCGTCCGGGTTCCTGACCGGCGACAGCCTCACCTACGCGTCGTCGATCGCGTACTACGCGCTGCTGTCGCTGTTTCCCTTCCTGTTGCTGGCGCTGTCGGCCCTCGGGTCGGTGTCCGCGGAGGGCGCCGACCGCGCGGAGATCCTGCGGTTCGTCTTCCAGTACTTTCCGCGGCAGTTCGGCTTCATCAGCTCGCAGCTCGAGGCGCTGGCGGCGTCGAGCGTGCGCCTCGGCGTCGCGGGCTCGCTGGTGATGATCTGGGCCGCGATGGGCGTGTTCGGCGCGGTCAGCTCGGCGGTCAACCACGCCTGGGGCGTCGAGCAGCACCGCACCTTCTTCCGGCACAAGCTGGTGTCGTTCCTCATGCTGGTGGCGGCGGGCGTGCTGCTGCTCGCGGCGCTCGTCATGGTCAGCGCGCTCAACCTCGTCGAGTCGTCGTGGTTCGTCACGGTCATCTCGCACGCGCCCGGCGCACACGCCGTCGTCCGCCTGCTGCTCACGTCGGCCAGCCTGGTGCTGCTGATCTTCGTCGTGGGCCTCGTGTTCTACTTCGTGCCGAACGCGAAGGTGCGGTTCCGCGACGTTTGGGAGGGCGCGATCCTGACGGGGCTGCTGTGGCAGGCGGCGCTGTCGATCTTCTCCTGGTACGTGCGCGACCTCTCGCGCCTGCGCATGGTGCACGGCTCGATCGCGGCCGTCGTCGTCTTCCTGGTCTGGATCTACACGTCGGCCATGATCCTGCTCTTCGGGGTCGAGGTGGCGGCGGCCTGCGCGCGGCAGCGCGGCGACCGGCCCGACTCGATGCCCGCGGCGCCGCCGCTCGAATAGGTCATTGCCGATTGCTTGTTGCCGATTGCCAGTTGAAAGGCATAGCGTCACGCCGTGGCGGGTGACGGGCAAAGCCAGCGCGATCCGAAGCTCTTCAATCGGCAATTGGCAATTGGCAATCGGCAATGATTAGGGTTCGTCCTTCGGCGGCGCGGGTTCCCGCGGCGGCGGGACGGGGAGCGGGCGGTCGTTCCGCATCATGTACGCGTTCAGGAGGAGCGCCGCGCCCACCACCATGATCGCGCCGCCGACGCCGACCCCGGCCCCCGGCGCCTCGCCGGCGAAGCTGACGATCAGGAGGACGCCGAGGCCGATGCCGATGAGGAGGACGCCTCCCGACCGGTACCGCACCGACGGGTTGGACCCGTAGAGCTCCACGTCGTGGATGGAGCTCGCCTGGCTCATCGTCCGCTCGAACTGGTTCGGATCCACCTCGGGTGGGGGCACCAGCCCGCGCTCGATCATCGCAATGCGCTCCCGGTAGGCGAGCTGCTTGAGCTGCGCGTGGTGGTGGAGCGCCATCGCGCCCATGATGAGGCCGCCGATGATGATCACGAGGGGAATGGCCATCACGAGCACGAAGAAATCGTTCAAGGCAGCCTCCTGGCCGTTCGACCTGTCAGATTAGACTGGAGCCGTCAGCCGATTGTTTCAACCTGCGCCGGCTGAAACAATCACCCCGGCGCGGCGGTCTAACCAGGAACAGCGGATGACGGATCTCTCCGACGAACAGCTCGTCGAGCGCTCGCGGGCGGGTGACGAGTCCGCGTTCGCTGCGCTGGTGGAGCGGCACGAGCGCCAGGTGTTCGGCTTGATCGGCCGGCTCGTCGCCGACCGGCAGCGGGTGGAGGATCTGGCGCAGGAGGTGTTCGTCCGGGTGTACCGGGGTCTGCCGTACTTCCGCGGGCAGGCGCGGCTCGGGACCTGGATCTACCGGATCGTGGCGAACGTCTGCGCCGAGGAGCGGGCGCGCCGCCGTCCGGCCGCCTCGCTCGACGAGACCGACGCCCGGGGCCGTCGGGTGCGCGAGCCCGGCGCCGCCGACCGCGCGTTCCGCGACCTGGAGTTCCGCGATCGGCTGGACAAGGCCATGGCGCAGCTCTCCGACCGCGACCGGATGCTCGTCGCCGCGCACTACCTGAAGGGCGTGCAGTACGAGGCGCTCGCCGAGGCGTTCGACCTGCCGCTCGGCACGGTGAAGACGCACCTGTTCCGCGCGAAGCGCCAGCTCCGGCGCATCCTGGAGAAGGCATGACCTGCGAGGAGTTCGACGCGATCGTCGAGCCGGTGGCCGCCGGCGAGATGGAGCCGTCGCCGGCTGCGGCCGAGCACCTCGCCGGGTGTCTGCGGTGTGCGTCGGCCGTCGCGCTCGCGCGGCGCATCGACTCCGCGCTGGCGGCAGCCGAGACGCCGGCGGCGCCGCCGCGCTTCACGGCGGCGGTCACCACGCGGCTCCGGCGCGAGCGCTGGCGCTCGGAGCAGCGCGTCGATCGGGTCTTCAACCTGGCGATGGTGGCGGCCGCGGTGCTGGTGGCGACCGGCGTGGGGATGCTCTTCAACCTGACCGGCCTCACCGCGGTGGGGCGTGACACCTCGCAGCTCCTCAGCGAAGGCCTGCGCGTCGCCGCCCGTCAGGTTACCGCGCAGCTGCCCGCCTACATCGGCGGCACGGGCCTCCTGCTCACCGCCGTGGGCGCCTGGTGGTGGGCGGAACGGGCCGGGTGATCACAGCGGAATGCTGAATGTCGAATGTCGAATGTCGAATGAAGGGCTTCGAGCGCAGGTAACGAGCACGAGCGTTCGACATTCCGCCTTCAACATTCGGCATTCAGCATTCGGCATTCAGCATTCGGCATTCGACATTCCTGGCGTCACCTGCCCATCGCCACCAGCGCGAGGTTCTCGCGCCGCGCGCGCCAGGTGGCGACGGCCGGCGGCACCAGCGCCCGGCCGATCAGCCAGGCGAGCCCGCACCACGCCAGCACCAGCGGCGCGGCCAGGTTGGGCCATCCGAGCCCCCACGCCGCCCCCACCCCCAGACCGACCGCCGGCGCCAGCGCGATCGCGGTCGCGAGGGTGCCCAGCAGGCTCGCCAGGCCGTGCGGATTGCCGCTCCGGCTGATGCTGTTGAGGTCGGCGGTACGCGGGAACACCGCCGAGAGCACGGCCCAGACCGGCGCGGTGGCCAGGCACGCGGCGAGCGCCGCGAGCGGCGGCGCCAGCGCCAGGCCCGGCGGCGTGCCGGGGAACAGGACGATGAGCAGCAGCTGGCAGGCGAGCACGGGCGTCATCGTGGCGGCCGCCAGGCCGGCCGCGTTGCCGACGATGAGGTCGCGATCGGCGAGCGGCGAGAGCATCTCCAGCGTGAGGCCCCCGCCCGCGCTCGAGAACTGGTTCAGCGCGATGGGGCCCACCGCGAGCAGCGAGAACGCCGCCGCGACCAGGCCGAGCACCGCGCTCGGCGGCACGCCCGACAGATGGAACGGCGAACCCGCGCGCCCGAGCAGGGTCGGCACCGAGAAGACGGCGGTAAAGAGCAACGGCATGATGAGCGCGATGCGGCCGCGCGGCGTGCGCGTGTGCAGCCGCAGCTGGGCGCGGGCCACGGCCGACGCGCCC
>JAHECP010000215.1 GCA_024641665.1 Acidobacteriota bacterium
CCGCGCCGGAGGTCCAGGCGCGTGTGCACCTCGCGCGCGCCGTCGCGCTCGGCCCCGAGCTGCTCGTGCTCGAGCACCCGACGGCGATGGTGCCCGCCGGCGCCGCGTCCGCCCTGGCCGCCGATATCGTCCGGCTCGCCGGGGCCCGGAGGCTTACGGTCATCGCGGTGACCGAGGACGCCGGGTTCGCCCGGATGGTCGGCGGGCGGCGTCTGGCGCTCGACCCGTCGAGCGGCGTGCTCGCCGCCGCCCGCGCCGGGCGAAGGTGGTGGGGGCGGAGCTAGTCGGTCCGGGTGATGACGCCGCAGGCCACCCTGGGGCCGCCGCTGACGCCGGACCTGGGCGCGCCCGTGATGCCCTGATCGGGGTTGCCGTGGATGATGATCGCCGATCCGTCCGCGTCGAAGATCGACGTAGGGCCGGGTGACAGGGTGATGCGCGTGGTGCGCACCGTGAAGGCGGCTTCGCCCTGCGCGTTGGCGACGAGGTTCGGCAGGTCGCCCATGTGGAACGGGTGATTGGCGTCCGGGTCGCTCATGCCGTGCGGGCCCGGATCGAAGTGCCCGCCGGCGGCGCCGAACGTCGGCGCGCACGCGCCGGTCTCGTGGATGTGGACGCCGTGGACGCCCGGCGTCAGGCCCTTCACCCTGATCATGATCTCCACCGCCACCGTGCCGGTGGGGTAGGCTGGATCGGTCGCCCCCATCACCTCCGAGGCGACCTCGCGGAAGTCCGCGGTGCCGGTGATGCCCTCGCCCGTGATGTCGGCATGGGCCCTGATAATGGCGCTCTGAGGCGCGGCCGCCGCGACGGCGGCCGCGGCCGCGAACACGAGCCCGGCGGCGTACAGACTGGTTGCGCGCATCGACTCCTCCTCGCTGGCTCTGACGGTCGAGAGGGCGATCTTATATCGGTCGGGGACCGGCCGCCAGCCGGCGGCCGGCCGGCGGCGCGACGCGCGCAGAGAGGCGCTTCATGCAGCGGCTCGTGCTCTTCGACATCGACGCCACGCTCCTGCTGACGGGCGGGGCCGGCCAGCGCGCCATGACGCGCGCCTTCGAGGCGCTCTTCGGCGCGCCGGACGGGTTCGCGGGCATCCCCATGGCCGGTCGGACCGACCCGGCCATCCTCGCCGAAGGCCTGCGCCGCATCGGCCGGCGCCTCGACGAAGACGAGGACACGGTCGGCCGGTTCCGCACCGAGTACTGCCGCCTGCTCAGGGAGGAAATGGCGCGGCCCGCCGACGGCAAGGCCCTCATGCCCGGCGTCCGACCGCTCGTCGACGCGCTCGTCCGCCGGGACGACGTGTTCCTGTCGCTCTTGACCGGCAATTTCGCGGAGGGCGCGCGACTGAAGCTCGACTACTTCGGCCTGTGGGACTACTTTCGGTACGGTGCGTTCGGCGACGACCATCTCGACCGCACCGCGCTGCTGCCGATCGCGCGCGATCGCGCCGAGGCGGCCGGCGCCGGGCCCTTCCCCTCCGACCGTATCTTCGTCGTCGGCGACACGCCGCTCGATGTGGCGTGCGCGCTGGCGTGGGGCGCCCGCGCGATTGGGGTCGCGACCGGCGGCTACGACACCGCCGCCCTCGCGGCGAGCGGCGCGCAGCACGTCTTCGAGCACCTCGGCGACACCGGGGCGTTCCTGGCCGTGCTGCGGTGATCGGTCCACCTTCGCCGCTGCGCCGCTACGGTGGACACCCTTCGCGTGGCTTGCCACCCGTAGCTCACGCTCAGGTTGGCAAGCGTGAGCGAAGGGTGGCGGAAGCGCCTGGGAGTCGACCCGTCAGGCACAGACCGAAGTCGCTCACATCTTGGGACTTTCAGGGCGTGCCCACGGGGCGTGCCCATCTGGCCGCGTGTCCTCCTCGCCTGCTGCGCGCCTCCCTCTAGTCCTCGAGGTCCTCTAACGAGAGGCTCTTGGGAAACCTCCGACGAAGGACCCCCAACACGTACAGAGCTGGCGCCGTCAACAGGAGGCCCGCAAATGCGGCGATGTACAGCAAGAGGACGATGTCGCCAGGCCGAGGTGGGCCACCCTGGACGAGCCGTACGTAGGTCATCATCGAGCCCATTACCAACAGCAGCCCAAGCCAAGCGAGTACGATCGGAAACCAATAGAACCGGATGAGCGACCTACCATGTAAACCCATTTGAAGTACGCGACCCGCGTCACAGATCCCAGTCGGCACACCTCGGATCGTCCCGGAAGCTAGAGGGTACCTCTCCACGCTGGTATGGAGGATCTCGATGGCGGCTCCATCCCTGGGGTCCAGGTAGTCGAAGGAGCACGTAACCGCGTTGTTTACATCGGCGCGACGGGTTACTTCGAACTTGATGTGCGGCCGAGTCGCCTTCAGCAGCCTAGCATGCAGGATCTCTGAACCGTTGGGAAAGGCGAACTGGACAGGATCATCAGACACGATATCGCGCCCACGGATTGTCGCCTTCCCAGAATTCCAGATGACCAGGAGCGTCTTCGTCAGGTGTGGGACGCGACGGCCACGAAAGCGAATCTCGACGTCCCCCGACACCTCCCGAAGTGTGCTCGAGATGCGGACGGCACAGTGTCGCTGATACGCCAGCCTACCACCGACGCGGGACGCTCGATAGATGAGCAGCGCCGCGACGATGCTAATCAGTCCGACGAGCAGGCCAGTAAGACTGATCGCCGATCCCACCCAGCCAGGGCTCAGGGCCCCTCTTATCCACTCCATCGTCTTGTCTCAATTCCGTGGTTTGCCCCCCAGCGGCCACTTCGAACTGGCCGACTCAGCTCGTCACTCCAGAGGTGCGGGCAAACCGTGCCCCCCGCGACCTAAGTCCGAGCCGCTTGTCGGCCCGTTCGCTCATCGCTTTCAACCGCGAGAAGAGCACGGGCACATAGAAACTCCGCGTGGTCTGAATCCTCCGGTGCCCCATCCAGGCCTGGATGTCCGCTCAGCCCCGCGCGACGATGGCTTCGTTGACGGCGCTCACCACCCGATCGATCAGAGCTTCGTCCTGTGAGCTCATGGCTTCGGTCTCGCCTGAGGAGGACGCAAACACAAGAAGATAGGTCGGCTTGAGCGATCGGTACCACAGAACTCCGAGCCCGAGAATAATCCCACTGATGAGAAGGGCTCCGAGGCCTGACGAAATGTTGCTCGTTAGAGCATCAAGGGACGCCAGGGCCATCAGTGTGCCGAGGACGACGAGGATCGTCGCGCACCCCCTTCGAGCAGGGCGCACACGCTTTGAGACCGATGTGATGTTCGCTGTGGCGTACGTGGTCCCTCCGAGACTCACTCGGGAAATGGACACGAACATTCCACCTTCACTGAGGAACACGGTCTCTTCTGCCATGGTCGGCCACCTTTCCTAGGTATGTCCCCCGGTGCCCTTTTCCAGTGGTGTTGGATCTGCCGGTTGACGCCGGCTTGGCCCGAGCACGCCTCGGTTGGGTGGCGCGCCCGCGAACCGTGCTCCCCGGGAACTGAGCCCGAGGCATTTGTCGGCCCGCTCGCTCATTGCCTTGAGCCTCGAGAACAGCGCCGGCACGTAGAACTCCCGTGTCGTCTGGATTCGCCGGTGCCCCATCCAGGCTTGGATGTCCGCCAGGTCCTCGCCCCGCTCGCTGAACCCGATCCCGACACTGTGGCGCGCGTTGTAGATGCGGATGTCCTCCGGCCAGCTGGCCCGGTGCAGCACGCGCGCCTGGGCGCTGGTGTCGAACCGGCCCCAGGCCTTCGCCGCGACGAAGAGGCGCCAAGCCACCAGCATGTCGTCGTTCAGGTAGAGCGGGATGGCGTCGCCGCCTTTCGCCGGCGGGACGCGCCAGACGCGCCGCTCAAGGTCCACATCGCGGGGCCGCGTCGCCATGATCTGGGTGGGCCGCTGCCCGGTCGTCACCCGAACCAGGAAGCGCGCCCGGGTCTTGGCGTTCCGGAGCTTGCCCTGGCGCTCTTGCTTGATGAGCCGCGCGATGACCGTTCGGATCACGGAGGGATCGACGACGCGCGGACGGACGGCCGCCGGCTTCGGCAACAGCAGGTCGTCGGCCGGTGTTCGCGCCCGGCGGCCATCGAGGACGCGGAAGACGTGCTTCAGCGTCCCGACCCGATTCAGGATCGTCTTCGGACTGACGCCCGCCTGACGCCACGCGCCGATCGCGCGCTCGAGGTCCAGGCCTCGGAGCTGGTGGCGTGCGCGGTCCTCGAAGAACCCGGTCCACGCGCGCAGCTCAGAGACCCGGCTCCGGAACGTCTCTGGGTCCAAGCGACCACGCACGCGCGCGAGGTACGTCCGGACGTCACCGCGCCACGTCCCACGTACGGCGGGTCCTCGGTCCTGCTGTTGGACGGTCTCGCGCAGCTCGGCTTCGAGCTGGGCGCGCTGGGCCCGGAGGAAGGGCAGGTCCACCGTCAGGGGAAACCGGCGCTCCTGAGCCCGACGGGCTCGACCTGAGCCGACGGACACACGGACCGCGTACCCGCTCTCGTCGCGGGAGATGCCACGCTCGACGGCGTGGCGACGGCCTTTACGGGGCATGACGGCGCCGATGCCAGATGAGTGACGCGATCAAGGTCACAGCAGCGCCCAGGGTGAACAAATACCGGTCTACCCCCGATTCTTCGTGGCCCAGCAACCCGGCACCGCCAAAGGCCAGCAAGACAACCCCACTGACGAGCGAGACCTCGACCCAGTGAGCAAACCGACGGATGGGATCAAGGGCGTTGAGCCCAAGATGTTGAACGACTCGCAGAAGTAGCCTGAACAGCGTAACCCCGAGCAGGCTTGCGGCCACCAGAAGGATCCATTCGCCAGCGGTCGGTCCCCCGACTGCAGCGGCCGCCTGTACCGCGAGGCGGTCGCGTTCGACTAGCATCGGCGTGCATTTCGCCTCGTCATACGGTTTGTGTTCCAGAACCGCGGCATATTCGTTGCAGTCTCCCAATTCAAACGCCGTCCACGCGGCCATGCGAGCGCGCTCCGCTCGTCCATTGGTCAAAGAACCAGCGAGGACAAGCGCCAGCACGGCGGTAGCAAGGCTCCACAACAACTCCCGTGTTGCCCGGCTCATGGCTGGCTCTCCAGCTCGGAAAACGTCGTTCGGCTGAACAGCGCCTTGTTCTGTCCACGCAGCAGCGGACACGCGGGCGGATAGCAGCGCTTCCGGAGACCGCAGACACAGGGCCGCCAAAAGGGAACGTACTCGCTCAGACGGGCGACGCGGGCGACTGCCCGAGGCCGGCGGTGCTGAGGCCCATCGCCGGCCTGGTTAACTCTGGGCCGCGCGGTGCGGCCTGGGCCTCGGTTTCGTTCGCGCGTTCGGGACCGACTTCTCCTCGCGCAGTCGGTCGTATTCGGTCACCACACCCTTCATCAGCTCTGCTGGTGCGATGCCGAGCGCAGCGGCGTACCGCCGGATGGTCCTTGGCAGGGGCACCCTTGCTTTGTGCTTGGTCTCTTGCAGGGCGACCGGTCCCGGCCGCCGAAACCCCAGTCGCTCGGCTAGGGCTTCCTGCGTGAGGCCGTGTTCCTGCCGCAGCCGTTTCAAGTTCTCTCCGAACAAAGGCACAGCGGGACCGTAGCACGCAAGTTTAACGCGGTCAATCATTTACAAAGAACTAATAATATTTATTGACAAACATTACTCTGTTATATACATTTCTTCTTAATGAAGGCAACCAACCGTCTCCGCGTGCTCCGGGCCGGGCGCGGCTCGCCGATGAGCAGTTCAAGAAACTCAGCGAGCTGCAGGCCGACATCCGCAAGGGCCGTCGTGAGA
Source organism: Acidobacteriota bacterium (assembly GCA_024641665.1). GTDB lineage: Bacteria > Acidobacteriota > Vicinamibacteria > Vicinamibacterales > JAHECP01 > JAHECP01. The sequence continues at coordinate 5,773 of JAHECP010000215.1, forward strand.
AGGCCGATCGCGACCTCGCTGACTTTCAGACGAAAGACCAGATCCTCAAGGGTACGCTCGCGCTGTACGGCATCGACGACAAGGACAAGCGGTACCCGGCCCTGGTCGGACAACTGGGACGCATGCTCGATCGGCGACTACGGGCGATGCAGGATCAGGGCGTCAAGGTCACGAACACTGAGATCCAGAACGCCCTCGAACACCTCCTGGCCGCCGCCCACGAGCCGGCAGTGCCCGGACGCGCACGCGCCTTGCTGCCGGGCGGCGCCCCGTGGTGGGTGGCATTCGTGCCGACGGGCCAGCGCGGATTCTTCGACCGGCCCGAGCGGACGTTCCAGGACATCACGGTCGACGACATCTCGCCTGACGACGCAAGACCCTGGAGGAGGAGCTGCGCGCGGAGGGCCGGCCCGTGACCGACGCCAGTCTCCTTGACGTCTATCTCGAGCTGCTCATCAAACGACAGCGGTAGTCATGCCGAACGACCTCCAGGATCAGGCGGTCGCCCCTGCGATTCCTGTCGACCCGCCGGCAGCGAAGAAGCCGACGTCCATCCGGGACGAGGCACGGGCGCTTCTTCAGGAGTGGCGTCGTGCGGACGAGCAGCGCCTTCGACGGTCGCTGCTGCTCGCGGACAAGACGACGGCCGAGCGTGCGGCGACGGCCCGTCGTCTCGCCGGACGTTTCGGCGTTCCCTCTCGGCTGATCGAGCAGAACCTGGAGGAGTGGACACGTCGGGCCGCGGTTGATCAGCCGTATCGGCAGATCCAGACGCAGACGCCGACGCTCGCTGGCTGGCTCGCCGAGCCGTCGAATGCGGCCGTCGCCAAGGATGATCTCGAGCAGCTCGGCTTCCTCGAGTGGATGCTCACGAATCCGCCCGCCCGGGCGTTCACGCAGACGGCCAACCAGATGAAGGCCGCGCGCCTGCGCTACCAGAGCATCTTTCGGGACCTCACGCCGCAGGAACGCGACGAGCTGAACGCGGCCAGCTACCACGCCGACCTCGCTGGCGAGCTGGGCACGCGCGGTGCCTGGTGGCGCAAGGCCATCACCGGCGCCGGGTCGCTCCTGGCCAACCAGGTCCCGGTCTTCCAGTACGGCTTGGTCGGCGCGGCCGAACTCGCGCCCGTCGGCGCGGTCGGCGGGAGCCTGCTCCCTGGCGTCGGCACCGCCGGCGGCGCCGTGGCCGCGGCGAGCTACGGTGCAACGGCGGGCATCTTCTACGGCGTGCTCAAGTCGACCTTCGAGCAGGAGGCCGGCGGCGCGTACGAGGAGTACCTCGGGTTCCGCGACGAATTCGGCCGGCCGCTCGATCCCAACGTGGCCAAGGCGGCCGCGCTCGTCACGGGCGCGATCAACGCGCCCATCGAGGCCGGGGCGCAGGAGTACCTACTGCGCTCGATCCCCGGGCTCCGCAACCTGACCGGCGGCGCGATCCGCGGCACGATCCGGCAGGCCCTACGGTCGCCCACCGTGCGAGCGGCACTCGGCGAGCTGGTGAAGACGTACGGCACGACACTGACGGCCGAGACCGCCCAGGAAGTGACCCAGCGCGCGGTCACGATCCTCGCCGGCGAGCTGGGGAAGGCCGTGTCGGGGCAGCCGATCGCCCACCGCACGCCCAGCGATATCGCGGCGGATCTGGCTCGGGAAGGGGTGGGGGCGCTCCAGAGCTTCGCGCTCGGCGTCTTGCCGGGCCCGGCACTGAGCTTCGCGCAGGACCTCGGCCGGGCTGGGCGGGCCACCCAGGCGCAAACATTCTTCACGGCGCTGGGCGAGGGCGTCGCGCAGTCGAAGACCGTGCAGCGAATGCCCGAAGCCGCGCAGGCCTTCCTCGAGCAGGCCACCAAGGACGGGCCGGTCGAGACGCTCTACGCGCCCGTCGACACGTTCACGACGTACTGGCAGAGCCAGGGACTCGACCCGCACGAGGTCGCCGCCGAGCTGACCGGCGACGCCGAGGCGTACGACCAGGCCGCGAGCGCCGGGCGTGACCTGGCGATCCCCACCGCGCGCTACGCCGTCAAGCTGGCGGACACCGAACACCACGGGTTCTTCGCCGACGAGCTGCGCCTCGGGCCCGACGAGATGAACGCGCGGGAGGGGCGGGCCTTCCAGGAACGCCTGGCAGCCGAGCAGGCGGCGGCGCCGGCAGCCGGCGAGCCGACGAGCACCGACCAGATCCGGCAGACGATGATCGATCGCCTGGTCGGAGCGGGTACAGCGACGACGACGGCCGAGCGATACGCGGACCTCTGGACTGCCGCGATCGGCACGATGGCCGAGCGGGCCGGCGTCGATCCGCTCGCTCTGTTCCGGAGCTACGACCTCGAGGTGCACCGTGAAGGGCTGGCGGCGCCCGCGGCCGCGGTCGCCGCGCCCGCTGAAGCCGCGCCTGCGGCTCCGGCGGAAGCGGCCGCCGCGGCGATCCCGACAGGACCGGCCGCAGCCGCGCCTGCCG
>JAHECP010000216.1 GCA_024641665.1 Acidobacteriota bacterium
CCTCGAGCGTCGCGAGCTCCGCGGCCAGCTCCCCGCCCGCGGTCCCGAGCGCCGCCGCTTGCTGCCGGTCGAACACGATCTGCTGCTGGCGCCGGTCGATCTCGAGCTCGCGCGCGTGCGCCGCCTCGCGCGCCGCCGTGGCCCGGCTCTCGGCCTCGGCGAGCTCGAGGCGCAGGCGTTCGACCCCGGCCTCGACTTCCGCCACGTGCCCGGCCGCCGCCGACTCCCGCGCGCGGGCGTCCTCGAGCCGCGTGCGCGCCGACTCGATCTGCGCCGCCAGCACGCGGTACCGCCGGGCGAAGACCACCTTCTCCCAGCGCCGCAGCTCGTCGCGCAGCCGCCTGTGCCGGCGGGCCTTGGCGGCCTGCCGCTTCAGCGCGCCGCGCTGCTTCTCCACCTCGTAGACGATGTCGTCGATGCGCGTGAGGTTCTGCTGCGCCGCCTCGAGCTTCAGCTCGGCGACGCGGCGGCGGTTCTTGTACTTGGTGACGCCCGCCGCTTCCTCGATCAGCTGCCGGCGTTCGGTCGGCCGCGCGCTCAGGATCTGGCCGATCTTCCCCTGCTCGATCACGGCGTAGGCCTTGATGCCCAGGCCCGCGTCCATCAGCAGATCGTGCACGTCGCGGAGCCGGCACACCTCGCCGTCGATCAGGTACTCGCTCTCCCCCGACCGGTACAACCGGCGGGCCACCTCCACGTCGCGCACGACGGTCGGCTCGTCGTCGAGGTCGATGTCGGCGCGCGCGGGCGGCGGCGCCAGCACGTCCCCCGCCCCCTCGCCGGGCCCGAGGCCGTCGAGCGCCGCGGCCACCACGCCATGGCCGTTGCCGTGGCCGTTGCCGGCTCCCGGGCCTGCCCCGTGGCCGTTGTCCCCGGCACGCCGCGCCGCGGCCGGCGGACCGAACAGCCGCGCGGGCGCCGCCGAGCTCACGCCCGTCAGCTTGAGCCTCACCTCGGCGGCCGCGGTCGGCTTGCGCGCGTCGCTCCCGCCGAAGATCACGTCCTCCATCCGATCGCCGCGCAGGCTGCGCGCGCTCTGCTCGCCGAGCACCCACGTGATGGCGTCCACGAGGTTGCTCTTGCCGCAGCCGTTCGGTCCGACGATGGCGGTCACGCCGCGATCGAAGGCCAGCTCGGATCGATCGGGAAAGCTCTTGAACCCGGAGAGTTCCAGACGTTGCAGCCGCATGCTTCGAACCCTTGCGAACCTTTCGCGCGCCGCTCACGCCTGCCGGCGGATCTGGCGCGTACGCGAAGACAGCCGCCCGGTCTCGGCCCGACCGACCTCGACCAACGAGCGGCTGGGAACGCTGTGGAGAGCGACCACGGCCCTCAGGCGGAGCGCCGCGACCAGGACGGTGCGACCGCGCTCGTCTCGCGACCTGGACAGCGAGGACCCGCCAGTACCGGCAGAGCTGCCGGCCACTGGGCGTGGGTGCAACGAACAGACCGGTGACCGGCCCAGATCACCCCGCTTCAAAGCAGGGTCGCCCCGTTGAGCCGGTAACCGGTGGCCAGTGTAGCAGGGCCCATTCCTAGGGGCAAGTCCAATCCTTACCCCAAAATCTAGCACCGTCCGGGCCACCATACGACCCCTTGCGGTGGTCTCCGCGAGGCGCTCGCTACTGCCTGGTGCCGCCCCGGCTGCCCCGCGCGAGCGCCGCCTGGGAGAGCCGTTCGGCCTCGCCGAACAGGCCCAGGGCCACCTGCGCCTGCGGGTCCTGCGCCAGCAGGTGCTTGCGGGCCTCGTCCACGCCGAACAGCGCCTGATCGATCTGGAACCGGATCATGGCCCGGATGAAGGGCAGATCCTTCGCAAACGACTCCTCGTCGATCTTGACGCCCTCCTCCTGGAGGAACGCCCTGAAGTCGGCCATCATCGCGTCGGTCACGACGAAGCCCGGCGCCACGATCTTGCGGTTCTTGCCTTGCGCCCCGAGCCGGGTGTCGCCCTCGGCCGAGTAGCGCTCGGCGTACTTCTCGAAGACCTGCCGCGCGTAGAGGAGCCGCCCGAAGCGGGTCGGATCGAAGCCCTCGACCGGTCCGAGCACGTAGCGGTCGGGCTCGATCCCGCCGCCGCCGTACACCTTGCGGCCGCTGTCGGTGTACTTGAGGTCGGCCGGGTTGCGCCTGGTCGCCTGGTTGTCCTTCAGCGTGTAGGTGAAGTACTCGTCGAACGAGCCGTCCCACGGGCGCTGAATCATGCGCCCGCTGGGGGTGTAGTAGCGCCCGGTGGTGAGGGCGAGTCCCGCGCCGCCACTGATGCGGTAGACCGACTGCACGAGCGCCTTGCCGAAGGTGCGCTCGCCGACGATGAGCGCGCGGTCGTGGTCCTGCAGCGCGCCCGACACGATCTCGGATGCGCTGGCGCTGTTGCGGTCCACCAGCACGATGAGCGGCAGGTCGGTGTACTCCGACGTCTCGGTGGCCCGGTAGTCCTCGTCCGCGTTCGGCACGCGGCCGCGCGTGAAGACGACCATGTCGCCGCGCGGCAGGAACCGGTTGGCGATCTTGATGGCCTGGTCGAGCGAGCCGCCGGGGTTGTCGCGCAGGTCGAAGACCAGCCGCTTCATCCCCTGCTTCGTCAGCTTGGCGAGCGCGTCGCCCAGTTCGCGGTTGCTGGTCTCGGAGAACTCGGTCAGCCGGATGTACCCGGTCTGCGGGTCGATCATGAACGCGCCGCGCACCGTCGTGATGTTCACGTCGTCGCGCTCGACGTCGAGGTCGATCAGCGCGGGGGTCCCCGGGCGCCGGATCGAGATGTGCACCTTGGTGCCCTTCTCGCCGCGCAGCGCCCGCACGGCCTGATCGCTCGTCCAGCCGTGCGCGTCCTGCCCTTCGATCCGCGCGATGACGTCGCCCCGGCGCAGGCCCTTCTTGTAGGCGGGCGAGCCCTCGAACAGGCTCATCACGGTGATGTCGCCGTTGACGACGACGATGCTGATGCCGAGGCCGTAGTAGTGTCCTTCCTGGCGCTCGCGCATCTGCGCGTAGGTCCGCGGGTCCATGAAGTTCGAGTGCGGATCCAGCGTCTTCAGCATGCCATCGATGGCGCCGTACACCAGCCGGGTGGAGTCCACCGGCTCGGCGTAGTCGTTCTCGACCGCGGCGAGCGCGGCGGTGAAGACGCGGTACTCCTTGGTGACCTGGTCCTCGTCGGCCAGGGCCTGGCGTCCGAGCAGCCCGCCCACCAGCGCCGAAACGAGCACGGTCAGCACCCCGACCGAGAGCCAGCGATACCTGCGCATAATTGCATCGTAACAGATAAGCCCTGTCCCGGCAACGAGTTCCGGACGCAGACGCGCCGCGTCACTTGACCGGCCTCCGGAGCCGTTTCTATAATGGGATCAGTTACTTGCGGGTGTGCGCCGGCGCTCGCCGGAGTGTTCGGTGGCCCTGCCACGAAGGCCGGCCCAGGTGGCCGTGCGTCCTCTGGGCCGGGTGCACCGTCCGGCGGCGTCCGGGTCCGTGGGTTGGGAGCTCCTCCAGAAGGAACGGTTCGCTATGTTTGGCTCGATCGGCATGCCGGAGCTGATCATCATCTTCGTGATTGCGCTGATCATCTTCGGGCCGCGCAAGCTGCCCGAGCTGGGCCGGTCGCTCGGTAAGAGCCTGTCCGAGTTCAAGCGCGCGTCGAACGAGCTCAGACAGACCCTCGACGAGGAGATCCGCGTCGAGCAACAGCAACAGGCGCCCCCCAAGCCCGCCGAGCCCCGTCCGACCGACGCCGTGCCGCGCGATCCTGGTGCCGGCGCATAGGCGGGCATGTCGCCGTCCGGCTCCGAGCCTCCCGAGATCGTGAGGGACCGGCCGTCGGTGCGCGTGTCGAACCGCGCGCACGACTGGGCCGACGACGACGCGCCCGGTCTCTCGCTGCTGGCCCGCCTCGACGATCTCCGCCGCCGCCTCGTGCGCATGGCGCTCGCCCTGGTGGCCGGCTTCCTCGTCGCCTTCGCGTTCATCACGCCCATCGTGGAGTTCGTGCTGAAGCCGCTCGACGCGGTGCTGCCCGCGGGCTCGCACCTCATCTACACGGACCCGGCCGAGGCCTTCATGCTGGAGCTGAAGGTCGCCGCGCTGGTCGGCGCCGTCGTGGCGTCGCCGTACCTGCTGTGGCAGGTCTGGGGTCTGGTGGCGCACCGCCTGGGCGCCCACGCGCGCCGGATGGCCGTCGCGTTCGTCTTCTTCACGACCCTGCTGTTCCTGCTCGGCGCGAGCTTCGCCCACTTCCTGGTGTTCCCGTGGGCGTGGCGGTTCTTCGCCAGCTACGCGACCGACTACATGCAGTTCCTGCCGCGCATCGCGCCGACCTTCTCGCTGTATGCGAAGATGGTGCTGGCGTTCGGCCTCGTGTTCCAGATGCCGACGGTGGTCTTCTTCCTGGCGCGCGCCGGCTTGATCACGCACCACACGCTCATCCGGCAGGCCCGCATCGCGACGCTGCTCGCCTTCATCGTCGGGGCGATCCTGACGCCGCCCGACGCGGTGTCGCAGGTGCTGCTGGCCGTGCCGATCCTGGGGCTGTACGGCGTGAGCATCGGCATCGCCTGGGTGTTCGGCCGGCGCCGGAACCAGGCGGACTGACGAAGCGGCCGGCGGTCGACGCCGGCGAGAACGGCGGAGGACCGTGGCGAAACGACCGCGTGACAGCGAAGCGCGGATGTCGTTCCTGGAGCACCTCGACGAGCTCCGCACGAGGCTGACGATCTCGGCCGTCGCGGTGCTGGTCGGGTTCCTGGTGGCATTCGCCTTCAGCTCCCATGTCTTCGACTTCATCATGAAGCCGCTGCAGGCGGCGCTGCCGCCCGGCGGCAAGCTGGTCTACACCGAGCCGGCCGAAGCGTTCCTGCTCTACCTCAAGATCTCCGCGCTCGCCGGCACCGTGTTGGCCGCGCCCGTCGTCATCTGGCAGCTCTGGCTGTTCATCGCGCCGGGCCTCTACCAGCACGAGAAGCGGTACGCCATCCCGTTCGTCATGCTGTCGTCGTTCTTCTTCGTCTCGGGGGCGGCCTTCTCGCATTACCTGGTGTTCCCCTTCGCCTGGCGGTTCTTCGCCAGCTTCAATACCGACTACGTGGAGTTCATGCCGCGCATCGCGCCGGCCTTCTCGCTCTACTCGAAGCTGATGCTGGCGATGGGCGGCGTGTTCCAGATGCCAACGCTCGTGTTCTTCCTGGCGCGCATGGGCGTCGTGTCGGGCCGGATGCTGTTCCGCTACACGAAGTACGCGATCCTGATCATCTTCATCGTCGCCGCGATCATCACGCCGGGACCCGACGTGGTGTCGCAGTGCCTGGTCGCCGCGCCGATGCTGATGCTCTACGCGGTGAGCATCCTCATCGCGTGGGTGTTCGGCAAGAAGCGAACCGATGAGGTGGCCCCGCCCACCGAAGCCCGAGAATAGGCCCGATCCATTGACGTCGGTGCCGGGCCGCCGTTACCATGGCCCATCGAGTCCACGGCGCGAGCACGGGCATCATTCCGGCAGTTCGTCAGCATTGAGAGACGACTCGTCATGAGACACGCAGTGCGAGCTTTGGCAGTCGGCGTCGTCTGCCTGTTCCTCACCGCGCCGGCCCTGGCCCAGTCCGCGAGCCAGACGCCTCCGCCGGCGCCCGCTGAAACCCGGCCGGCTACGACGACGCCGTTCGGCGACACCGGTTTGTGGTTCGTGCCGACCGGCGAGGTCCTGCCCGCCGGACGCTGGTCCGGCAGTGCGTACCGCGTGAATTTCGACCGCGAGGAGGGCTTCTCCGACATCTCCCACTTCGTGGGCACGTTCGCCTACGGCCTGGGCAATCGCGCGGAGGTGTTCGGCGCCATTCGCTTCGACACGCGCATCAAGCGCCGCATGAACAACCCGTTGTTCGACCCGGGCACCGGCGGCGCCGAGGGTGTCCTGAACGACTTCCCGCTCCTGACCCGCAGCTGGTCGGGCAACAACTTCGGCGACACCCTGATCGGCGTCAAGGTCAATCTCCTGTCGCAGCGCACCCAGGCGCCGGTGGCCTTCGCCGTGCGGGCGGTGCTCCAGCTGCCGACCGGCAGCGCCTCGTCGGGGGCGGGCACGGGCAAGCCCATCACCTACCTGGATGCCATCCTGAGCAAGGAGTTCGCCAAGCAGGTGGAGATGGCGTGGTCGGGCGGCGTCGCCCTGCGCGCCAGCCCGGCGGGCATCCCGCTGTCGAACACGGCCCGGTTCGGCTGGGGGCTCACCTACCCGAGCCGCGCGCCGCTGCGCCTGTTCGCCGAGGCGACCTACGAGGCCAAGTTCACGAAGACGATCGATCTGACGACGCCGATCGTGGCCGCCGACGGCAGCGTGGCGCCGACCCAGACCTGGATCCGCGAGCCGCTCGACATGACGATCGGCACCGTCTACCAGGCGAAGAACGGCTTCTTCGCCGGCGCGGGCCTGCTCGTCGCCGTCAACCAGCGCACGCGCACGAAGTTCGGCAGCTTCAACGACCCGTTCGGCGATCGGCTGGGCATCCAGGTCCGGCTGGGGTACCACCCGGGCGTGGGCGTCTACGCGCCCCCGCCACCGCCCCCGCCGCCCCCACCGCCGCCTCCGCCGATGCCGCCGCCGAACCAGGCGCCGACCGTGCGTGCGCAGTGCTCGCCGTGCACGGTGAACGTCGGCGAGCCGAGCACGTTGACCGCCGAGGCGAACGATCCCGACGGCGACACGCTCACCTATCGCTGGAGCGCCCCGGCCGGCTCGATCGCCGACCCGTCGACGCGCCAGACGACGTGGACCGCCCCGATGGAGGAAGGCGCGGTGCCGGTGACCGTGACCGTGTCGGACGGCAAGGGCGGCACGGCCTCGGACACCGTGACGCTCCAGGTGGTACGGCCGCCCAAGAAGGAAATCGTCTTCGAGGACGTGCACTTCGACTTCGACCGCTACACGCTCAGGCCCGAGGCCACGCGGCTGCTCGACGACGTCGTGCAGCAGATGCAGGACGACTCCGAACTGCGAATCGAGATCGAGGGGCACACCTGCAACATCGGCACGCCGGAGTACAACCTCGCCCTGGGCGAGCGGCGCGCGAACGCCGTGCGCGACTATCTGGTGAGCCGCGGCATCTCGGCCGACCGCCTGCGCACGGTCAGCTACGGCGAGGAGCGGCCGAAGTACGACAACTCGCGCGAGGAGACGCGGCGCCTCAACCGGCGCGCGGCCCTCGTCGTGCGCATGCAGTAGGGTCGGCTCAAGGCTCACGACTCAAGGCTCACGCAAGAACACCGCGGCCCGGCGGGTGACTCCGCCGGGCCGTTTTTCGTGCTGTCCGTCAGCCGTGAGCCCTGAGCCGTGAGCCGACCCTATCGAGCCGGCAGCCCAATCCTGTCCCCCGCCTTCACCGCGTGCTCCTTCGCGAAACCCGACGGCACCTCGACGACGTACTTCGCGAGGCCCTCGTGCGAATAAGTGGGACAGGCGTCGGACGCGCACGGCGGGTTGCAGGCGGGGAGCCGGCACGGCGGCACCGACGCGGCAACCGACAGCACCGTCCCCTGGACGTCGAGCCAGATGATGTCGATCGGGATCAGGCAGTTCTTCATCCAGAACGGGTACTGCCCCGGCTGGTCGAAGACGAAGAGCATGCCCGTGTCGCGCGGCAGGTCCGTGCGGAACATCAGGCCACGCTCGCGCACCGCCTCGGTGTCGGCCAGCTCGGCGGTCACGACGGTGCGGTCGGGAAAGACGACCTTCACCCGCGGCGTGACCCACTGCGCCGCGCCGACGGCGACGGTTGCAGCCACGAGCGCGGGCAGCCAGACCAGGATCTTGCTCATGCACCCCCTCCGGCGTGAAACTCTGACGAGCAGGCGGTCCGCCGCCCACGGCGGGCGGCCCGCCCGACGCCCATGGTAATCAAGACCTCGGCTGGACCGGAAGTCCGCCGCCTGATCGACCAGCTCGCGGGCGACAGCGAGGTGGGCCGCGAGGCCGCCGTCGCGCGCCTCGCCATCGTCGGCACGCGCGCGGTGCAGGGCCTGCTCGACGCGCTCGACGCCGACCTGCCGGTACCGGCCCGCGCGGCCGTGCTCCGCACGCTCGAGGCCATCGGCGACCGGCGCGCGCTCGGGCCCGCGCTCGGCGTGCTGGACGCGCCCGAAGCCGGCCCGGACGTGAATGTCGCGGCTATCGGCGTCGTCCGCGGCCACCTGACGTCGCGGGTCGCAGCCGAGGCCGACCGCGCCTTCGAGCGCCTGACCGCGGTG
>JAHECP010000217.1 GCA_024641665.1 Acidobacteriota bacterium
TCCTCGCCGGAGAGGACGGCGGAGAGGAGCTCGAGGTCGCGCACGCTGGTCGCCAGGGGGCCGACCTGATCGAGCGAGGACGCGAACGCGACGAGGCCGTAGCGCGAGACGCGGCCGTAGGTGGGGCGCAGGCCCACGACCCCGCAGAGCGCCGCGGGCTGGCGGATCGAGCCCCCCGTGTCGGAGCCGAGCGCGACGGGCACGAGCCGCGCGGCCACCGCGGCGGCCGACCCCCCGCTCGACCCGCCGGGCGTGCGGTCGAGGGCCCACGGGTTGCGCGTCGGGCCGAACGCGGAGTTCTCGGTGGAGGAGCCCATCGCGAACTCGTCGCAGTTGGTCTTGCCGATCACGACGGCGCCCGCCTCGGCGAGGCGCGCGACGGCGGTGGCGTCGTAAGGCGGCACGAACCGCTCGAGCATGCGCGAGGCCGCGGTCGTTGCGAGCCCGCGCGTGCAGATGGTGTCCTTCACGCCCACCGGCACCCCGGCGAGCGGCAGGCGCCGGCCGGCCCGGACGAGCCGATCCACCTCGGCGGCCCGGCGCCGGGCGCCGTCCTCGTCCACGGCCAGGAACGCGTGCAGGTCGCGGTCGGCCGCCGCGATGCGCGTCAGGCACGCCTCGCACACCTCGACCGCAGACGCGTCGCCCCGGGCGACGGCGTCGCGGATCTCGAGCGCCGTGGATCGGGCGTCCATCAACCGATAACCCGAGGCACCTTGAAGAAGCCGCCGGCCTCGTCCGCCTCGGGGGCGCCGGCCAGCGCGTCGGCGCGCGGGATCGACGCGCGCACCGCGTCGGGCCGGAGCGCGGGCGCCTCCACCTGGACGAGCGTCGCCGGCGGCACGTCGGCGGTGTCCACCTCCGCCACGCGGCCGGCGAACGTCAGGATGTCGGTGAGCTGACGCGCGAGCAGGTCCGTCTGGTCGGCGGACAGATCGAGGTGCGCGAGCGCGGCGATGCGGGCGACTTCGCCCGTCGTCAGGGCAGCGGGCATGCCAGATGCTAACACGGGGCCGCGGGCGCCCGGGCCGTTGCGAAACTCCGTGCGGACCAGGTGGGGCGGTGCTACCATCGGCGCATGGCGCGGCAGCTCGTCCGGCCGCCGGCGGTCGCCGGGAGCTGGTATCCCGGCCAGGGTCCGGCGCTCGCGCGGGAGGTCGATCGCCACCTCGATCGGGCCACCGACCCGCCCGCCGGCGACATCGTCGCCCTCATCGCGCCGCACGCCGGGCTGATGTACTCGGGCCCCGTGGGGGCGTATGCGTACCGGGCCCTCCGCGGGCGCGCCTTCGACGTCGCGGTCATCGCCGGCCCGTCCCACTACATCGGCTTCGACGGCGTGGCCATCGTGGACGAGGGCGCCTTCGAGATCCCGCTCGGGCTGGTGCCCGTGGACGCGGCGGCCGCGGCGGCGCTCCTCCACGCGTCGCCGCTGGTGCACACCCGGGCCGCCGCCCACGCCCGCGAGCACTCGCTCGAGATGCAGCTGCCGTTCTTCGCGCGCGTGCAGCCCTCGACGCCGATCGTGCCCGCGGTGATGGGTTACCAGACGCGCGAGACGATCCTGGAGTTCGCGGCCGCGCTGGCGGTCGCGCTGCGGGGTCGCCGGGCGCTGCTCATCGCGAGCACGGATCTGTCGCACTACCTCGAGGCCCGCGCCGCGGCGCGTCACGACGGGCGCGTGGCGGAGTACGTGAACCGCTTCGAGCCGGAGGGGCTGCTCGAGGAGCTCGAGCAGTACCCCGAGCACGAGCGCGGCCGCTTCGTCGCGTGCGGCGGCGGCCCGGCGGTGTCCGTCATGCTCGCCGCGCGCGAGCTCGGCGCGACGAACGCGCGGGTGCTCCACTACGCGAACTCGGGCGACGTCTCCGGCGACTACGGCGCGGTCGTCGGCTATCTCGCGGCCGCCATCGGTCGGCTCGAGCCCGCCTCGACGGGTGGCCCGGAGGGTGCATGAGCGGGACGGCCGGCACGGGCCGACCGTGCTCGCCGGCCGAGCGCCGGGCGCTGCTGGCGCTGGCGCGGCGCGCCATTGCGGCCCGCGTGAACGGCGCGCCGCCGCCCGCGCCCGACGATCCCGATCTGCCGCCGGTCGAGGCCGGCGCGTTCGTCACGATCGAGCGGGGCGGCGAGCTGCGCGGCTGCATCGGCTCGCTCGAGACCGATCGGCCGGTCGGCGAGGTGGTGGCGCGCGTGGCCGCGGCCGCCGCCACCGAGGACCCGCGCTTTCCTCCGGTCAGGGCGGCCGAGCTGGGGCTGATCGACGTCGAGATCTCGGTGCTCGGGCCGCTCGAGCCCGTCGAGCCCGTGGAGGCGTCCCGCGTCGTCGTCGGCCGGCACGGTCTGGTCGTCGAGCGGGGCCTCAGGCGCGGCCTGCTCCTGCCGCAGGTGGCCGTTGAGTGGCAGTGGGACGCCGAGACGTTCCTCGCGCAGACCTGCATGAAGGCCGGTCTGCCGCGCGACGCGTGGCGGACCGGCGCGCGCGTCTTCCGGTTCGTCGCCGAGGTGTTCGGCGAGTGCGACGCGCCTCCGGATTCCGGCTAAGATAGGCGCATGTTCCGGGACGCTCGTGCTCGCACGCTCGCCATCATCGTCGTCGCGGCCTGGCTGCTGGCGCCGGCCCCGGCCCGCGCCTGGGGCTTCGCGGCCCACCGGTTCATCGTGGAGCAGGCCATCGCGCGGCTGCCGGCGGCGCTCCGCCCGTTCTACGAGAAGAACAAGACGTTCATGCTCGAGTACTGCGTGCTGCCGGATCTGCTGCGCAACCTCGACGTGCCGGACGAGCCGCCGCGCCACTTCCTCGATTTCGACGCGTACGGCAAGTATCCCTTCGACGAGCTCCCGCGCGGCTTCGACGAGGCCGTCAAGAAGTTCGGCCGCGAGACGGTCGAGAAGAACGGCACGCTGCCGTGGCGCGCCGAGGCGATCGACGGGCGCCTGGTGACGGCGTTCGAGCGGGCGGGCCGCCGCGAGCCCTACTCGATCGACGACGCGCGGCTGATGTCGGCCGTCCTCGCGCACTACGTGGCCGACGCGTTCGTGCCGTTCCACGCCATCGTCAACTACGACGGGCAGCTCACCAACCAGCGGGGCATCCACTCGCGCTTCGAGACCGAGCTGTTCGAGCGCCGGCTGCCCGCCCTGAAGGTCGCCGACGAGACCTTCCCGCCGGTGACCGACGTGCGCGCGTTCCTCTTCGATGCGCTGCTGAAGAGCGCCACGCTGACCGGACCGATCCTCGACGCCGATCGCCGCGCGGTCGCGGGGCTGACCGAGTACGGGGACGAGTACTTCGACCGCTGGGGGAAGGACGCAGGGCCGATCCTGGACGCGCGCGTGTCCGATGCGATTGCGGCGACCGTCGCCGTCTTCTCGGGCGCGTGGGCGCGCGCCGGCCGGCCCGAGCTGCCGCTCGAGCTGCCGCACCGGGTGAGGAAGATCGGACGGTCGCCCGACCCCTGACCCCCGACCGCTGACCCCTCCTTACCGTACGACCGTGAGCCGCGTGCGTCCGGCCGGCACCTCGAGCGCCGCAAGCGTGCGCCGCCGCGGCGCGTCGCCGTTGAAATCCACCTCGAGGTCGTAGCGCCCGCCCGGCACGACGAACAGCACGTAGCCCTCGCCCGCGACCGGCAGGTGCGGCGCCGCGCGCGGGTCGCCGCCCGACGGCCGGAGGATCGCCTGCCACAGCGACCCGCGGCCGCCGCCCCCCACGGTCACCTCCAGCGCGCCGTACGATGGGTCGAAGTTCAGGACCTCGAGATGCCGGCCGCCCTCGTCGGGGTAGCGCAGCACGGCGAGATGGGAGGCCCACAGCAGCCGGCTCGCGCCCTGGGCCTGTTCCCACACCACCTGCACGTCGTAGTCGCCCGGCGGCACCAGCAAACCGGGGATCGTGGGCCTGGCAACGGCGGTGGCGACGGGCCGCTCGTGACGGCCGGCCGGGTACACCGCGACGCGCACGTGCCGGGAGACTTCGGTCGCGCCGTCGAAGACGCGGAGGTCGAGGCGGACGTCCGCCTGCGCCGGGGCGGGGGACGGCGCGAGCGCGAACGTCCACACGAACACGAGGATGAGCATGATCGTCCGGTCGCGGATGGCCGCCGATGGGGGCCATTATACGCAGAAGCGCCGCGCCGGCAGGGGAACGGCCGGGCGGGTGCTATCGTAGGTCGCTGTGATGGATGTCTTCGCGGTGCCCGTCGCGGCCGGCCGCTACGAGCTCTACTGTGAGTCGGCCGACGAGCCCGCCGTCGGGGCGGACGGCGCACGGACCGGACTCGGCGGTCGCCTCGTGCGCCGCTTCCGCCAGACGATGGCCGACGCCGAGCGGGCGCGCGAGCGCCCCGACGACGCCCGCACGGGCTGGACGCGGCGGTTCGGGCACTGGATCCTCGGCCACGTGGCCGAGACCATCGCCGAGCAGCGGCTGCTCTGGCACCTGCGGCGACAGGCGGACGCCACCCTGGTGCATCCCGACGCGCTGACCGAGGCGGCGGCGCGCGATCTGCTGCGCCGGACGCTCGCGCGCGACCGCGAACGACACCGGTTCTGGCTGATCGTGGACGCCGCGCTGGTCGCGGTCACCGGTCCGCTCTTCTTCTTCGTGCCGGGTCCCAACCTGGTCGCCTACTATTTCGTGTTCCGCGCGGTCGGGCACTATTTTGCGTGGAGCGGCGCGCGCCACGGCCTCGGCGCGGTCCGCTGGCGCACCGACGGGCGCGCCGAGCTGACCGAGCTCGGCGCCGCGCTCGGACTGTCACCCGCCGATCGGGCGCGCCGGGTGCGCGCGCTCGCCGAGCGTCTGCGCCTCCAGCACCTGGCGGCGTTCGTCGACAAGGTGGCGCCCGCCTGAGGTGCCCGTCCGCCGGAATGCTATACTCGCCGGGTTGAAGCTGCGAGAGCTGTCGGAGCGTCTCGGATGCCGGCTCGAGGGCGACGGCGACCTCGAGATCGTGCGGGTGGCGGGCCTCGATCACGCGGGGCCCGACGCGGTGTCCTTCTTCGCCAATCCCCGCTACGGCGCGGCGCTGCGGACCACGCGCGCCGGCGCGGTGATCCTCGGCGAGGACGCACCGGCGGCGTGCTGCGCGATGCTGCGCAGCCGGCACCCGTACCTCGCGTTCGCCGACGCGGTCCGGCTGTTCGACGAGACTCCGCGCCCCGCGCCGGGTATCGCGCCGCAGGCCGTGGTGGCGGCCGACGCGTCGATCGGACCCGAGGTCCACATCGCGCCGTTCGTCGTGATCGGCGCGGGCGCGTCGATCGGCGCCCGCTCCATTCTCCACGCCTTCGTCTCCATCGGCCCGGGCGCGCGGGTCGGCGACGACTGCGTGCTGCACTCGCACGTCGCCGTGCGCGAGCGGGTCGTCATCGGCCACCGTGTCGTGATCCAGAACGGAGCGGTCGTGGGCAGCGACGGCTACGGGTTCGCCCGGCGTCCCGACGGCACGCACCAGAAGATCCCGCAGATCGGCGGGCTCGTCGTCGAGGACGACGTGGAGATCGGCGCCAACACGACGATCGACCGGCCGGCGGTCGGCGAGACGCGCATCGGCGCGGGCACGAAGATCGACAACCTCGTGCAGATCGCCCACGGCGTGACCGTGGGACGCAACGTGCTGCTCGCGGCGCAGGTCGGCGTCGCCGGCAGCGCGACCATCGAGGACGACGTCACGCTCGCCGGACAGGTCGGCGTGGCGGGGCATCTCACCATCGGCCGCGGTGCCTCGGCCACGGCCCAGACCGGCATTCCCAACTCTGTGGACGCGAACACGATGGTGTCGGGCTATCCCGCCATCGACAACCGCGAGTGGCTGAAGGCGTCGGCGGTCTTCCGGCGTCTTCCCGAGCTCCGACGAGCCCTCGCGGCGTTGGAGCGGCGCCTGGCCGACCTCGAGGCCAGGCTCGGCGGCGCACCGGAGGCCGACGGCCGGTGACGCCTCGTCGTCTCGTCGGCGCGACCGTCGTGCTCGCTGCTGCGTGCGCCCTGGCGCCGGCGGCGGGGGCCCAGACCACGTCCCGGCCGCCCGGAGCCTCGTCGGGCGAGACGGGCTTCCTCACGCGCTATCGCTTCCATCTCGACGCGACACGGCTCGGCGCGAACGACCCGCGCTTCGTGTGGGACGCCGACTTCGGCGGCGACCTGGATTTCGTGGACTACGGCAAGGGCCGCATCTCGGCGCTCGTCAACTTCGAGACGATCCTCGGCGACCAGTATCGCTCGTTCGATCCGAACCAGGGCAACTACACGCTCGATCTCTCGGCGTCCCTTCGGCAGGACGCGAACGAGGTGGCGCTGGTGTTCCACCACGTGTCGCGGCACCTAAGCGACCGCCCCAAGCCGTTTCCCATCGACTGGAACATGGCCGGCGTGCGCTTCATGCGCCGGTCCACGCACGGACGGCTCGAGGTGACGATCGAGGGACGCGCGCTCGGCACGATCAGGCGCTCGTACGTGGACTACACGGCGGAGGTGGGCGGGGGGGGCGATCTGAACGCCGCGCTGAGCGCCCACGTGACGGCCATCGTGCACGGCGATGTCTACGGCATCCTCGTCGAGAAGACGTCCACCCGGAAGACACAGAACGGCGGGAGCGTCGAGGCGGGCGTGCGGCTGCGCGGCGCGAAGGGCGCGGTGGATCTCGTCGTCGGGTACGAGCGCCGCGTGGACGCCGGTCCGTTCGACTTCCTGACGCGCCGCTGGTTCTTCGGCGGCTTCCGGCTGGTGTCGGCCAGCTGAATCGCGCCGCCGCGGTCCCGCGCCGGGACGACGTCGCGATCTGTGCCATAATCGCGATCTGATGACCCATCGACCCGGACTTTCGCTGGCGGCGGCCGGTGTGGCGCTCCTGCTCGTCTCCGCGACCGTGCCGCTCGGGGCCTGGACCCGCCCGCCGAAGCTCGAGTACACGATCAAGACGCTCGACAACGGGCTGCGGGTGGTGCTGCTCGAAGACCACTCCACGCCGATCGTCCACCTGCAGCTCTGGTACCACGTCGGCTCGAAGAACGAGCGGCCGGGACGGACCGGGTTCGCCCATCTGTTCGAGCACATGATGTTCAAGGGCTCGAAGAACGTGGGGTCCGAGGAACATCCGTCGCTCATCTCGAGCGTGGGCGGGCAGAGCAACGCCTACACCAACGAGGACACGACCGTCTTCTGGGAGACGGTGCCGCAGCAGTACCTGCCGCTCATCCTCTGGCTCGAGGCCGATCGCATGGCGACGCTGCGCGTCGACGAGTCCACCTTCAAGACCGAGCGCGAGGTCGTGAAGGAGGAGCGGCGGCTGCGGGTGGACAACCAGCCGTACGGCCGGCTCTCCGAGCTCATCTACGACCACGCGTTCACGGTGCACCCCTACAAGCACCCGACGATCGGCAGCATGACGGACCTCGACAACGCGTCGATCGAGGACGTCCGCGACTTCTACCGCACCTACTACGTGCCCAACAACGCCTGCCTGGCCCTGGTCGGCGACTTCGACACGGCGCAGGCGATGGATCTCGTCACGAAGTACCTGGGGCGGGTGCCGCGCTCGGTCAAGGAGGTGCCGCGCGACATTCCGAAGGAGCCGCCGCAGCAGCGCGAGCGGCGCGTGACCATGGAGGAGCCCTGGCCGCTGCCGGCGGTGGTGGTGGCCTACCACATCACCTACGACGGGGACCCCGATTCGTACCCGCTGCACATCGCGGCGAAGGTGCTCTTCGACGGGCAGAGCTCGCGCATCTACCGGAAGCTGGTCTACGAGAAGTCGATGGCGGTCGCGGCGTTCGGCGAGGCGAACATCATCGAGGATCCGAACCTCTTCTACGCGGTGGCCATCGTGGGGCCGGGCCACACGCCGGCCGAGGCCGAGCAGGCGCTCGTCGCCGAGTTCGACCGGCTCAAGGCGGAGCCGATCACCGACGAGGAGCTGCTGCGGGCGAAGAACCAGTTCGCGCGCGACTACATCATCGGCCGGGAGTCCGACCAGCAGAAGGCCGCGCAACTCGCGCACGCGGTGGTCATCCACAACGACGTGACGACGGCCGACGGCGAGTTCGACATCTTCATGGGCATCACGAAGGCCGACGTGCAGCGGGTGGCGCGCGCGTATTTCACGCCGCAGAGCCGCCTCGTGCTCACGGTCATGCCCAAGCCGACCGGCGACGCCGGCGCGGCGCCGGGAGGCGCGCGATGACGCCGCGCCCCGCCGGG
>JAHECP010000053.1 GCA_024641665.1 Acidobacteriota bacterium
CTGGGGTGATCGAGCGGCCAAATGTCATCGTGGAGAATCGAGCAATCGTGATCCCGAGCAGCGTGGCGTCGCTTCTCTAAATGCAGAAGCCGGTTGTCTCAAAATCATTGACGCGGCCCGCTTTTCCAGTTGATCGACGCTGAACGGTCGTTCAAGACGCTCCAGCCGCCGTACGTAAAGGAGGTTCGCACTTTGCCCGTCGGCCGCTTGAGACATGTCGTACAGCCCGCCCTCGTGCGGTTGAAGCGTCCACAAAAGGCGTTCGAGGACCTTCCACTTTGGCCGGAGAATCTGGCGTTTGTCTTCCCAGCCTACGATCTCACCCCTGTACCGAACGGTGGGCAGGTCAGTCGTAACGGACAGATACAACTTCATGGGCGACGCGACACTGGGTTGGTTATCTCGAAGCTCGACCATCACACGGCTTGAATATGGCTGCAAGAAGAGAATTTGCTCGGGCAACTCCATTTGGACCTGTAGGATCTCCTCGAGCACCTCGGCGTACACGCCGTTGATGAAAAGGCCAGTCGGCGTCATATGTCAGTCTCCCAGGTCTCCGGTTGCCGTCCCCCCGGCTTTAGCCGCAGCGGCTCAGCGCATCGAGGCGGCCGCTCACGACTGTCCGAGTCTGTTCGTGCGTTTCCACGGCCGCCGTCGGTTGCGGGCCGCTTGTTAGACGGCGTCAATAAATAATATATACAAGCGGCAGGGCTTGGCGCTATGATGCCGGTGTGAGGATCGCCGATGCCCTCGCGGCGAAGTTCGCGCGGATCTGGCCGCACTTGGATGAGCGGGCCCGTCGCATGATGGCCGCGAATGAGGCGCGCCAGTTGGGCTACGGAGGCGTGTCGCGGGTCAGCCGCGCCTGCGGGCTGTCGCGGGTCACCATCGCCAAAGGGATCGCGGAACTGGACACGCCGCCGCTGAGCCCCGGTCGGATTCGCCGCCCCGGAGCCGGTCGTCCGTCCCTCCTCGCGCAGGATCCGGCGTTGCCGCAGGCGCTGGAGGCCTTGGTCGAACCGCTCGCCCGCGGCGACCCGGAGTCGCCGTTGCGCTGGACGTGCAAGAGCACCCGTGTCCTGGCCGCCGCCCTGACGGCGCGCCGCCATCCGATCAGCCATGAGAAAGTCGCCCAGTGGCTGCGGGCGATGGACTACAGCCTGCAGAGCAATCGGAAGACGGAGGAGGGCGCCGACCATCCGGACCGGGACGCGCAGTTTCGGTACCTCAACACGCAGGTCCGCCGGGCCTTGCGCGCCGGCACTCCGGTGATTTCCGTCGACACGAAGAAGAAGGAGTTGATCGGCAACTTCGCCAATACGGGCCGGCAGTGGCGCCCGACGCACTCGCCGGATGCGGTCGCCGTCCATGATTTTCCGGCGCCCGAGGTCCCGCGCGCCTTCCCCTACGGCATCTACGATCTGGGGCGCAACACCGGGTTTGTGAATGTGGGAACCGACCACGACACGGGCGCGTTTGCGGCGGCGTCGATTCACGGGTGGTGGCGCGCCGAGGGCCGCCGCCTGTACCCGCACGCTCGCGACCTCTTGATCACCGCGGACGCTGGCGGCAGCAACGGCTATCGATTGCGCCTCTGGAAGATCGCCCTGCAGCGCATCGCCAATGCGACCGGCGTGTCCTTGCGCGTCTGCCACTTCCCACCGGGGACGAGCAAATGGAACAAGGTGGAGCATCGGCTCTTCTCGTTCATCTCCTCGAACTGGCGAGGTCAACCGTTACGCGACTACGAGACGATCGTGCGCCTGATTGCGTCGACGACGACGGCCAAGGGGCTGATGGTCACCTGTCGTCTGGATCGCCGCCGCTATCCCGTGGGCCGACGCGTCAGTGCCAAAGAGTTGGCTGCCGAGGTCAACCTGATTCCTGACCGATTCCATGGGGACTGGAACTACACGATTCGACCCAAGTAAGCCGCTCGGCGCACTTACATATCTTATTTATTGACGCCGCCTTAGCCAGTTCATCCACCGACCTGCTCGTAGGCCTGCTGAATGAACGGCTTGGCCGCCTGAAAGTCTGATTGGGTCTTGATCGAGACCTCAAGGTCGCCTGTCCCGTAATGCCCAACGTCCGCCACGTCTCGCGAAATGCCTCTTGGACCGTGGTTGTCCTCAGGATCGAGCTTCAGATACAGCAGAAGGCGCTTTTGCTGGATTTCCATGCACACGATGTTCTGTGAGGTCTTGTAGGCGACGTAGAACTTCTTAGACGGCGTCAATAAATAATATATACAAGCGGCAGGGCTTGGCGCTATGATGCCGGTGTGAGGATCGCCGATGCCCTCGCGGCGAAGTTCGCGCGGATCTGGCCGCACTTGGATGAGCGGGCCCGTCGCATGATGGCCGCGAATGAGGCGCGCCAGTTGGGCTACGGAGGCGTGTCGCGGGTCAGCCGCGCCTGCGGGCTGTCGCGGGTCACCATCGCCAAAGGGATCGCGGAACTGGACACGCCGCCGCTGAGCCCCGGTCGGATTCGCCGCCCCGGAGCCGGTCGTCCGTCCCTCCTCGCGCAGGATCCGGCGTTGCCGCAGGCGCTGGAGGCCTTGGTCGAACCGCTCGCCCGCGGCGACCCGGAGTCGCCGTTGCGCTGGACGTGCAAGAGCACCCGTGTCCTGGCCGCCGCCCTGACGGCGCGCCGCCATCCGATCAGCCATGAGAAAGTCGCCCAGTGGCTGCGGGCGATGGACTACAGCCTGCAGAGCAATCGGAAGACGGAGGAGGGCGCCGACCATCCGGACCGGGACGCGCAGTTTCGGTACCTCAACACGCAGGTCCGCCGGGCCTTGCGCGCCGGCACTCCGGTGATTTCCGTCGACACGAAGAAGAAGGAGTTGATCGGCAACTTCGCCAATACGGGCCGGCAGTGGCGCCCGACGCACTCGCCGGATGCGGTCGCCGTCCATGATTTTCCGGCGCCCGAGGTCCCGCGCGCCTTCCCCTACGGCATCTACGATCTGGGGCGCAACACCGGGTTTGTGAATGTGGGAACCGACCACGACACGGGCGCGTTTGCGGCGGCGTCGATTCACGGGTGGTGGCGCGCCGAGGGCCGCCGCCTGTACCCGCACGCTCGCGACCTCTTGATCACCGCGGACGCTGGCGGCAGCAACGGCTATCGATTGCGCCTCTGGAAGATCGCCCTGCAGCGCATCGCCAATGCGACCGGCGTGTCCTTGCGCGTCTGCCACTTCCCACCGGGGACGAGCAAATGGAACAAGGTGGAGCATCGGCTCTTCTCGTTCATCTCCTCGAACTGGCGAGGTCAACCGTTACGCGACTACGAGACGATCGTGCGCCTGATTGCGTCGACGACGACGGCCAAGGGGCTGATGGTCACCTGTCGTCTGGATCGCCGCCGCTATCCCGTGGGCCGACGCGTCAGTGCCAAAGAGTTGGCTGCCGAGGTCAACCTGATTCCTGACCGATTCCATGGGGACTGGAACTACACGATTCGACCCAAGTAAGCCGCTCGGCGCACTTACATATCTTATTTATTGACGCCGCCTTAGGCGACACTTCAATTGAAGGGTCGAGACCGGTAATGAAATCGTTCACTCCAACGGCCAGGTCGCGCATTGACTGTGGCTTGCCGTCCATGTGTTGCTCAAACGTGTACGAGCCTGTCGCCCTGGCCGCCGCAGCTTTCTTGCCTGCGGCCACCATGACGGGGTTCTTGCCAGACACCGAGGCAGGACCCACACCAGCCTCTGATTTCTGAAACACCTCCTCCATGTAGAGGACGTCGTTGGTGAAGAGCCGATACGTCCACAACTCAATGTTTGCGCCCATCATCCGTACCGCGTGGAGGTCGTACTTGCGGTAATTCGGGGCAATGCAAATGACCCGCACATCGGACCAGTCCACTTGCACCTTTGACCCGAGCACCTTCTGGGCAGCGATCTCGAAATCGCCGCGATGATCCTGAATCCACGAAAGGTAGAAGAGACTCTGATTGACGAGGTCGGACGACTCAACAACCTTGTACTCGATGATGACGGGGTTGTCGTCCTCTGACAGCGCTAGTGTGTCGATACGGCCCGCATGCTGGGCCCCGGTCGAGAATTCGGTGGCCACAAGGCGGCATTTGAAGACTGTGTCCAGATTTCTCTCAACGAGTTGCTGGAGGATCTTTTCTGAGCCGAACTTCGACTGGGCGATTCGCTGGAGACTCGTTTTCGAAACTGTAAACAGCGGCATGGTCTTGGACTCAGAATCTGGCAACGGCCAAGGCTGACCCGCGGCGCACGCCGTCTTCAACCCGCCTTCGTGTCCAGCCCGTGTTAGGCGGCAATCCCAGCCCGCACCGCTCAGATTTTCCGCGAAAGTCGTATCGGCCGATTCCGCCCGCCGTCGCGCAATGCTGAAGCGCCGCCACGTAACCTCCGCAGGGCGAGGGAAATATGGCCCTGGGGGACGGTCGGAGCTTCTCTGGCAATGTAGGCCTTGACGTCTTTGTCGGAGGCACCTTGACCCAGATCTGCCAGGGCCTTACGCACCCACGCAGTTACGTCGCCCATCTCGGCACTCCATGTGCTACCTGACGAGTGTCCGCCTACGGCTCGAAGGCACCCGCCTCTAGTCGGCCGAACTCGACGGTCGGATATCCCCCGGACGGCCGCAGTCTAGCACCGCGGCGGACCCGATCAAAGTGCCCCGGAAGTGACGCTTGTCGTGCATCTTGCGGCTGGCTGGTGTGAAGGACCGGAGTCGCGATAGGCCGATCTCGATAGCCCGACGAGCCGCCGCGGCGCTCGCCGCCTACCTGGGGTGAACCGGCGCAGGGACCAGCGGTTGGTCTGCGGGCCGTACGCGCCACGCTCACCGGCGATGGCCGAGGAGTTCCAGGATCGCCCGGATGTCGGATCCTCTCGCGGCCGTTGTTCACCGGTCAATCCTTGACGATGTGGTCGATCTTGTACGGACCAGTCGCGGGGAGCGCGGGACGGCGGAAGCCGACGGTGTAGGTATGGCCGTCGATCACGTAGTCCGCGATGAACGCGTCCTCGCCGTGCGGTTCGCGTGAGACGTACCGTCCCAACAGAGGCAGCGCCTCGTCCCACGTCATGCCGAGTCGCACCTCGCCTTGCGGTGTACTGATTGACCCCACCAGTTGCGGCCCTTCTTCGGCTGGCTTCGTCGGGTTGTCCGCGCCAGCGTCTGCTTGCGACGGTGTGGCTGAGTGCGACGGCATCGTGGGCGGCGGGTTCACCGCAAAGGCCCAGAAGGTCAGGATGAACATCGCCACCAACCCGAATACGAGGCGGATCAGGATCGGGCCGGTCAGCGCCGCAATGACGCCTGGCAGAATCAGCAGCATTCCGAGCGCGCGCCACGCATCAGGCGCGCTGGCGACAAGGACGGTTCCCACGACGACGACGCCCCAGGTGATGTAGGCCCTCCGACCGCTCGCAAAGGCGAGCTTTCGCCGAGGACGGGGCACCGGCTTCGATTCAACCGATGGCGAGACCAACGCCGGTACGGACGGCGCTGGCTTCGGGACAGAGGGCAGCCGCTCACCGCAGTAGCGACACTTGATCGCCTCGTCCTGAATCTCCTCCGCGCAGAATGGGCACTTCTTCATCGAACACCTGCCCTTCTCTTGCCGTCAGACGCCGAGCACCGAGATTATAGCGGATATATCCCGTAGACCGAATCACGGCTGACCGACCAACATCCGGGCGTGCCGACCAAACGGTCCCATCCCCTGCTACGCCGGGTGGGCGTCCGTCTGCGAAAAGCCCGGCGTGCCCGAGGAATCAGTCAGGAGCAACTCGCCCTGGCTGCAAACCTGGACCGGTCGTTCGTCTCCGGACTCGAACGGGGCGAATTCAACGTCAGTCTGCTGGCGCTGGCCAAACTCGCCCGGGTGCTGGACGTTCGCCTTGGCACCCTGATCGGGACTGATTAGGATTCCGCTGAAGCACTTCTCAGAGGGGCATCCGCCCGCTTTCGCGGTCGTCCACCAGCAGTTGCGGTGGCTTCATGATCGCCCCGGCCACCGACGGCTGCAAGTGGATGTTCGGCGGCGCGTTCAGTGTGTGTCGAACGTATTCCAACGATCCGTCCGTAGCTCCATGGCCGCATACACCTCAAGCAGATAGAGTTCCAGCGGATTCTGGACCTCGACGAACGCCACGTCAGCCTGGGCGAGGCGCTGTCGCTTGAGCGCAAAGCGGCGCATGAACGTCGGGGAGTCCATATTCTCTGCCCGCGTGCGCTTGCCCAAAGCGTCACGTTTGGCCATTCGGTAGGCGAGGGTCGCTTCGAAGTGACTACGACCTCGAAGGTGCTGTCGGATGCGCTCGATTACCTTCTTCGAAATGCCGACGTAGAAAGGACGACCGGTCTCCAAGAATACGTAGCACCCGCGAAAGTCACTGGGCATCCCCAGGGACTTGGCAATTCCCTTGACGCCCGCTCCTGGCCGAATGAATTGGGAAGCTGGCACCGGGCGGTCGAGCGCGTGCCGCAACCGCATCATGTGTTTCGGTAGGACGGTCCGGGAGAGCGCATTGAAGCTGTGGTTGCACCCGTCGATTCCCATCGTTGATCCCGTTTCTCCGCCGAACGCCACGCTTCAGCCGCGGCAGCTCATCATCGTGCCATCCGCCGTCGGCGGCAAGCTTGTTGGGTGCCGAGCCCCGTCGCGCGAACAGAAAGTCAATCGTGTCAGAAACTGGGATGTGACCCACCTGAAGTTAGCTGCCACACTTGGCTACCAGGGCCTTGAGTTCCGCCCGATCCGCATCGCTGATCGGAAAGGCAACGGCCTTGCCTGTGCTTGGGTTCAGGAGCTCGACGCTCGACGCCTTGAGCATCCGCTCAAGCAGCGACTCGGCGAGCGCGCCATTCTTGCGAAAGGTGGAACGCTTGTTGCGGACGAAGCCCATATTGCTGCCGTTGTGTGCTGAGTATTGGACCCATGCGCCGCTGTCCGTCCGTGCCCGAACTGTCATGCATGCAAACTCGCCGCAGGCCGGAAGCCCGTCGAGTTGGTAGCCAATGTACAGACCGTCACTACGGCAGTCGAGCGTGAGGCTCTCACCGGATGGTGCCAGCAGGAAAGTTGATGCCCACGCAGCAAGTGATACGCCCAGAACCGAGAGGCCGAAGAGCCACGCGATTCGCTTCATTGGACCCTCCTATCCTTCGCCGCCCAACGAATAGTCAGCGGAACTCGATAGTTCGATAGCCTTGCGGACGGTCGCAGTCTAGCACCACGGTCGGCCTGATCAAAGCGTCCTGGAAGTGACGGTCGTCGTGCATCTTCCGGCCAGTCTGCGGGAAGTCAGGAACCTGCCGCCCTTATCCTCTGATCAGCAAGGTGGGCCACGCCGCGCGAGAACCGCCAGCCGTTTGACACGGTTAGTGGCCGTCCCGCCCCGCCTGGGTTATTGGTCCGGGGGGACCCCGACGCCGCGCCTACCGGGCCCTGGCGATTTGGATGGAAGTGCCGTCCCACTGGCGGCGGAAGTCCCGGATCGTCATCCGGCTCGGTCGCCGGTGACTGTGCCGGAACTGCGGGTCGAGGTAGGTGACCGTCTCGGCGTCGATGCCGATGAGCACAATCCAGTGGCCGGACTTGCCCCACCGCCATTCACTCTTGCCCATGCCGACCATCACCGGCGTGCGACGGAGCCGCCGCTTCAAGCTTGCCCATGTTGCCTGGTTCTTGTGGTGGGTTGCTCGGTAGGAGATACCGCGCCGCCGGAAGTAGCTGGTGACGTCCACGGGTCCAACGCCCAGAGGGTGGTCCTGGCGGCTCAACCGGGACGACGCCCCGTCGATTCCGAGGGCCTTCCGCAATTCCCGGTAGGACGGGACCCGCTTTCGGCGGAAGTGATGCTTGAGCAGCATCATGGTGGCTGCCACGCCGCAGGCAACGCTCTCGAAGGCGTAATCGCGCTGGCTGACAAACGGCACCTTGTGCATCGGCTGGATCTCCCTGGCGACCGTTGAACGTGGTTGACGCTGAACATGCCTAGACCGCTCGCTTCGCTGGGAACGGCACCACGACCTCGCTGGGCTTCTCGCTCAAGATACGCTCCAACTGCCGACCCCACTTGGTTAGCGCCTTGCGCTTCTCGGCGTCGTAGCTGTAGCGGTCGTAGACGGCGGTGATGTCCCGATCAACGTGGTTGAGGATCTTCTTCACCACGTCACGGGGCGTCCCGCTCCCCGTCATTAGGCTTGCCGCCGTGCGGCGCAGATCATGGGGACGGAACTCGACGCCTGAGGCCGTGCGAATGCGCTCCGCTGCCTTCTGGACCCACGCGACGGGCGCTTGTGCCTTCGGCGACGGGAAGACCCACTCGCTCATCGCGACTGGTTCCTTGTGTTTCCTGGCTCGGCCCGGATTGATCTCGGCGATGCGTGCTTCGTACCACGCCTTGAGATCGTTCAGAATCTCGACAACCGCTGGGGTCAGGTACACGCGGTGCGGTCGCCCGTTCTTCACGCTGGAGGCGGGCAACGCCCACCATCCGCTCTTCAGATCAACTTCGTCCCATCGCATGCGGAGAACTTCCCCGCCGCGCTGCGCGGTCATCAGCCTCAAGCGGAACATCGCCTGGATTGGGGGTTCCTCGCTGTCGAGCGCCGCCCATACCTTGCGGATTTCGTCGTCGTTGAGAACCCTGTCGCGGGATACTTCCTTCCCCAGCGCCTTGACCTGGTTGCACGGGTTCTGTGCGACCCACTCGCTCCCGATGGCGAAGTTGAACATCTTGCGAACCAACGCCAGCGTGCGATTCGCCTGAATCGGGGCACCGCGATCCACAACGCTCTCGATCAGCGCCCGCACGTCCGCTCGGCTGATGTCGGAGGGCTTCGAGTGCTTCCAGCGCGGTAGCAAGTCCTTGTCGATGATCTGCTTGTCTTGTTTCCACGACCGCTTCAACGGCATAGCGTGGCGTTCGAGGTACTCTGTCGCCAGTTCGGCGAACGTCTGCACCTTCCGGGCGGCGGCTTTGGCTGCTCCGGGGTCTTCGCCATCATCGACGCCGATCAACTTCCTCCTGGCCAATTTGCGGGCTTCAGCGAGGTCCATTTCGGCGGCGCTGGCGAAACTGTGCCGACGCAGACGCCCGTTGTAGCGGTACATCACAATCCAGGTCTTGGTTCCCTTGTAGGACACGCGGACGCCGAAACCCGGTAGCGAGTCGTCCCAGTAATCGATCTGCTGCTTCGGGGGCGGGGACTTCAGGGACTCGACGGTACGGGCGGTCAGATTGACGGTCGGCACGCGCACCTCCGGAGTTTGTAGGTAACACTCAGGTAACAGAAAAGCGAAACACTCTGAACGCTCTCTGGACATTATAGAACAGCGTTAAGTCTTTTACTATCAATTTGTTACGTGGTTCTTGTGGTTGCAGGAGGGTCCAGCGTGTTGCAGGGGGTTTCGCCTCAGAAACGGTTCGTAATCAGCAGGTCGTCGGTTCGAGTCCGACCGCCGGCTCCATTTATTAGGCGGGGGCTTCGCCCCGCGCACCCCCTGCACGCGCCCTCGCGGGGCCCCGATCATCCCCACTCCGGGCGCGTGGCGCGCTCGCTCACGCTCGCGCACCTCTTCCGCGGAGGGCTTCGCCCCGCGCACCCCCTGCACGCGCCCTCGCGGGGCCCCGATCATCCCCACTCCGGGCGCGTGGCGCGCTCGCTCACGCTCGCGCACCTCTTCCGCGGAGGGCTTCGCCCCGCGCACCCCCTACACGCGCCCTCGCGCCCCTCGACTTCGCTCGGGGCGCCTTGAGCTTGTCGAAGGGCGGGGACCCCTTCCCGCCCCACTCCGCTCGCCTGGCTCACTCGCTCACGCTCGTTCGCGCTGCCGGGGAGACTTCGTCCCCAAACCCCTGACACGTTCGGCGCGTCGGCACTGTGGCGGGCGGCCTGCTAGAATCGGCCCGCGATGACGGGACCTCGGGCAGACCTTCACGTCTGGCAGCGGGCCGCCGTGCTGGGCAGCCTGTGGGCCGCGGTCGAGATCGTCCTGGGCAGCTTTCTCCACAACCTCAGGCTGCCGTTCGCGGGCAGCGTCCTCGCCGCATTCGGCGTTGTCGTGATGACCGCCGGCCAGCGGAGCTGGCCCGAGCGGGGCGTCATCTGGCGCTCGGCGCTCATCTGCGCGCTCATGAAGTCCATCTCGCCGAGCGCGGTGATCCTCGGTCCCATGGTCGGCATCGCCACCGAGGGCCTCCTCCTTCAGGCGTGCGTCACGCTGCTCGGCTCGAACCCGGCCGGCTATCTGGTGGGCGGCGCGCTCGCGGTATCGTGGTCGCTCGTCCAGAAGATCGTCAGCGCGCTGATCACCTTCGGTCCGGACCTCGTCCGGCTCTACGTCGAGGCCTACGGCTACGCGTCGCGGTCCCTCGGCGTCTCCCGGTTCGGACCGTTCGATCTCGTGGCGACCTTGTTCGTGCTGGAATGCCTCACCGGCATGGCCGCGGCCCTCGCCGGCATGCGCCTGGCGCGAAGCGCCCGCACGGTCCCCGCGGCCGGCGACGGCGTCCGGCCCGCCGCGCCGGCGCGGGTCGAGACGCCGGGCGCGATACACGCGACGGGCGCGTGGTCCATCCCGCGGCTGGCGGCCTTCGCGGCGGCACTGGTCGGCGGCATGGCGCTGCTCGGGCACCTGCCAATCCCGGCGGCGGCCGCGTACGTCGCCGTCTACGCGGCCCTCGTGGTCCGGACGTACCCGAGGGCGGTCGGCCGCCTGCGGCGTCCGTGGTTCTGGGTCCAGGTGGTGGGCGTGCTCCTGCTCGCGAGCCTCCTGCTGGGCGGGCTGCACGGCGGAGCGGCCGGCCTGCTCGAGGGCTTCCGGGCCGGAGCGCAGATGGCCCTGCGAGCGACGCTCGTGCTCCTCGGCTTCACGGCCGTCTCGGTCGAGCTGCGCAACCCGCGGATCCTCGCGTGGCTGGAGCGGCGCCGCCTTCGGGGACTGTCCGACGCGCTCGGCCTCGCGTTCGGCGCGCTGCCGGCGTTCACGGCGGCGCTCGCCGATCAACGCGCGTTCTGGCGCCACCCCTTCGTGGCCCTCGGCCGCATGATGCAGGTCGCCAACAGCGCCCACCTGTGGCGCGAGGCCCGCCACACGGGCGTGGTCATCCTCACCGGGGAGATCGGCGCCGGCAAGACCACGCGCGCGGGCGAGGTCGTGGACGCGCTCCGCCGGCGGGGCGCGACGGTGGCCGGCATCCTCGCCAGACGGGCCTTTGCCGACGCTCGCCACCAGGGCTTCGATCTCGTCGATCTGTCCACGGGGCGCACCGTGCCCCTCTGCCGCGAGGGAGGCCCCGGCGGGCGGGGCGAGGAGCAGTGGGGACGCTTCGCGTTCATACACGACGGCCTTCGGCTCGGCCGCGAGGCCCTCGCCATGGACGGCCAGCCCGCCGACGTCGTCGTCGTCGACGAGGTGGGCCCGCTCGAGCTGTCCGGCGGCGGATGGGCCGACCCGCTCGACAACCTCCTGAGCCGCTTCGACGGCCCGGTGCTGCTGGTCGCGCGCCCGGCCGTCGTCGAGGCGGTCCGGACGCGGTGGGGCGCGGCGGGCACGCCGGTCTGCGACGTGTCGCGCGACGGGCCCGATCGAATCGCCGACGTCCTTCTGGACCGGCTGGCGCGGGACGGCTCCGCCCCCGCGTACCCGCCCTCCGCCACGACGCCCGCTGGTTGACTGCTGGTAGGTCCCCGCCTACGATGTGCCGGAGTTCTTGCGCCGCTCGTGCGCGGCTCGGCGTCATGCCCGGCCGCGCTTCGTCGTCAGCTGCCTTTCTCCTTCCGCGTTCCGACTCTCGCGTCGGTCCTCAGTGACCACGAGGAGACCTGTCATGTTCTACAAGCCGTGCGCTCGACCATTCATGAAGACCCTGCTCCTCGCCACGGTGCTCCTCTTCGCGCGGCCCGGCCTGGCGCTGGCCCAGACCCCGCCCGACAAGTTCCTCGGGCTGCAGCTCGGCGCAGATAAGGTGCTCGCCGACTACGGCCAGATCCGGACGTATTTCGACCACCTGGCGACGGAGACACCGCGCCTGAAGGTCGTGGAGCTCGGCGAGACCACGCTCAAGAAGAAGCAGTTCATGGCGGTGATCACGTCGGAGCGGAACATGAGCCGCCTCGACCGCTACCGCCGGATCGTCCGCCAGCTTCGCGACGCGCGCGGCGTCACGCCCGAAGCCGCGGCGGCCCTCGCGAAGGAAGGCAAGGTGATCATCGGCATCCAGTGCAACATCCACTCGACCGAGATCGCGTCGAGCCAGATGTCGATGGAGCTGGCGTACAAGCTGGTGACCGGTCAGACGCCCTTCGACGCGGCGAAGGTCCTCGACGATGTGATCTTCCTGCTCATACCGAGCGTGAATCCCGACGGCCAGCAGATGGTGACGGAGTGGTACCGCCAGTACGTGAACACGCCGTTCGAAGGCGGCCGGATGCCGTGGCTCTACCACCACTACTCGGGCCACGACAACAACCGCGACTTCTACATGTTCAACCTCGCCGAGACACGCAATATCGCGAACATGCTGTATCGCGACTGGATCCCGCAGGTGTACATCGACGAGCACCAGATGGGATCGACCGGCGCCCGCTTCTTCATCGCGCCGTACGCCGAGCCGTTTATGGAGGAGGTCCACCCGCTGGTCTGGCGGGCGATCCAGCTGATGGGCACCAACATGATGTACGAGCTGGATCGGGCCGGGATGAAAGGCGTCGTCAGCGCCGATCGGTACACGGCCTGGATGACCGGCGCTGGCGACGACGTCAACTGGCCACACAACATCGTCGCGTTCCTGACCGAAGGGGCGAGCGCGCGGGTGGCCACGCCCATCTTCATCGAGCCGGGCGAGCTCAGCACGGAGTTCACGCGGCCCCGGACCAACTTCATCAACCCGTGGCCGGGGGGCTGGTGGCGGCTGCGGGACCTGATGGACTACGAGCTCACCTTCAGCCTGGCGGCCATCCGCACCGCCGCCGAGCACAAAGAGGACTTCCTCCTGAACTTCTACACGATGAACAAGGAGGCGGTCGACGCGACGGGGCCGAACGAGCCGTACGCGTACGTCATCTCCGCCGACCAGCACGACTACCTGACCACGCTGAAGATGCTGGACACGATGATGATCGGCGGGATCGAGGTCCAACAGGCGAAGGAGAGCTTCCTCGCCGATCAGCGCCGCTATCCGGCCGGGTCGTTCGTCGTGCTGATGTCGCAGCCGTATCGCCCCTACGTCAAGGCGCTGCTCGGCCCCCAGAAGTACCCCGAGATGCACCAGTACCCGGGCGGGCCGCCGGTGCCGCCCTACGACAACGCCGCGTGGACGCTGCCCATGCTCATGGGAGTGGACCTGCAGCTGATCAAGAGCCCGTTCGACGCGAAGCTCGAGAAGCTGACCGCCGTGCCCTACCCGAGCGTGGCGCCGCCGGCGGGCACGCCGGCCTACCTGGTCCTGGACGACTCCGAGAACGCCTCCTACGCGGTGGCCCTCGGGCTCCTGCGCGAGCACGCGCAGGTCGTTCGCGCGCTCAAGCCCGTGCGCGTCGGCGGCCGCTCACTGCCAACCGGCAGCTTCATCGTCACGAACGACGCGGCCGCGCAGAAGGCGATCCCTGCGTTGAGCGCGAGGTGGCACGTCTCGGCGCTCGGGCTCGAGAGCATCCAGGGCCTCGAGACGGCGCCCGTCAAGAGCCCGCGCATCGGCGTCTACCAGTCGTACGGCGGCAACATGGACGAGGGATGGTTCCGCTACCTGCTCGACAGCTGGGACATCCCGTTCGTCACGCTGCACAACGAGGACATCAAGGGGGCCAAGGCCTCGGGCGGACTGCAGTCGAAGGTGGACGTCCTCGTCTTCGCCAGCGAGGACCCGACCCTCATCGTCAACGGCGGGCCCGAGCCCGGCACGCCGGCGGCGCGCCGGTTCCAGCCGCTGCCCCCCGAGTACACGGGCGGGATCGGCAAGGAAGGCGTCGAGGCGGTCAAGACGTTCGTCGAGTCGGGCGGCATCGTGCTCACGCTGGCGGAGGCCTGCGAGTTCGCGTTCAAGGAGCTCGGGGTGCCGGCACGTGACGCGGTCCAGGGCGTGAGCCGCAATGACTTCTGGTGCCCGACGTCGCTGCTCAGGATCAAGGTCGACACGGAGAGCCCGCTCGGGTTCGGGATGCCGGCCGAAACGCCCGCGATGTTCTCGGGAAGCGTGGCCATCGAGACCTTCCTCCCGCCGAGCGTCGAGTGGGAGCGGCACGTGGCCGCGCGCTACGCCGACGATGATCTCCTGATGAGCGGCTGGCTGATCGGCGGCGATCGGATTGCGAGGAAGGGCGCCGTCGTCGACATCACGCATGGCAAGGGGCACATCGTCCTCGTCGGGATTCGCGCTCAGTACCGCAACCAGAGTCACGGCACGCACAAGTTCCTGCTGAACGCGCTGCTGTACCCACAGACTGGGATCGTGAACCGGTAGCGCCGTCATTTTCGGCGCGACGAGGGGCGGACGCGGAGGGTATGCTAGGAACTTCCCTTCACGTTCCTTTCCGGGAGGACCAGGCCATGGAGCGAAAGACCGCCCACGACTTCGACCAGGAGCTGCTCACCCTCTTCGACGCCTACGTGCACGGCCGCATCGACCGCCGGACGTTTCTCGACAAAGCCGCGAAGTTCGCGGTCGGCGGCGTGACGGCCGCCATGCTGCTCGACCAGCTGAACCCGAAGTTCGCCGAGGCGCAGGTGGTCCCGCCGGATGACAAGCGCATCAAGGCGGAGTTCGTCGAGTACGCGTCCCCGAACGGCTACGGCAAGGCGCACGGCTGCTTCGTGGGTCCGGCCAACCCCGGCGGCAAGCTCCCCGGCGTGCTCGTCGTCCACGAGAACCGCGGCCTCAACCCGCACATCGAGGACATCGCCCGCCGGCTGGCGCTCGACAACTTCGTGGCGTTCGCACCCGACGCCCTCTTCCCGCTCGGCGGCTACCCCGGCAGCGAGGACGAGGCCCGCGCGCTCTTCCCGAAGCTGGATCAGGCGAAGACCCGCGAAGACTTCGTCGCGGCCGCCGCGTGGCTGAAGGCGCGCCCGGAATGCACCGGCAAATACGGCGCGGTGGGGTTCTGCTACGGCGGCGGTGTGGTGAACATGCTGGCTACCCGGCTGCCCGACCTCGGCGCCGCCGTGCCCTTCTACGGCAGCGCGCCGCCCCTCGAGGACGTGGCCCGGATCAAGGCGCCGCTCCTGGTGCAATCGGCGGAGGTGGACCCGCGCATCAACGCGAGCTGGCCCGACTATGAGGCCGCGCTCAAGGCCGCGAACGTGCGGTACGAGCGGTACGTGTACCCCGGCACGCAGCACGGCTTCAACAACGACACGACGCCCCGCTTCGACGCGGCCGCCTCCAGGCTGGCGTGGCAGCGGACCCTCGACTTCTTGAACAAGAACCTCCGCTAGCACGGCTGAAGGCCGCCGTCAGTCTCGGTCACCACACGCTCGCGACGGCTCCGGACGCGCGGATGGTCCGGTCCTTGGTCACGAGCGCGGCCGCTTCGACGATGGCGGGACGACCGCCCACGCATCGAGAATCGGCCCCTCGATGTCGCCGCGGAGCGTGACGCTCCCGCGCAGCGAGGCCGGCTCCGTCCGGCGCGCCGGCACCACGCGCGCGATGGGCCTGCCGCGCTTGGTCACGACGAGGGGCTCGCCGGTTTCCGCGACTCGGTCGAGCAGAGCGAGGCACCGCGCCTTGAAGGCGCTGGCCGCGATGGACCGCGCATGGTCTGACATGACTTCACGATGTGACCACTATGATCTCGTGTCAAGACCATTCACGACCGCGCGGCTCACCCGAAGGGTGGCGATCGTGCGGGCGACGGCGGGCCAGCCGCGCCCTCCCGTCTCAGCGGTGCCCCGACGACCCCGGAGCCGTGGCGGCCGAACGATCGAACACCACCCGCCCGTTCACGATGACCTTCTGGGTCTTGGCCCACGTGTTCAGCGGATGCCGATCCCAGATCACGAGGTCGGCGTCCTTGCCGCGATCGATGCTCCCCAGCCGTCCGGCGACACCGAGGATCTCCGCCGCCGCCAGCGTGACGGCCCGCAGCGCCTGGTCCTCCGGTAGGCCATGGGCCTTGGCGATCGCCGCTTCCATGACGACCGATCGCCCGCCGTCATCGTCCGTGCTGAGCGCGATCTGAACGCCGGCCCGCCACAACCGCGCCGCGTTCTCCTCGGTCTGTTCGGCAAACTCGTAGCGCCCGCCGAAGCCCGCGCCAATCATGTTGGGGCCGACGACCACCGGGACGCCGGCTTTCGCGAGCTCGGCGGCCACCACGTGCGCGCCGACGCCGACGTCGATCACCACGCGGACGTTGAACTCCTGGCCGATCCGCACGGCGCTCATGATGTCCTCCGGCGTGTTGGCCTGCACGCGCAACGGCACCTCCCGGCGCAGCACGCGGCCCAGCGCCTCCAGCCCCAGGTCGCGCGGCGTGGCGCCACCGGCCTGCACCCGCTGCGCGTACTCCTGCGCGCGGACGAGCGCGTCGCGGATGAGGGCGACCTCGCCCATGCGCGTCCGCGGGGCCGCCTCGCCGAACGACTGCTTCGGCACTTCGCCGAGCGAGGCGCTCATGCCCGCCGCATCGCTGACGACCACGTCCGACGTGCGCCCGGCGAGCTTCACGACGGCGCCCATCCCGCCCAGCACGTTCTCGGGCCCGGGCGTCACGTAGACCGCCGTGACGCCTTCACGTAGCCAGTCGCTGTTCGGCCGGAGCGTGAACGACTCGACGACGCGCACCTGCGGCACCAGCGCACCGGAGGTCTCCCACGCGTCAACCGGGTTGACGCCGAAGCCGGTGCGCGCGTCGATGATGCCGGGCGTGACGATCTGGCCCTTCGCCTCGATGACGGTGGCGCCCGGCGGAATCGTCACGGCGCGGCCTACCGCCTCGATCGTCCCGTTTCGAATCAGCACCACGCCCTCGTCGATGACCGGTCCGGACACGGTATAGATGCGCGCGCCGCGAATGGCTGTCACTTGATCCTGGGCAGCCGCGTGCGCGCCGAGGGTCACGAACGCGAAGACGACGGCGATGAACCTGCCAGGTTTCGACATGGCTGCCCTCACTGCTGCGAGACGACCCCCGCCGGCGGCGGGAACACGCACGCGTGCGTCGCGCGGTCGTAAACCTGCCGCCCCTCCACGAACACCAGATCGACCAGGCTGTCGAACTCGAGCGGCGGCCCGCTCAGGATGACGAAGTCGGCGTCCTTCCCGACCTCGAGACTCCCGATGCGTTTGTCCAGACGCAACAGCGAGGCCCCGTTGATCGTGAGGGCCTTCAGCGCGTCGGCCTCGGACATCCCATGTCGGACCTCCAGCGCGGCGATGTGCCGCAGGTAGTACTGAGGCCCGTCCGGATGATCCTGGTGGAAGGCGACCTTGCCGCCGAGCTGCACGAAGCGCACCGGCCCGTCGAGCAGCCGCGACTCGTACCCCATGCCGGGCAGGACGGGCCCGAAGCTGACGGGCACGCCCGCCTTGGCGACTTCGTCGACGACGTCGACGAGCTCCGTGCCGTGGATGATGAACAGGTCGAGATTGAACTCCTTCGCCACCCGCAGGATGTTCAAGATCTCGAGCGTGCTCTGCGCGTGAGCGCTCGCGACCATCTCGTGCGTGAGCAACTTACCGAGGGCCTCGAGCTTGAGGTTGCGGGCCGGCGGAGGACCCGATCGCCCACCGGCGTCGTATCGCTCCCACGCCTTCTGGTACTCCTGGGCCGCGATCAGGCTCTCCCGCAGGATCGACGCGACCCCCATGTGCGTCGTGGGATACATGCGGCGCTCGCGAAACGTGGTCCGCAGCGCGAACTTCATCGGGCCCGGCGCGAGGAACATGTGGTCCACCGTGCCGCCCCGCAGCTTCAGCACCACCGCCTGGCCACCGTTGGGCGTCTGGCTCCCGGGAGTGATGTTGACCGTGGTGACGCCGGCCGCGAGCGAGATGTAGAAGGCTCGATCGGACGTGTCGATCGAGTCGATGCCGCGGACCTGCGCGTTGATGGGGCCCGAGAGCTCGTTGTTGTCGAGATCTGCCGGAACCCACAGGCGCTTCATGCCCATATGCGAGTGGCTCTCGACCAGGCCCGGCATGAGGGTGCGGCCGCCGGCGTCGATGACGCGCGCGCCGGCCGGCACGGGCACGTTGGCGCCGATTGCCGTGATCTTCCCGTCGGTCACGACGAGCGTGCCCGACGCGATGACCGGCCCGGTGATCGGGTAGATCCACGCGTTGCGCACCGCCAGCACCTCAGGTGGCGGTTGCGCGAGCGCCGTGTCGGTCTCCGTGAAGGCGAACGTCACGAAGAGAGGAAGGGCGATTGCGGTCAGCAACACCTTGACGCGCATGCTGCACCTCCAGTCGGTTTGTCACGGTCCGCCGTCGATCTGGCGCGGGAGTGTACCTGGGAGTCGGAGGCTAGTCAAAAACCTGCCCCTGGAACCTCGAGCCCAAATGATCGAGACTAATGCGGATTCGCGCCTGCCCGGGCCAGCGTCGTCCCGATGCCGGGTAAGGCCCCTGGGGCAGGGATCGGAAGGAGATGCCGTGATGCGTGCGCGCAAGATCGGACCGGTGCTGTTCGCTGCGGCGTCGCTGGTCGCGGGGCTCGTCGTCCTGGCCGCCCTTTCGGGTTGCACCGTGCAGGCGCCGGGCGGCGCCCGGCTCGCGGGCGACTGGGACTACTACCGGATGCTGGGCGCGGCGCCGAACGGCGGCTTCGAGGCGCGACGGCGGTTCGGCTTCGCCCACTTCGACGGCCCGTCGGCCGATGGCGCGTGGCTCAAACGCCGGAGCGGCGACCCGCTCGAGTCGATCGCCGGCGTCACGGTGACCGGCGACTCAGTCGTCGTCTCGCTCGGCGACGACCGCTCGATCCGGGCGACCCTCAGCGGGGACACCATCACCGGCCGGATCTACCGCGGGGACACGCCCATCGACCGGGTCTGGCTCGAGCGGCGCACCACGGGGCCCGTGTGGGAGCCGAACTACCCGCTCTGGTCGGGCGACGTCTCCCAGCCGACCTACAAGGTCACGATCGATCCGGCCGTGCCCATGACGGCCCGCGACGGCACCACGCTCATGAACTACGTGGCGCGGCCGGTCGGCGACGGCCCGTTCGGCGTCGTCCTCGAGCGCACGCCCTACCTCCGCACCGACGAGGCCAACGGCGAGTTCTGGGCGTCACGCGGCTACATCTACGTGAAACAGGACGTGCGCGGCCGCGGCGGGTCGGGCGGCGTCCTCGACATGAACGCCATGCAGGAGCAGGACGGGTACGACGCCGTGGAGTGGGCGGCGGCGCTGCCGGGCAGCAACGGGAAGGTCGGGATGATCGGCCGCTCCAACCCGGGGCTCTACACCTGGTACGCCGCGATCGCGCGGCCGCCCCACCTCGCCACCATCGCGCCGGTGGTGGCCACCGCCGATCCGCTGCGGCTCGTGCCCTACATCGACATGGTGTTCTCCCCCACCATCGTCCCCTGGCTCTGCCTGACGGCGGACAAGGAGACGCTTTCGGACATCAGCAACGTGGACGAGGTGCGCGCGTTCAACCACCTGCCCGTCATCGAGAGCGCCGAGCTGGCCGGCTGCCCCCGCCCGCAGTTCTGGAACGACTGGTTCGACCACCAGCAGGAAGACGATTACTGGCGCGGCCTGAGCATCGAGCGGCGCCTGGATCGGGTACAGGTGCCGGTGCTCGGCATCGCCGGGTGGCACGACGACGCCCGCGGCACGATCCGCAACTACACGGCGATCGACGCGCTCGCCCACCACCCGTTCCAGCGCGTGGTGATGGACGCGGGCGCCCACAAGGGGATCGACTACGTCAACGGCGCCTTCGGGCCCGAGGCGCGTATCGATCACCGCGCGCTGCAGCTGCGCTGGTTCGATCACTACCTGAAAGGCCTCGACAACGGCGTGGACAGCGAGCCGCCCCTGGATCTCTTCATTCAGGGGGACAACACGTGGCGCAAGGAGCACGAGTGGCCGCTGGCGCGCACGGTGTGGAAGGACTTCTACCTCCGGTCGGGCGGCGTGCTGGACACCACGGCCCCTGGCAAGGACGAGGCGGCCGACGAATACGCGTACGACCCCGGTGACCCGACACCCTACCTGGTGGACGCCCGCGAGCTGGAGCTGAACATCAGCGAGGACTACCAGGCGGTGGACCGGGAGCGCCACGATCTCGTGACCTACACGACCGCACCCCTGGAGAAGGACACCGAGATCACCGGGCCGATGACGGCCACGCTATGGGCGGCCACCGACGCGCGGGACACGGACTGGAACGTGATGATCCTGGACGTCTACCCCGACGGCCGTGCGATCCACATCCAGGATGGCGTGGCGCGGGCCCGCTTCCGCCACGGCTTCGACCGGCCCGATCTCCTCACGCCCGGGGAGATCAACCAGTACGACATCGACCTCTGGGCCACGGCCCTGGTGATCCCGGCGGGTCACCGCATCCGGGTGACGGTGGCGTCGGCCGCGTTCCCCAAGTACGACCGGAACCTGAACACGGGCGGGGACAACGAGCGGGACACGAAATACGTCGTGGCGCACCAGCGGATCTTCCACGACGCGGCGCACCCCTCGCACGTGCAGCTGCCGATCGTTCCGCGGTAGCGAGCACGCGTCCTAGGCAGCCAGCACCTTCCCGTAGAACGCCTCGTACTCGGAGACGATGCACGGCTCGCAGAAGCGCTCGCACACCACGCGCCGGGCGCCCTCGGCCAGGCGGGCGTGCAGTGCGTCGTCTGTGAGCACCTCGACGGCCCGCGCCGCCATGCCGTCGATGTCGTCGGGCGGCAGCAGGAAGCCGCTCACGCCGTCCGCGACGACCTCCGGCAGGCCGCCCACCCGCGACGCGATGACCGGCACGCTGCAGGCCATCGCCTCGAGCGCGGCCTGCCCGAAGCTCTCCTGCGAGGACGGCAGCAGCAGCAGGTCCGCGACCGACAGGAGCGCCGCGACGTCCTCCTGATCGCCGAGCGCCACCACGGCGTCCCCCAGCCCCAGCTTGCGCGCGCGGGCCAGGGCGCCGTCGAGGTCCGGCCCCTCGCCCACGAGCAGCAGCCGCGAGCCGACCTGCGCGTGCACGCGCGCGAAGATGTCCACGACCACCTCGGCCCGCTTCACGGGCCGGAAGTTCGAGATGTGCACGACGAGCTTGTGGTCGGGCCGGTTGACCAGACGCTCCCTCAGCCCGGGCACCGGCTGGCGGCAATAGGTCGTGCAGTTGACGTAGTTCGGGATCACCTGGATGTCGCGCTGGATCCGCATCGCGCGGTACGTGTCCGCCTTCAGGCTCTCGGAGACGGCCGTGACGCCGTCGGACTGGTTGATGGAGAACGCGACGGTTTCCGAGTACGACGAGTTGCTCCCCAGCAGCGTGATGTCGGTGCCGTGCAGCGTGGTGACGATGCGCGGCACGGGCCCGCCGTTCGCCGTGAGAATCTGCCGCGCGAGGTACGCGGCCGTGGCGTGCGGCACCGCGTAGTGCGCGTGCAGCACCTCCAGCTTCACCTCGCGGGCGAGCTGCACCAGCCGGTTCGCCAGCGACAGCAGGTACTGCGGCTCGCGCAGCAGCGGATAGGACGGCGTATCGACGCGGTGAAAGGCCAGCCCCGTCTGGAAGTCGCGCAGGCGGAACGGCGGCTCGGTGCTCACGAGGTGGACGTCGTGGCCGCGGCGCGCCAGGCTCCGGGCCAGCTCGGTCGCGACGACGCCGCTCCCGCCCACCGACGCATAGCACACGATGCCGATTCTCACGACCGACCGCCGATCTCCGGGTCCGGCCCGGCGTCTCTGAACAGGTGCCCGCGCACGACCGGCTCACGGACGACGATTCCCTCGGCGAACGCCACGCCGGCCTGCGCGCCGAACTGCGCGTCGCGGCTCTCGATGAGCTGACGGAAGCGCGGCGACATGAGCCGCGTGGGCGCCGCGCCCTCCCACGCCGGCTCGAACTGCGACCGGTGGCAGGCGAGCGCGCGGCGCTTCGTCTCGTAGTGCGCCGAGACGTCGACGACGAAGGACGCCGGCGCCATGTCGTTGATGAAGTAGTAGCAGACCCAGCCGGGGCGCCACGGCTCGCCGCCGCGCGGGAACCGCCGCAAGCCGGCGTCGAACACGGCTCGGGTGACGAGCGCGCTCGCCGCGCCGTGATCGGGGTGCCGGTCGCGCCAGTAGGGCGCGGCCACGGCCCGCGGCCGCCAGCGTCGAATCACGTCGACGAGCGCGCCGATCTGATCGGCGCCGCCGTCGAGGCCGCCGTCGGGCAGCCGGAGGTTGGTCCGCCACGCCGCGCCCAGCACGCGGGCGGCGGCGTCGGCCTCCACGATCCGCTCCTCGACCGTGCCGTTCGTGCCCAGCTCGCCGGCCGTCAGATCGCACAGGCCGACGCGCGCCCCCATGGCCACGTGCCGGGCAACCGTCCCGCCGAGCCCGATCTCGATGTCATCGGGATGCGGGCCGAACACCAGCAAATCGACGTGCTCCACCTGGGATCTCCGTCGCGTTCGCCCATCCGGCGTCCGCGGTCGAATGACGAGCAGTACCCCATTATCTCCGTTTTAGCTGCCCGGATCCCCCGCATGGCCGGCACGCGACGGCCCGTCTACACGTAGGCCTCCTCGCCGTGCTCGCCCACGTCGAGCCCGCCCTCCTCTTCGTCCTTCGTCACGACGACCTTCGTCACCTTGTTGATGATGACGAGCATGACGAAGGTGAATAAGAACGCGTAGAGGGCCGCGCCGATGACGGAGCCCGCCTCCTTGAGGAAGAACGTCGGGTCGCCGTGGATGAGGCCGTTGGCGCCGCCGTCGGGATTGATCGCCTTGAAGGCAAACAGGCCCAGGCACAGCACGCCGAGCAAGCCTCCCACGCCGTGCACACCCCACACATCCAGGGCGTCGTCCCATTCGGCCTTGTTCTTGAACCAGATCGCGTAGTAGCAGACCAGGCTCGCGAGGATGCCGATGAGCACGGCCGTGCCGGTGCTGACGTAGCCGGCGGCAGGGGTGACGGCCGCCAGCCCCGCGATCGACCCGGTCAGCAGGCCCACGAACTTCGGCTTCTTCTCGATGTTCCAGGCGATGGCGAGCCAGGTGATCGCCGCGAAGGAGGCCGCGATGTCGGTGTTGAGGAACGCCTGCGAGGTGACCGGATCGACCTTCAGCTCGCTGCCGGCGTTGAAGCCGTACCAGCCGAACCAGAGGAGGCCGGTCCCCAGCGCCACGAGCGGAATGCTGTGCGGCCCCTTGTCCTGCACTCTCCGTTTCCCGACGAAGAACACCGCCGCGAGGGCCGCGAACCCGGCGATGCAGTGCACGACGATCCCGCCGGCGAAGTCGAGCACGCCGTGCTTCTGCAGGATCCCGCCGCCCCAGACCATGTGCGCGATCGGGAAGTAGACGAACAACAGCCACGCGACGAGGAAGATCAGGTACGCCTTGAAGCGAACCCGGTTGGTGAACGCGCCGGTGATGAGCGCGGGGGTGATCTGCGCGAACATCATCTGGTACGCGACGAACACGATGAGCGGCAGCGTCGGCGACACGGGGAATGTCGTCGTGGGCCCCATGTTCATCAGGAACGCGTGCCGGAAGTTGCCGATGAGACCCCAGTAGTCCGGGTTCACCGCGTCACCGTAGCTGCCGCTGAAGCACATCGAGAACCCGCACGCCACCCAGAGGATCGTCGTGACCCCCATCGACACGAAGCTCTGAATCATGATGGCGAGCACGTTCTTCCGCCCCACCAGGCCACCGTAGAAGAACGCCAGGCCCGGCGTCATCAGCATCACCAAGCTGGTCGAGACGAGCATGAAGCCGATGTTTCCCGTATCCCAGTGCATCTGGTCTGCTCCTTGAGTGCTCCTGCACGTGATGAGACCCCGCGCGACGTCGGGGTCCCGGAATCCGACGTCCGTCACCTCACGACGCTAGAAGACGAAGACCCCGTTCAGACTTGCCGTCACCTGGTTCCTGCCGAACCGACCATCCTCCTTCTCGAAGACCTCCCGGTCCGAGTGGTCGCGTCGCAGGTCGCCCCGCACCACGACGTCGGGACGCACGCGAAACGCGGGCGTCAGAGTCACCTCGCTCAGCGTCTGCCGGCAGCCCGTACGGGCTCCCTGCGGGTCGTCGAACCGCTCGGCGCGAACCGTCACAAAGAACCGGGCGGTCAGGTCGACACGGGCGTACCCGGCGATCCCCTGCCAGGTGACGTCCTCGATGCCCCCGCCCGCCGTGGCGGCGAGCGGCACCCGCGCCTCGGCACCGTAGTCGTAGTTGGTCGCGAGGCTCAGCCTCCCGTTGGGCTTCCACGTGCCGACCAGATCCAGGAGGTGACGCA
Organism: Acidobacteriota bacterium; assembly: GCA_024641665.1. Taxonomy (GTDB): domain Bacteria; phylum Acidobacteriota; class Vicinamibacteria; order Vicinamibacterales; family JAHECP01; genus JAHECP01. The sequence continues at coordinate 24,425 of JAHECP010000053.1, forward strand.
TGTTCGAGGCGTCGTTCTGTTCGGGCCCGCCGAGGTAGCTCACCGAGACGCTCGCGCGGCCGGTCGGTGCAAATGCGAGCTGCGCCCCGACGGTCTTGCCCCGGTTGTTGTCCCTGACGTTGTCCCAGCCGTTGACGAGCATGAACAGCGCCGAAACCCGTTCGCTGAAGGGATAGGTGATCCGGAGGCCGGTGTGGGTGAAGGGCTCCGCGAACCCGAAGAGCAGCGACCGCGAGGCGTTATCGTTGTAGTCCTCGTATCCGCCGATCACCTCGTAGCCGACCTGAGTCACGAACTTGCCGACGTCGAAGCGAAGGCCACGTCCGACCGGCGCCGAGTAGCTGAAGAACACCTGCGGCAGGTCGAAATCCTGGGCCTTGCCGTTCTCGTCGCGGAACAGCCCGGCGCTCGCGGCCACCTTCGGGACCGCGGAGCCGGCGAGCGCGTCCACGCGGAACCCGGCCTGACTGGGGCCGGACAGGGGCCTCTGGACGACGAGCTCGAGCTCGTCAAGCGTGATCGAGTCGTCGTCGACGTCGAAGATGCGGAACTGGTTCGTGCGCGAGATGGGCTGGTTGAAATTAAGGGACAGGGACGTCGAAATCAGCCCATCGACCGAGATCTGCTGGTACCAAGGCGAGGAGGAAGTCGCGGACTCGGGAGGAGTTCCCGCCGGATCCTGGGCGCGAAGCACGGACGGCGACAGGAACAGGACGACCATGAAGGCGAGGCCCGCTGCGGCTCGGCGGGGCCCGGCATCCAAGAGGACAGGCATGAATGACTCCTTGGGAATCCGGCCGCTCGAGCCACAGCGGGGCCCGGCGGCCCGAAGCCGCGTGCAGTTGGCCGGCGGCAAGCGTCGCCGTCAGGGAGCGCCCGACGGGAGAACGGCGGTTGCGCAGGGCCCGCGCACCTCTCGTCCAGTCGTGGGGCTCGACGGCGAACGGATGCGGCCACTGCGCGAGGTCATCGCCCAGGCCCCGCGAGCGCCCTTCCTGCCGATCGGTCCTTCCCTTCCGCACCGGCTTCAGATACACGGTCCTCGTGCTCAGTGCGCGATCTCCGCTGGTCACGCCGGCCGACGCCGCCACGTCCGCTTCGGAGAACGGCCAGGCGGCGCCAAACAGCATCAGCGCCGCGACACAGAAGAGGACAGCGGACACGTGGGGTGATCGGAGGTGCGAAGACAGGAACGGCTTGGCGCGGGAGAGAACGTGCGCGTTCGGCGAAGGGAGTGGCGCCCGGCACGGCGGGGCCGTTCCCGAACGGGACATGGTGCCCGGCGGTGACATATCGCGTCCGTTCGGCGCGCGGTGCCGACCGGAGGGGCCCACACTACTGGGTTCGCCGTACGCTGTCAATCCCGTCAGGCCGGCGCGAACACCGGCAAGAGGCACGTGCGGACGCGCCAGGATTCGACGACTGCCCTACCGGCCGAGCGCCGTCCAGTTGAGCACCGCGTTCCAGAGCAGCCGGTAGTCCGACCGGTTCATGTCGCGGTGGATGGGGCTGAAGTTGTAGGCCACGACGTGTCCGCGGCCGACCGGCAGGTCCAGGATCGCCGGGTGCCCGCCGAGGACCGCCTCGCCGCGCATCCCGCCGCTCACCACCATCGCCCCCGTCCCGCCCCAGCTCGCCACCACCGGCCGCCGGTCCACGGGCCCGTCGAGACACGACGTGCAGTAGGCCATCTCCAGCCACCGCCGCGGCGTGGCGTACACGGGCAGGTTCGTGCGGAAGACGGACGACTCGTTGCCGTAGCCGTACGCGATCGGGTGCGACGGCTCGTTGAAGGTGACCTTCAGCTCGCTCCCGGGCGTGAACACGCCCGGCGCCGACGCGCGCCGCACGCCGGTCGTCAACCCGCCCTCGAGCGGCAGGAGCGACCCGCTGCCGAGCGTCAGCAGCACGCCGCCCTCGGCGACGAAGCGGCGAATGGCCTCCAGCCCGACGTAGCCCGGACCGCCCGTGATGTCGTCGGACTCGACGGGCGTGCCGAGGTTCGGAAACTCCGCCGAGCGCTTGAAGGACATGGGCCCGTCGGTCGGCGGGATGCCGTGGATCTGCCCCGCCAGATCCAGCCGCGAGAACGGCCCGTAAACGATGACGTCGACCTTCTGGCGCAGGCGGCCCGCGCGCACGTCCTCGTCGCGCAGGTAGGTGTACGGCACCTTTTCGCGGTCCAACGTGTAACGGACCCACCCCATCGAGTCGGTGTCGGCCCAGGGCACCCACACGCCGAGGCGCGGGACGACCGCGGCGTGATGCGGCACGTCGGGCACGCCGGGGACCGCCGCGAAGTCGAGCGACAGCTCGGCGGCGACCGACGCCAGCGCTTCGCGCACGCCGTCCTGCCTGGGCACGATCCACGAGCCGGCCGGGTAATCGGCGCCGCCGGCGCTGAACGGCCGCTCGGCGATCTCCACCTCGAACCGGGCGAGGCGGAAGCGCGCCGCGAGCAGGGCCTCCTGTCCCGTGTCGCGCAACAGAAACGCCGCGCCGTCGCCGGCGACGGTCCCAGCCGGCACGGCCGCCGCCGTCACGGGCTCGACCGGTGCCGCCTTCACGCGCTCGTCGTCGATCCGCACGGCGGTCACGCCGAAGCCCACCGGGAACGCCCACGACACGTCGTCGTACGGCAGCTCCGGCGTCTCGGCCGGGAAGCGCTGCGGCTCGAGCACGTCCACCGCGTAGTTGCGGTAGGGCTGGTCGAGCTTCACGACGTAGCTGCCGCGCGGGAAGGTCCCTTCGGCCGTCGTCAGGTCGGCGGCGAGCCGCCCCACTTCGATGTGCTGGTCGATCAGCCGATCGACCATGGCCGCGACACGCAGCCGATCGGGCTGGCCCTCGGGAATCACGTAGGCGTACGGCTTCTCCGTCACGCCCTTCCGCCAGGAGTTGTAGCCGGTCTGGTAGAAGTTGCGCAGCACCTCGGCGGCGTGCTTCGCGGTCCACTGCAGGATCGCCAGCGCGCCGGTCTCCTGGTAGTTCACGTCGTCGCGCATCGACCACTGGAATCGCGTGGGCGGCGGGAACGGCCGGTACCACGTGCGGCTCACCGGCGCGTCGTCGTCGGGCGCGCCGTGCTGGCGCAGCACGCGCGTCACCGTCTCGGCGGTGGCGTTGCCGAACGTCTCGTAGCCGCGGCCGACCGCGTTGTGGTTCATCGCCACCGAGTCGAGGTAGTGCAGGCCGAAGCTCTCGCCGAAGTTCCACGTCCACACGCCCGGCATGCCCATCGCGGTCATCTCGGTCACCTCGTGGAAGCTCATCTCGAGGAACTGGCTCGTCACGATGGGGTCGAGGTGCGGATTGTAGGGACCGGTGCCGTTCCACGTCTGGAGCAGCGCGATGGCCTCGTGCAGGTCGTGCACCACCTGGGGGTGGTAGTCGTAGAACATCGCGTGCACGGCGCGCGTCACGGCGAACGCCTTCTGGTGCGCGTCGCGGTTGATGTCCACGAACACGTAGCGGTTCCAGTAGGGCGGCGACTGGCGCGGCAGCGCGTCGAAGTCGGTCTTGCCCTTCAGGTACTCGTAGAACCAGTCCGCCATCTTGTCGTGCCCGTCCGGCTCGGCCACGGGGTTGATGAGCACCACGACGTGGCGGCGGATGTTCTGGATCATCGGATCCCCGGAGACCGCCAGCCGATAGGCGAGCTCCATCGACATCTCCGCGCTGCCGTCCTCGTCGGCGTGGAGCGCGCAGTTGAAGTAGTAGATGGGCCGGGCCCGGGCGATGATCCGTTCGGCCTCCTCGGGCGTCGTGCGCCGCGGGTCGGCCAGCGCGGCCGTCGCGGCCTTCACGCGCGGCAGGTCGCGGATGCCGTCCTCGTCCGAGATGGCGACGAGCAGGATGTCCCGCCCCTCCTCGGTCCGGCCGATCGTCTCGACGCGCACGCGCGGCGACGCCGCCGCGAGCGCCCGCATGTAGCCGTAGATCCTGGTCGTGTACGTCAGCTCGCCCGGCGCGCCGACCACGTGGCCCAGGTACTTCGTCGGCGAGGGCACCGTGTCCGAGGCGGGCACCGACGCCACCCACGGGCTCAGGAACCGGGCCTCGGTCGTGAACCGCGCGATGGCGTCCGCCGAGCCCGGCTCGGGACGGTCCGCGGGCGCCTGCGCGCGGACGAGCCCCGAGGCGCACAGGAACACGGCGAGCGACGAAAGGCGACGAGCCACGTGCGGGGACATCGTTCCTCCTGACCCGGCGGGCGGAGCCGGCGGCGCCGCTGGCGGCCCGGGTGTCCTTGGGGGGGCCGGCGGCCGATTCTACTATGCGCGACGCGCGGGGACCGGCCAGCGGACCCGCCAGTGGTAAAGTGGTGGGCTTTGGCGGCCGAGGCGGCCGCCGGACGGGACGAACGGATGCGCAGGATTCCAACGCTGTGGACCGTCGCGCTGGTCGTGACGCTCGTGGCGGCCGTCTACCAGCGCGTGACCGGACCGTCCTACCCTGTGCGCGGAACCGTGACGCTCGGCGGTCAGTCCTACCACCTCCGGCTCGAGCGATCGCACGTGACGGTCTCCGACCAGGCGATCGCGCTGGACATCCCCGACCCGCTCGTGGAGGGCGAGATCCGCTGGCGGCGCGTCCCCAGCTCCGAGCCGCACCACCTGCTGCCGCTCCACCGGAGCGGCGACGTCCTCGAGGCGGCGCTCCCGCGGCAGCCCGCGGCCGGCAAGCTCGAGTTCCAGATCCTCCTGAGGCGCGGCGTCGAGCAGCAGCTCTTTCCGCCGCGCCCGGTCGTCACGCGCTTCAAGAACCCCGAGTCGCTCTGGGTGCTCGTCCCGCACATTCTCGCGATGTTCTCGGCGATGCTGCTGTCGACGCGCGCCGGCCTGGCCGCGCTGACGGGCGGGCGGATGGGGCTCTATACGGGGCTGACGCTGGCGTTCCTGGTGCCGGGCGGGTTCGTGCTGGGCCCGATCGTGCAGCACCAGGCCTTCGGCGCCTACTGGACCGGCGTCCCGTTCGGCTTCGACCTCACCGACAACAAGGCGCTCCTCGCGCTGGCGGCCTGGAGCCTCGCCGGATGGATGCTCTGGACGCGCCGCCGCGGCGCGCGGCTCGCGGTCCTCGGCGCCTCGCTCGTGATGCTGCTGGTCTTCCTGATCCCGCACTCCACCTGGGGCTCGGAGATCAAGTGGGACCAGCTGCCCGGCCGGGCGAGATGAGCCGTGCTGGCTCGCCGCAGGGGGAAGACGGCTGCGTTCCTTGCCAGGACGGCTAGGCCGCGCACGGCGCGGCCCGCGAGGGAGCGGCGCGGGGCGACGGGGCCCCGCGAGCGACCGAGCCGGGGTGTGGGGCGGAGCCCCACGCAAACTAGAAGCGGTACTCCTTGGCCCGACGCCAGAGCGTCGATCGGCTGATGCCGAGCAGCCGGGCCGCTTCCTCGGTGGGGAAGTTCTTCAGCGCATACCGCAGCGCGGCCCGCTCCGCCTCGCGCGCCGCTCGTTCCGCCGCCACGTAGTCCCGCCAGAGTTGACGCAGTCGCCGTCGATGCATGGGCAGATGCTAGCAGCAGTCGTCTCCGGAGGGAACTCCCGAACGACGGAACGCCCGCGGCAAGCTCATCAGGCGGCCGGGCGATCCTTGGCCGCCCGCCTCGCCTGGAATAAACTCGACTTTGGAGGCGTTTCCCCCCGACAGCGCCAGGCAGCACGTCGCGCCGGGCCTTGGCCCGGCCAGGAGGCAAGAGACGGCATGAAGAGCGGGCGGTCGGCGTGGCTGGCGATGGCGGCGCTCTGCGCCGTTCTGGCGACGATGGTGGTCGTGCGCTCGCGCACGGCCGCGCCGGGCGCCGGATCGGCCGCGGCGCCGCGGTCCGACCGCGCGCCGGCGGCGCTCATCCCGTCGGGCGCCCCCCCGGTGCCCGACTTCACGGTCGTCGACTTCGACGGCCGGCCGCTGCGGTCGGCCGACTTTCACGGCAAGGTCACCATCCTGAACTTCTGGGCCACGTGGTGCGGCCCGTGCCGCATCGAGATCCCCGAGTTCGTCGCGCTCCAGAAGGAGTATCCGGACCGGCTGCAGATCGTCGGCCTCTCGATGGACGACGCGGCGGCCGACGACGTGAGGCGGTTCGCCGACGCGCAGCACGTCAACTACCGCGTGGGGATGGCCACGCCGGCGGTTGCGGCGCTGTTCGGCGGCGTGCCGGCTCTGCCCACCTCCTTCCTCATCGACGCCAGCGGCCGCGTCGTCGCGCGCCACATCGGCCTGTACGACGCGGACGGGTGGAACCGCGAGGTGCGCGCGCTGGCGGGGCTGTCCTACGATGGCCAGGTGGACTTCTCGGACGCCGGGCCGGCGCTCCTCGGCCAGATCACCGACCAGACGGAGATCCCGGGCGTGGACCTGTCGGGCCTGACGCCCACCGAACGGCACATCGCGCTCCAGCGGATGAGCTCGGAGCCCTGCACGTGCGGCTGCGGCCTCACGATCGCGCAGTGCCGCCTCAGCGACCCGGCCTGCGACGTCAGCCTGCCCCTCGCGCAGAAGATCGTGGCAGAAGTGAAACGCCGCGGCGCGTGACCCACGCGCCCGCTCGCGCAGGCCCAGGCCGGACTGTTCATGGACTTCAATGCCGGTCCAACCTGTTCGCGCAGAAAACCGTGTGGAGCAGGCCGCTGGACGAACGAAGAAGCCCTTCGGGCGGATCGCCGTCACGAGACCCCGCCGGCGCGACCCGCACCGGTTTGGCGGGTCGGTTTCGAGTCGTGGTACGCTCAGGCAGCCGTCGCCTGGCCATTGCCGGGGGCACGGCCGACTGCACGAGCGATGCACATTCCTGACGGCTACCTCAGCCCCGCCACGTGCGCCGCCCTCTACGCCGGGGCCGCGCCGTTCTGGTACGTCGCGCTGCGCCGCTTGAAGCGCGTGCTGCACACGCGGCTCGTCCCGCTGCTCTCGCTCGTCGCCGCCTTCGCGTTCGTGGTGATGATGTTCAACGTCCCGCTGCCCGGGGGCACGAGCGGGCACGCGGTCGGCGTCGGCGTCGCCACGATCGTCCTGGGCCCGTGGGCCTCGATTCTCGCCGTGTCGGTGGCCCTCGTCATCCAGGCGCTCTTCTTCGGCGACGGCGGCGTCACCGCGATCGGCGCCAACTGCCTCAACATGGCGGTGATCGGGTCGTTCGTGGCGTACGCCGTGTACGTCGCCGCCGCGGGCCGCGCGCCGCTCACCTCGTCGCGGCGCGTCGTCGCCGCCGCGCTGGCCGGCTACGCCGCCGTGAACGCCGCGGCCCTCGCCACGGCGATCGAGTTCGGGCTGCAGCCGCTCCTCTACCACGACGCGTCGGGCGCGCCGCTCTACTGCCCCTATCCGCTCGGCGTCGCCGTCCCGGCGATGATGATCGGGCACCTGACGATCGCCGGGCTCGCCGAGGCGTTCGTCTCGGGCGGCGTCGTGGCGTTCCTTCAGCGCGCCGAGCCGGACCTGCTGCGCGCCGCCGGCCCGGCCTCGCCGGGCGCCGGCGCCGGACGGGCCGGCTCGCTGCAGCCGCTCTGGGTGGGCCTCGGCGTGCTGCTGGTACTGACGCCGCTCGGGCTGCTCGCCGCCGGCACGGCCTGGGGTGAATGGTCGGCCCGCGACTTCGCGGATCCG
>JAHECP010000218.1 GCA_024641665.1 Acidobacteriota bacterium
CCCGCAGCGCGAGCGCCAGCGCGTCGGTGCCGGTGCCGACGCCGGCGGCGTGGGCGGCGCCGGAGGCCGCCGCGAACGCGCGCTCGAACGCCTCGACCTCGGGGCCCAGCACGAACCAGCCGCGTTCGAGCACGCGGGCGATTGCCGCCTGGACGTCGGCGGCGTCCTCGCCCGGCGTCAGGTCCGCGAACGGGACGCGCGGCGCCCCGGTCACGCCGTCACCGCCGGACCGTTCTGATCGAGGTACTTCGGCAGGTGCTCGCGGTAGTAGGCCACCGTGCGCGTGAGTCCCTCGCGCAGTCCGACCGACGGCTGCCAGCCCACGGCGTCGTGCAGCTTGCGCCAGTCCGAATAGAAGCTGCCGATGTCGATCCGGCGCTTCTCGGGCGGCCAGTCCACGTAGCGCACGCGCCCGGTGCCCGTGATGTCGAGCAGCAGGGTGACGAGGTCGCGGTGGCTGACCGGCTCGAGGCCGCCGACGTTGAACACGTCGCCGTCGCACGCGTCGGTCGCCCCCGCGCGCAGGAAGGCGTCCACCGCGTCGTCCACGTAGACGAAGTCGCGCACCTGCGAGCCGTCCCCGAACACCTGGATCTCGGCTCCCTCGATGGCCAGGCGGATGAACCAGGCCAGGAAGCCCTGGCGATCGTGCTTCACGAGTTGGCGCGGCCCGTAGACGTTGGTCAGGCGCAGCGAGCACGCGCGCACGCCGAAGACGTGGCTGTAGACGAGATGGTAGTACTCGCCCGCCACCTTGTTGATGCCGTTCACGTCGATCGGCCGCACGAGATGCCGCTCGTCCACCGGCAGGTGATCGGGCTTGCCGTACACCTGCCGCGTGCCCGCGTAGACCACCTTGGCGCGCGGGTTCCGGCGCCGGCAGGCCTCGAGGATCGACAGCTGCGCGCGGCAGTTGATCTCGAGATCCGTGTACGGATCCCGCATGCTGTCGATGTGGCTCACCTGTCCGGCCAGGTTGAAGATGACCTCGCGATCGCGCACGAGGTAGTGCATCGTCGATTCCTGGCGGACGTCCGCGATGTTCACCCGCACGCGGTCTTCGATGCCGGCGATGTTGAACAGGTTGCCGCCGTAGTCGGGGATGAGCGAGTCGACGAGGAGGACGTCCGCGCCGAGGTCCACGAGGCGGCGCGCGAGGTTGCTGCCGATGAAGCCCAGACCGCCCGTGACCATGACCCGCCGGCTGCGGTACGCGTCGCGGTAGCTCTCGGTCATGGCTCGGGCTCTCCACGATGACCCGCCGCGGGCGCGGGCGTCTGCGGGGCGTCCACGGCCGGGCACTTCCGGTGGTCGCGCAGCACGACGAGGTGGAACCAGAGGTTCAGCACGTCCACGCCCGTGCGGACGATCCGCCGGACGTTGAAGAACTGCGACTTCCCGTAGGCGCGGTGGTAGTGGTGCACCGGCGCCTCCGCAATCCGGAATCCCGCGTCCTGGATCTTCTTCATCATCTCCAGGCAGATGACGCCGCTGCGCTTCTCGAGCTTCACGCGGTCGAAGATGGCCCGCCGCATCAGCCGGAAGTCGCAGTCGACGTCCCGCACCCGCAGGCCGAACAGCACCTTGACGATGTAGTGGTAGAGGCGCCCGATCACGACCCGGTGCAGCGGGTCCGACCGGCTGATCTTGTAGCCGTTCACCAGATCGACCTCGGGCGTCAGGCGCTGCCACAAGATCGCCATCTCCCCGGGGTCGTACTGCGCGTCCCCGTCGGTGTAGAAGATGTAGTCCTTGGAGGCGGTCGCAAAGCCGGTCTGGAGCGCGCCGCCGTAGCCGCGGTTGCCGGGGTGGTGCACGACGCGCACCTGCGGGTACAGCCGTGCCAGCTCGTCCGCGACCTCCGCCGTGCGGTCGCGACTCCCGTCGTTGACGACGATCACTTCGAAGTCCGGCGTCAGGGCGCGCGCCGCGTGGACCGCCATGATGACGAGGCTGGCGATGGTGCCGCCGTCGTTGTAGGCGGGAAAGAAGACGCTCAGTCCGGCTGGCTGAGGAACAGCCTCGTCGTGCATACCAGAGCCGCAAACCTTATCATGTCATGCATTTACTAGACAAGCTGCAAGGACGAACGGGCCGAGCCGGCGCCGATAACCCCCGGGACCCGCCGGAGATGGCGGTCAGCGTCGGCGGCCCCGGCCGAACCGGAGCCGCCACGGCATCCACAGCGCCTCGAGGAGGACGTGCCGGTCGAGCTTGGACTGGCCCTCTCGGCGCTCCACGAACACGATCGGCACCTCGGTGATCCGGAAGCCGAGGCGGCTCGCCTCCCACAACATCTCGATCTGGAACGAGTAGCCGTCGGACACGATGCGGTCGAGCGGCAGGCGCGCGAGGGCCTCTCGGCGCCAGCAGCGGAACCCGCCGGTGCAGTCCTGCACGGGCAGGCGCGTGATCGCCCGAATGTAGAAGTTGGCGGTGGTGCTGAGCACGATCCGGCGCAGCGGCCAGTTCACCACGCTGATGCCGGTGAGGTAGCGGGAGCCGAGCACGAGATCGTGGTCGCGCGCCGCCTCCACGAGCGCCGGCAGCTGGCCGGGGTCGTGCGACAGGTCGGCGTCCATCTGGCAAACGAGGTCGACCGGCTCCGCGATTGCGGTCCGAAAAGCCTCGACGTACGACCGGCCGAGCCCGCGCCGGCCCGTGCGGTGCAGGACGCGCAGGCGCCCGCCCCACTCGGCGGCCAGCTCGTCGGCGAGCGCGCCCGTGCCGTCGGGCGACCCGTCATCGGCCACGAGCATGCGATAGCCGCTCCGCTCGAGCACCGCCGGCACGAGGACCGGTAGGTTGTCTCGCTCGTTGTAGGTCGGGACGACGACCAGGACGTTCATGTCGGGTGCCTGTCGCGGCGGCGCTCGACCAGCCGTCGCCGGGATGCACGCGGAAGCGCCGCGCGGGCCGCATCCTATCACGTGGCAAATCGGAAGTTGATGACGTCGCCGTCCTGCACGACGTACTCCTTGCCCTCGAGGCGCAGCTCGGCGTGCTCCTTGCAGGCCGCGAGCGAGCCTCGAGCGAGCAGCGTTCCCTGCTCGACGACCTCCGCGCGGATGAACCCGCGCGCGATGTCGGTGTGGATCTCGCCGGCCGCCACCTGCGCGGGCGTGTTGCGCGGGATGGACCAGGCGCGGCACTCGTCCTCGCCGACCGTGAAGAACGAGATGTAGCCGAGCAGGTCGTAGCTGGCGCGGATCACGCGATCGAGGCCCGACTCGCGCAGGCCCAGGTCGGCGAGGAACGCCTGGGCGTCGGCGGCGTCGAGTTGCGCGATCTCGAGCTCGATCTTCGCGCAGACGGCCACGGCCCGCGTGGCCGCACCCTCGAGGAAGGTCGACAGCCCGGTGCGCGCGGCCACCCGATCCATGTCGGCCAGGTCCGCCTCGTCCATGTTGATCACGACGAGCAGGGGCTTGGCCGAGAGGAACTGGAACCCCCGCAGCCGTTTCGCGTCGTCACCCGGCAACTCGAGCGCCCGCAGGGGGCGGCCGTCCTCGAGGGCGGCGCGGCAACGGACGAGCCCCTCCTGCTCGAGCCTCAGCTCCGCAGAGGGCGTCTTCTTGAGGTCCCGCTCGAGCCGCTCGAGTCGCCGCTCGACCACGCCGAGGTCGGCGAGAATCAGCTCGTCCTCCATCGCCTGGGCGTCGCGTGCGGGGTCGCTCGAGCCGGCGGGGTGGGGCACCGACTCGTCGCGGAAGGCGCGCACCACGTGGACGAGCGCGTCGGCGTTGCGGAACGGCACGACGTCGAGCAGGGCCTTGGCGTCGGCGCGGCCGGTGCCCGCGATGTCGGCGAACTCGACGGTCGCCGGCACGCGCTTGCGCGGCTTGAAGAGCGCCGTGAGCCGGTCGAGCCGCTCGTCGGGCACCCTGGCGACGCCCACGTGCGCGTCCTTGCCGTGGCCGCGCGTGTCGTGCGCGCTCGTCAGCAGCTGGAAGAGTGTGGTCTTGCCGGTGGCGCCAACGCCGATCAGTCCCGCACGGAGCATGAGGGCCTTCCCGGGCCGCGTTGTGCGGCGCCGCGGGACGCCGCCGCCGGCGATGACGCCGGAGCGGGGCCACGGGCGTGCGCCCAGCGACTCGCAGATCTGCACATCGTAGCATGCACCCGCACGGCCGCTCCTACGTTCGCCGTATCTTCCCTGGCGAAGAAACAACGTAAGTCTAACAGCCACTAGATTTTGCGGTTGACAGTCGGTGGGCGCCCTCCGTATCATCTCGGTGGATTTTTCTGGACCAAAGTGGAGCGAGCGCCGTGCTTCGAGGCAACATCGCCGCCAAGATCGATGACAAAGGGAGGCTCAAGATCCCGACCGCCTTCCGGACGTTCATCGAGCAGGAGCACGGCGCGCAGCTCTACGTGACGAGCGTCACCGGCGACTCGGTGCGGATCTACCCGATGCCGGTGTGGATGGCCATCGAGAGCAAGCTCGCGCGCATGCCGTCGACGCACCCGGTGCGCGCCCGGTTCTTCGACCGCGTGAACTACTTCGGCCAGCAGGCCGAGTTCGACGCGCAGGGGCGCGTGCTCATCCACGGCCGGTTGCGCGAATCGGCGGGCATGGTCGGCGAGGTGGACGTGCTCGGCCAGTACGACTTCCTCGAGGTGTGGAACCACGAGCGCTTCCTCGCGAAGCTGCAGCGCGAGCCGTTCACCGACGACGACGCGCGCACGCTGGCGGAGTTCGGGATCTAGCCATGACCACGCACGAGCCGGTGCTCGTCGCCGAGACGATCGATCTGCTCCAGCCGGGACGGGGCGGCACGTTCGTGGACTGCACGGTCGGGCTCGGCGGACACGCGCGGGCGCTGCTCGAGGGCGGTGCCGACCGCGTCATCGGCCTCGATCGCGACCGCGAGGCCCTGGCGCGGGCGCAGGACACGCTGGCGCCGTGGTCCGCGCGCGTGGACCTCGTGCACGCGGACTACCGCACCGTGGCGGAGGTGCTGGCCGCGCGCGGCCTGACCGTCGTGGACGGCGCGCTCGCCGATCTCGGCGTCTCGTCGATGCAGCTCGACGACGGGTCGCGCGGCTTCAGCTTCCGCCACGACGCGCCGCTCGACATGCGTATGGATCGATCGACCGGCCCCACGGCGGCGGAGCTCCTCCGCACGGTGACGGAGGCCGAGCTGGCGGACGTGATCTTCCAGTACGGCGAGGAGCGCTACGCGCGCCGCATCGCGCGCCGGCTCGTGGACGAGCGGCGCCGGACGCCGATCGAGACGACGGGCGCGCTCGCGGCGCTCGTCCGGCGGGCCGTTCCGCACCGTGGCTGGCAGCGAATCGACCCCGCGACGCGCACGTTTCAGGCGCTGCGCATCTGGGTGAATCGCGAGCTGGAGGGCCTGGACCGGTTCCTGCGCGACGTCGTCGGGCTGCTGCGTGCCGGGGCGCGCGTGGCCGTCATCGCGTTTCACTCGCTCGAGGACCGCATCGTCAAGCGCACGTTCCGCGCGCTCGAGACGGGCGGCCAGGCGGCGGTGCGGATTCTGACGAAGCGCCCGCTCGTGGCGGGCGACGCGGAGATCACTCGAAATCCCCGCGCACGCAGCGCCAGGCTGCGCGCGGCCGAGAGGCTGGCATGAGCACCATGGACTTCGAGTACGCGATCAAGAAGGACGTCCGCAACAACCCGATCGTGCGGGAGGTCGACGAGACGCGGCAGCGCGAGCTGTGGCGCTCGGTCGGCGTCGGCGTCCTGCTCGTGGGCGTGCTGCTGTTCTCGGCGTGGCAGCACTTCGAGCTGCTGCGACACGGGTACCAGATCGAGCGGATGCAGCAGGAGCGCGCGGCGGAGGAAGAGGTGAACCGCCACCTGCGGCTCGAGATCGAGAGCCTGCGGTCGCCCTCGCGCATCGAGCGGATCGCCAAGGAGAAGCTGAATCTGGTCGAACCAGCGGCCGACGACGCCATCGTGATCGAGCGCGTGGCGCCGACGGCGCCGCCCGACAAGGCCATCGTCGCGTCGCGGTAGGGGGGCGCGGTGCCCGATCAGACACCCAGGACGAGCCTGCATTGGCTGCGACCGCGACGCGGCCCGGCTCGATCCGGGTTCGCCGAGCCGCGGCACGGCGTCCCGCCCGGCGGCGCCGACCAGCGCTGGCGCCGGACCGTCCGCCAGCGCGTGATCGTCGCCGCGGCGCTCTTCGGCCTCTGGACCGCCGGGATCCAGGCTCGGCTCGTCTACCTCCAGGTCGTGGACCGCGCCGACCTGACGGCCCGCGCCGAGCGCCAGCAGCAGCGCACCATGGAGCTGCCGGCCGAGCGCGGCGAGATCGTGGACCGCCACGGCCGGGTGCTCGCCTATAGCGTCGACGCCGACTCGATCTACGCGGTCCCCGCCGAGATCGGCGACGCCGCCCGCGCGGCGGACCGGCTGTGCGGCGCGTTCGGCGACTGCACGCCGGCCGAGCGGCAGACGCTCGTCGAGCGGTTCGGCAGCCAGCGCGCGTTCTCCTACGTCCGGCGGCAGGTGTCGCCCGACGTCGCGGCGCGCGTGGAGGCCCTCGACCTGCCCGGCATCGGATTCCTCAAGGAGAGCCGCCGCTACTACCCGAAGAAGGACCTGGCCGCGTCGCTGCTCGGCTTCGTCGGCGTCGACAACGTCGGCCTCGCGGGGATCGAGGCCACCTACGACTCGCAGATCCGCGGGCACGGCGGCCGCATGCTGATTCAGACCGACGCCCGCCAGCACGCCCTGTTCAGCCGTGTCGATCCGGCGCCGACCGCGGGAGCCGACCTGGAGCTGACGATCGACGAGTACATCCAGTACATCGCCGAGCGCGAGCTCAGGGCCGGCGTCGAAGAAAACGAGGCGACGGGCGGGTCGATCGTCGTGATGGACCCGGCGAGCGGCCAGATCCTCGCGGTGGCCAACTGGCCGACCTTCAACCCGAACGTCTTCCAGCGCGCGACGGCGGAGGCGCGGCGCAACCGCGCGATCCAGGATCTCTACGAGCCCGGCTCCACGTTCAAGATCGTCACGGCCTCCGCGGCGATCCAGGAGCACGTCGTGCAGCCGGACGATCCGATTGACGTGAGCGCCGGCATGATCCGCTTCGGCTCGCGCCAGATCGACGACGACCACCGCTACGGCGTGCTGACGTTCACCGACGTCATCGTCAAGTCGAGCAACGTCGGGACGATCAAGGTCGGGCTCAAGCTCGGGGCCGATCGGCTCGATCGCTACGCGCGGCGCTTCGGCTTCGGCGAGACGCTCTCGCCGGACTTCCGCGGTGAGAGCCCCGGCATCGTGTGGAGCCCGGCACACCTCGACGACACCGCGCTCGCGTCGATGTGCATGGGTTACCAGGTGGCCGTCACGCCCCTGCAGATGGCGGCGGCGGCGAGCGCCGTGGCCAACGGCGGCGAGCTCGTCGAGCCGCGCGTCGTGCGCGCCGTGATTCGCGACGGCCGGCGCGTGGAGATGCCGCGCACGGTGCTCGACCGCGCGATCACCCCCGAGACCGCCGGGACCCTGACCACCATCATGGAGCAGGTGGTCGATCACGGCACCGGCACGCGCGCGCAGGTACCCGGGTACCACGTCGCGGGGAAGACCGGGACGTCCCACAAGCTCGTGGACGGTCACTACTCCAACACCCAGTACAACGCGTCGTTCGTGGGGTTCGTGCCATCGCGCCGCCCGGCGCTCACGATCGTGGTCGTGATCGACTCGCCGCACAAGAACGGCTACTACGCCGCCACCGTGGCGGCGCCCATCTTCGCGCGCGTGGCCGAGGCGGCGCTCCGCCATCTCGGCATCCCGCCCACGATCAACCCGCTGCCCCCCGTGCTCGTCGCCCGTGCCTCGGCGCCGGACGTGCCGGTGCCACAGCCCGTTCGCATGCCGGCGGTGCTGTCGCGGGTGGCCGGCCCGGTCGGCGGCCGGGGGCTCATGCCGGACCTGCGGGGCCTGAGCGCGCGCGAAGCGTTGCGCGCGCTGGCCGAGCTCGGCCTGGGCGTTCGCCTCCTCGGGGACGGGCTGGTCGCCGACCAGGAACCGGCGCCCGGCACGCCGCTCGACCGCGGCGGCTCGGCCACGCTGCATCTCGAGCGGCGGACGGCCGGCGGGGTGGGCCAATGACCCTCCGCGAGCTCGTCCAGGCGCTCGACGCGCCGGCGCGGGACG